>JBEQBV010000231.1:0-6188 GCA_041639635.1 Novosphingobium sp.
ATCCCGCCGTCCAGCTTCAGCTCAGCGCCGGTCATGAACCGGCTCTCGTCGCTCGCCAGATAGAGCACGCCTGCCGCAATTTCGTCCGGCTCGCCCACGCGGCCCAGCGGGATTTGGCGGGCGAGTTTGCCCATGACCACGGATTTTTCGATGTTGGCGTTGGTGGCAATGCCATCAAGGATCGGGGTGTCCACAAAGGTCGGGTGGACCGAATTGCAGCGGATGTCCCAGCCGCGCTTGGCGCAATAAAGCGCGACCGATTTGGACAGCATCCACACGGCCGCCTTGCTTGCGTTGTATCCCGGCATGGTGTCAGACGCGATCAGCCCGGCGATGGAACTGATGTTGATGATCGAGGCGGGTTGGCTTTCCCGCAGCAGCGGCAGGGCCTTTTGGCAGCCCAGAAACACGGAATCGACGTTGATGGCAAAGCCGCGATGCCATTCCTCCAGCGTGCAGGTTTCGATATTGCCGCGCACGCCCACGCCTGCGTTGTTCACCAGCACCGAAAGCCCGCCTAGCTTCTCAGCGGCAAGCGCCACGGCCTTGCCCCAGTCGTCGGCGCTGGTCACATCGTGCTGCATCGCAAAGGCAGTGCCAGCGCCCAGTTCGGCGTTGATCGCGTCTGCCTTTGCAGCGGCACCATCGCCGTTGATATCGGTCAGCAGCACCTTTGCCCCCTCACGCGCCAGCATCCACGCATGGGCCGCGCCAAGGCCTTGTGCCGCGCCGGTGATGAGGGCTTTCTTGCCCTGAACTCTACCCATCATGCTCTCTCCTGATTATCTGCGCGTCCACCACCCATAACCCATGCTTCCCCGCCTGCTTGGGGGCGCAAAGAGTGTTGGAAGGGAAGGAAGCAACTCGCGCCGCATCGCGCAAGCGCCAGAAGTATCAGCCCATGATCGAAGGCGAGAGCAACAACAGCATCCGCGTATCTATGGCATATCCTGCGGCCCGCTTGGCCGCCAGAAAGACCTCGATTTCCGTAAGGGCAACCCGGTGCACGGTGATGCCTTCACCCTCAACCCCGCCGCCTTCGGAAACTTTTTCCAAATCCAGCGCGCGGAACAGCGTGAAAGCTTCGGTCACCATGCCGGGCGACGAATGGAACTCGCCCAGCGATTCGATCCGGCCGGGCCGATAGCCGGTTTCCTCCTCCAGTTCGCGCGCAGCAGCCACTGCGGCATCCTCGTTTTCTGCGCCAGCCTCATCGCCGATCAGGCCTGCGGGCAATTCGATGCAGGGGCGGCCCAGCGGAACGCGAAACTGTTCGACCAGCAGCACGTGGCCATCCTCGATCGCCAGGATCACTGCTGCCTTGATGTTGCGATTGCGACCGACGTATTCCCACCTGCCGCGCGTCTTGGCCACGATATAGCGGCCTTCCCACTGCACCAGTTCGGGGTGATCGCGGTACTCTTCTTCAAGGCTCATACTTCGATCAACCTGTCTGGCAGTTCGTTGGCATCATCGGCTTGGCGGGGCAGGTGTTCGGCCAGAACCGTGCCCACTTCGGCAACGGCAGCGGCAATGCCTTGGGCAATCTGGCCCGCCCGCAGCGGATCGAGCATGGCTTTCATTGCATAGCCCCACGTATCCGGGGCAACTTTCGAGGCGATGGCCGCATCGGCGATGATCTCGGCGTGGTGCTCATCAAGGCTGACATAGATCAGCACCCCAGTGCGCCCCGAAGTGCGGCTCTCTGCGCCCACCCGAAAGCAGGTCATCGCTCGCGCCCGCACACGCCCATTGCGGACAAACCTTGGCGTCAGCCACAGGCCCAGCCGCGTGAACCGCATCAGCAGATACATCGCGATGAACTTGATCGCCGCTACGGTAATGGCCACGCCCAGCACGCCACGCGGCGTCCATTCGTGGCCCCACAGGCCCAGCATTCGCTCCACCAGCCCAAGGTAGAACGCAGGTGCAATTTCCAGCGCAGTCAGCGCCAGAAGGGCTGTCACGGCAGACCAGATGAGGGCGATGTCATGATAGGCATCCGACCGCGACGTCACGATGGTGACAATTTCTCCCGCGCTGTGGGCTTCTGCCGCGGCAACGGCATCGGACACGATCGTGTGATCGGCGGTGGTCATTACAGGCTTTGCCATCACCAGTCTCCCGAAGCGCCGCCGCCGTCAAAGCCGCCACCGCCGCCGCCAAATCCGCCAAAACCCCCGCCGGAATCCGATCCGCCCCAGCCAGAGCCGCCCCAGCCGGAATTGCTGTTGCTGTGCGAGGCTGCTCTGGCAATCTCGCTGATACCCCACAGCACTACGCCCGGATCAATCCCGCTGCGGCGATGCGCAAAACCGCGATTGCGCCGCCCGAAGATGGCAATCGCCACTATGATAAGGATGATCCAGAATATCGCGCTGGCAATCGTGCTTCCACCACCCGCATCGCCTTCGCGCTGCGCTGCCGCAGCCGCCTCGGCAATCGCCTTGGCATCGGCAGGATCGCGATTCAATTGCGTGATGATCTGATCGACAGCGGCATTCACCCCGCCCACATAGTCTTCTGCGCGAAAGCGCGGCGTTACCTCGTCGCGCAGGATACGGCCAGCCAGCACGTCTGGCAGGCGCTCCTGCACCCCACGCGCGGCATGGATGCGCAGCTTGCGGTCAGCAGGGGCAATCAGGAACAGCACGCCCTGCTCGGTCTTCGCCCCGCCAATGTCCCAGCTTTCCGCCAGTTGCTGCGCGTAATCGGCCACGTCCAGCCCATCGAGCGATGGCACAGTGGCCACGATAATCGCCCGCCCGGTCTGCGCATTGTAGGTGGAAAGCTTTTGGAAAAGCGCCGCCTCATCCGCATCAGGCAGGATATTGGCCTGATCCAGCACGGGGCCATCGGGCCGCGCGGGCAGGGCAGCGTGGGCTGCGCCTGCCATCAGCAGAAGCAGCACCGCCCAAATCTGCCACAATGCCCGCGCCAAAGCCCTTGGGGGGCGGTTCATGTTATTGTCCAGTTGCCGGAGCAGGGGCTGGCGCAGATGGCGCGTTCATGTCGAAGTTCACCGTCGGCGCGGCTTCCGCACCGGCGGCTGCCTTGAACGGCACCATCGGCTTGGCCCCATGAATCAGCTTGGCACCGATCGCATCGGGGAATGTGCGGATCGTGGTGTTATAGGCCTGCACCGCTTCGTTATACCGCGTGCGGCTCACATTGATGCGGTTCTCGGTGCCTTCCAGTTGCACCATCAGATCAGCAAAACGCGCCTGGCTTTGCAGCTGCGGGTAGTTTTCCACCACCGTGCGCAACTGGCCCAGCGCCTGCGTCAACTGGTTCTGCGCGTTCTGGAATTTCTCGAACTCTGCAGGATTCGAAAGATCGTCAGTGGTGATGTTGATCGACGTGGCTGCAGCGCGCGCGTTCGTCACATTGGTCAGGATCGTCGTTTCCGATGCCGCCGCACCCTTGGCCGTGGCGACAAGGTTCGGGATCAGGTCGGCGCGGCGCTGATACGAGCTTTCCACATCGGCCCAGCGTGCCTTGGCCTCTTCCTCTGCCGTGGGCACGGAATTGATCCCGCAGGCCGAAAGGCTGGCAGCGGCAGCGGTGGCAAAAGCGATCTGGCTGAAGCGACCAATCTTGTTCAAACGGTTTTCGGCCATTGAAAAGTCATCCCCTAAATAGGGCCACTTCGGCGGCCCGGATGCCTCAAGAGATAGAGGTCTTGCGCACCCGTTCAAGTATGGAACCGGATTGCAACCGTTTGTGGCTTGCCGCGCTGCCTTGTGGATGGCAGATCAGCCGTCCAATTTGGTTAATGTTTCTTTTAGGGGGCTGGTCGACATGCTCGGAGAATTCAAGGCGTTTATCGCGCGTGGCAACGTGCTCGATCTTGCGGTCGGTGTGATCATCGGTGCTGCTTTCGGCAAAATCGTCTCGTCGCTGACCGACGATGTGCTGATGCCACTGATCAGCCTGATTACCGGTGGCATTGATTTCAGCCAGAAGTTCATGGTGCTGGGCGCAATCCCGGCGGACTACAAGGGCGAGATGACTTACGCCGCGCTCAAGGCCGCAGGCGTTGCGATGCTGGGCTGGGGATCGTTCATCACCGCCATCATCAACTTCCTGATTCTAGCCTTCGTGATCTTCCTGATCGTGCGCCAGGCCAACAAGCTGATGCCAAAGCCTGCTGAAGCGCCCGCCGCACCTGCCGGGCCAACCGAAGTCGAACTGCTCGCCGAAATCCGCGATGCGCTTAAGAAGTAAGGCCAAACGCCAAACTGAAGAAAGGGGCGGGCGCAATCCTGCCCCTTTTCATTTCCGCAACACGCCCTATATGCACTCCTGCCGGTTTCGACCGGCTATGGTGATAAACTGCGGCGTGCAATAGGCACAGCGGACCCGGGGGCGGTACCCGGCGGCTCCACCATCACTACCGTGTCTCTCGGGATGCGGGCCTTGTTGTCGCAAGGGTGTTGATGGGGCCGAACTAGGATCGACGTGTGTTGAAAAGCGCTGTTTTTGCCCAGGCTGAGTAACCTGTTATAGGCTCACAACTCACAAGTGCCAACGACAACGAAGCACTTGCTCTCGCAGCATAATTCTAGGGGCTAACGCCCTGAAGTTATAAAGCGACAGCACGGTTCGGACCGAACCGGGTAACAGAATCGGAAACCGGGGGCTGGGGGCGAGCCTAGCAACAGAATCGCCCTATTATCTTGCCCTTCACCTCTCGGCAGACATTGCTGACACAGGCTTCGTCATCCTGAACTTGGTTCAGGATCCATTGTGCCTCACAAGCTGCGGCCTCGGTTGAGAGATGAACCCTGAACCAAGTTCAGGGTGACAATGTTTTGGAATTCCGTGTGCGATCCGCTCCTGCTGAGCTTGTCGAAGCACCCTGAGAAAACCTCAGGCCTCGCGCGCCGCCTCGGCTTGCTCGCGCTCCATCCGCACGGCGTCCAGGATCTTGGCCCCGGCGATGAACACTGCGCCGGTCGCCGCCAAAAAAAGCAACTGTCCGCCAAAACCGGGATATTCGGTGAGGTATGCCTTGCCCCGCTCAACTGCGCCCAAAGACAGCGCATAAATCACCGCAAACGCCTCAAACCGGGTTTTGATGACGAATAGGCGGCCGATTTTGCGCAACATCCCGAACGGTATCCTTTGTTTTGACAATCCATCAGCAATCATCGTGCCAGATCATGGTTTGCTGAAAAGTTGCTGGTTAACGCCGCCTTCACTGTAAAGCGGGGCGACAAACCGGCAAGGCCTGCACATCAGGAATACGCGCGAAGCGTCAGGCCAGTTCCGACAATCCCAGCATTTCCAGCAACGCTCCCCGCGCCGCGATGACCGACTGCGCCAAAGATTCCCGTCCAAGATCAGCAGGATCGATCTGTTCAGGCCAGTGCGCAGCCACAACCGCCTCCGCCCGCGCAATCTTTGCCTCGTCCAGCAAAAATCGCGGATCGACAGTGGCAGGATCGGCGACAACGCGCAGCCGCAGGCAGGCAGGGCCTCCGCCATTGGCCATCGATTGCTTCACATCCACCGGAAACACCCGCCGGATCGGCCCGTTGGAGGCCACGTGGCCCTCCAGCCAGCCCCGCACCGAGGGCATGTCCCACGCCTCCATGGGGATCACGAGGCCCATCTCGCCGCTCGGCAGCGTTAGCAGTTGCGCGTTGAACAGGTAGCTTTTGATTGCATCGCCAAGGCTGACCGCGCTGGCAGGCACCACCACGATCTCCGCCTCAGGCAGTCGCTCCCGGATTGCGGCATAGGTGCCTGCGGGATCGGCAAAGGCCTGTTCGTGCGCAAACAGCACCCGCTCGTTGGCCACGGCCACCACATCGTTGTGAAACGCGCCTGCCGCGATGGCCTCGGCCGACTGCTCGACAAACAAGCAGTGCGCCGGATCAAGCCCATGCACCCGCGCCACCGCCCGGCTGGCCTGCTCATGCTGCCGCGCCGGAAACGCGCCGCCGGTTTTGCCGTAAACAAATATCTCCAGCCCCGGTGCATCATGGGCTGCACACATCCGCATGTGATTGGCCGCGCCTTCATCGCCAAAGCAGGCGGGCACCGCATCATGCAACGCAAAGTGCGCGCTGTCCGCAAAGGCCAGCCGCAACTGGCACACGGTATCGGGCCATTCCTGCGAACGGTGCGGCATCGTCACCAGGTTTGCGGCGGTGAGGTGACACCGCCCGTCGGCGGTATCG
>JBEQBV010000232.1:0-6175 GCA_041639635.1 Novosphingobium sp.
TGCCCGAACGAGACAGCCTGTGCTGGCCCTATGGCCTGTCAGCGCTGGGTGATCTGGTGGCGGTTGCCGATAGCGGCAACAATCGCGTCCTTTTGTGGAATCTGGCGCGGTGACCGGCGAACGCCTTCTGGTACGCGGCCAGGTGCAGGGCGTAGGCTTCCGGCCCACTGTATGGCGGGTTGCACGCGAGCTTGAGCTAACCGGTGATGTGCGCAACACCAGCAGCGGGGTTGAAATTCGCCTTTGGGGCGAAGCGGTGTCGCGCTTTGAAAGCGAACTGCGCGCGGCGCTGCCTGCATTGGCGCGGATTGATGCGATAGAACGCGTGGCAATTGATGCTGTGCGGCCCGAGAGCTTCGTTATCGGTGCATCGGAAGGTGACGGCATGCGCGGGGCTGTAACGCCCGATGCGGCAATCTGCTCCGCCTGCCTTGAAGAAGTGCGCGATCCTTTCGAGCGTCGCTATCGCTACCCCTTTACCAATTGTACCGAATGCGGGCCGCGTTTCTCGATTATCGAGACCGGCCCCTATGATCGTGCCCGCACGACCATGAGAGGTTTCGCGATGTGCCCGGAATGCGGAGAGCAATATTCCGATCCGACAGACCGGCGCTTCCATGCCCAACCTATCGCGTGCCATGTTTGCGGACCGCGCGCATGGATCGAGCGCCTTGGCCCCGGTACTGTTAATCACGAAGCCTTTTCGATGATGGACGACGTGGATGCCGCAGGCGGCATGCTGATGAACGGGCATATCGTCGCCATCAAGGGGCTTGGCGGCTTTCATCTCGCCTGTGATGCCACCCGCGCGGAGGTGGTGGCCGATCTGCGTATGCGCAAACGGCGCAGGGGCAAGGCCTTTGCCCTGATGGCGCGCGATCTGGACGTTATCTGCCGTTATGCCGAATTCTCGGAACAGGAAGCCGAACTGCTGGCATCGCCTGAAGCGCCGATCGTGTTGCTGCGCGCATCGGGGGAACCGCTGCCCGAAGCGGTTGCGCCGGGGCTGGACCGTATCGGCTTCATGCTGCCGCACACCCCGCTACATCACCTGCTGTTGCGGCGGATGAAGCGCCCGGTGGTGATGACTTCAGGCAATCTCTCAGGCCGCCCGCAATGCACGACTAACGAGCAGGCCCGCGCCGAACTGGAAGGCATTGCCGAATTCGCGCTGATGCACGACCGGCACATTGCCAACCGGATCGACGACAGCGTTGCGCGGGTCGATCTGGGCCGGGTCCGGCTGCTGCGCCGCGCACGCGGCTATGCCCCCAGAGCTATCGACCTGCCCACCGGCTTTCCGCGTGACATTTCAATACTGGCCATGGGCGCGGAGCTCAAGAACAGCTTCTGTCTGGTGCGCGATGGCGAAGCTGTGCTGAGCCAGCACATGGGCGATCTGGAAGATGCGGCCACCGAAGATGATGTGCGCCGCAACCTCGATCTTTATACCCAGCTCTACGACCATCAGCCAGCGGCAATCGCGGTGGACGCGCATCCTGAATATCTTTCGACCAAGCATGGGCGCGAAATCGCGGATGGACGACCGGTGATCGCGGTACAGCATCACCACGCCCATATCGCCGCCTGTCTGGCAGAAAACGGCCGCTCGCTCGATGCCGCCCCTGTACTGGGAATCGCGCTTGACGGTCTGGGTCTGGGTGATGACGGCACGATCTGGGGCGGTGAGTTCCTGATCTGCGATTATCGCGGATACCGTCGTGCCGGGATGCTCAAGCCGGTCGCACTACCGGGTGGGACTGCGGCGATCCGCGAACCCTGGCGCAATGCCTATGCCCATTTGATGGCGCAGATGGGCTGGGCCGAATTCGCGATGAATTTCGCTGACCTGCCATTGTTTGCCCGCCTTTCCGCCATGCCGCGATCCACGATCGATGCGATGATCGCCAGCGGCACCAATAGCCCACTTTCTTCCTCATGCGGGCGGTTGTTCGATGCCGCTGCGGCGATCTGCGGTCTCGCCTGGGATCGGCAGGAATATGAAGGGCAGGCAGCCATGTTGCTGGAAGCAGCAATCGATCCGGCGGCGCTGAATGAGCCGGACGATCTGGCCTATCCTTTTTCCATTCCGTTGCTGGGCGGGCGTGGGCTTCCCTATGTTGAACCGCTCGCCGTGTGGCGGGCGATGCTGGGTGACCTGCTGCTGAATACGCCTGTTGGGGTGATGTCCGCGCGGTTCCATCGCGGCCTCGCACGGTCTGTTGTGGCCATGGCGCAGCGCCTGACCGCAGACGATGGCCCTGATACTGTGGCCCTGTCTGGCGGCTGTTTCCAGAACGCCACGCTGTTCCGCCTGGTCCATGAAGGATTGGAACAACTGGGGCTCAACGTCCTCAGCCACTCGAGAGTGCCCGCCAATGATGGCGGTCTGGCTTTGGGGCAGGCCGCTGTGGCCATGGCCCATTTGCACGAAGCGACCGCGGAAACCGAAAATGGGAGAGAAGTATGTGCTTAGGTATTCCGGGACAGATCGTGGAGATCACCGATGCCGGGCGCAAGCTGGGCGTGGCCAATGTCTCGGGCGTGCGGCGCCCGGTCAACCTCGCCTGCGTTATTGGCGAAGGCAGTGTCGAAGACCTGATCGGCACATGGGTGCTGATCCATGTCGGATTTGCCATGAGCAAGATTGACGAGGATCAGGCGGCCGAAACACTGCGCATCCTGACCGAGCTGGGAGAGGCGCAGCAGGAACTTGCAGCCATGCGCGACGGCGATCGCGCGTTGGGAGACGCGCAGTGGTGACCACTGGCCCTGCCTTGAATGCGCTTTATCCGCATATGCGCAGACGTGGCGAACAGCTCCGTGCCTCGGCGCAAAGCCTGCGCCATTCGGTTGAGAGCAAGGCTCGGGACCACACTGAGGTGTTCGGCAAGTTTTTTGCAGAACAGGCAGACGAGCTGGTCGCCGCCGCGACCACGCTGGCCGCAAGCTATCGCCAGGGCGGGCGCCTGCTGGCCATGGGCAATGGCGGATCGAGCTGTGATGCCGCGCATGTCGCGGTGGAGTTTCTCCATCCAGTGACCGCCGGAAGGCCGGCGCTGGGTGCGATCAACCTCGCGGCCGATGTCGCGATGCTGACGGCAGTCGGTAATGATGTCGGACAGGACCATGTGTTCGTGCGTCCGCTGATTGCCCACGGGCGGCACGGTGATTGCCTGATCGGCTTTTCGACCAGCGGCAATTCCGCAAACCTCATCCGGGCTTTTGCCAAGGCACGGGAGATGGGCATTGCCACGATCGGCCTGGCGGGTGGTGACGGGGGCGAGATGGCCCGCGCCGGACTGGATCATCTGCTGGTGGTCCCAACAGGCTCGATCCACCGGGTGCAGGAATGCCACCTCGCGGCCTATCACATCCTCTGGGACCTGACCCACACGCTGCTAGCCAATGACCGGGCCGCACCGCTGGAGGCAGGCGCATGAAGTATGTCGACGAATTCCGCGATCCGGTTCGCGCCGGTGTCCTGCTCAAGGAAATCGAGGCCCTGACTGCACAGATCATGGCCGGGCGCGATCGCCCAGTCGTCATCATGGAAGTGTGCGGCGGCCACACGCATTCGATCTTCCGATACGGCATCGAGAAGATGCTTCCGCCGGAAATCGAGTTTGCCCATGGGCCGGGCTGTCCGGTTTGCGTGTTGCCGATGGGCCGGGTCGATGATTGCGTGGAACTGGCTATGAAGCCGGAGGTGATCTTCACTACGTTTGGCGATGCCATGCGCGTGCCGGGATCGCGGCTCAGCCTGCTAGGCGCAAAGGCCGAAGGGGCCGATGTGCGGATGGTCTATTCACCACTCGATGCCCTCGCGCTGGCCCGTGCGAACCCGGACCGCGAAGTGGTTTTCTTCGGCCTCGGCTTCGAGACGACGATGCCCTCCACAGCCCTGACAATCCTGCAGGCCCAGGCAGAAGGGATCGGCAATTTCTCGCTGTTCTGCAACCACATCACCATCATCCCCACGATCAAGGCGATCCTCGATTCACCCGATATGGGGATCGATGGCTTTCTCGGGCCGGGCCATGTCTCGATGGTCATCGGCACTGATCCCTATGACTTCATCGCACGCGACTATCACCGTCCGCTGGTGGTCGCCGGCTTCGAACCGCTCGACGTATTGCATTCGGTTTGGATGGTGCTTCGGCAAATGGCCGAAGGCCGGGCGGAGATCGAAAACCAGTATGCCCGGATTGTGCCACGCTATGGCAATGAAGCTTCGCTGGCTGCGGTTACGGAAGTATTCGAACTGCGGGAATTCTTCGAATGGCGCGGGCTGGGCTCGATCGACCATTCTGGCGTCCAGATTCGCGAGGCCTATGCGGCCTGGGATGCTGAGCGAAAATTTGCCGTTGCATCGCCTAGCATTCCGGATCCCAAGGCTTGCCAGTGCGGCGAAGTGCTGAAAGGCGCGATCAAGCCATGGCAGTGCAAGCTGTTCGGTCGGTCGTGCACACCGGAAACACCGATGGGTGCCCTGATGGTTTCGTCTGAAGGAGCATGTGCCGCCTATTATCAGTATGGCGGGATCGATGCGGTGCCGGAGCCAGCGCAATGAACGCTGTAACTCCCACTGGCAACGGACGGCTGCGAGCGGAGCGGGTCACGCTGGCGCATGGCGGTGGCGGCAAGGCCATGCGGGATCTGATCGAGGATGTGTTTACCTCGGTTTTCGAACCCGACGGGTTGGAAGACCAGGCGCGGTTGAGCCACGAAATGTTGGCCGTGGAGGGTGCCCGGCTGGCCTTCACCACGGACAGTTTCGTAGTGCAGCCGCTCGAGTTCCCCGGTGGCGATATCGGCAAGATTGCGGTTTGCGGCACAGTTAACGACCTTACCGTCGGCGGCGCGCAACCGCTGTGGCTGTCGGCGGCCTTTATCATTGAGGAAGGCACCGAAGTCGCCTTGCTACGCCGCGTGGCAGCGGCCATGCGTAGGGCGGCCGACCAGGCCGGTGTGCGGATCGTGACCGGCGATACCAAGGTGGTTGAGCGCGGTGCCGCCGATACGCTGTTCGTCACCACTTCCGGAGTGGGAGTCATCCCTGCGGGACGCGAACTTGCCGCGGAGAAAGTTCGCGCGGGCGATGTCGCGCTGGTCAACGGCGTACTGGGTGATCATGGCGCCGCCATTCTGGCCGCGCGCGGAGACATGGTTTTCGAGGCGGATATTCGTTCGGATTGCCGCCCGCTCAATCACCTGATGGAAGCGGTGATCGAAGCCGCACCGGGTGTGCGCTGTGCGCGGGATGCCACCAGAGGAGGCCTGGCCAGCGCACTCAACGAAATATCGCAAGCCTCGGCCATCGGGATCGAGATCGACGAGGCCAGATTGCCAATGAGGGCCGAGGTCAAGGGCGTGTGCGAACTGCTCGGGCTTGATCCACTCTATCTCGCCAATGAAGGGGCGCTGGTGCTGTTCGTTCCAGAGGAGCAGGCGGAAGCTGCGCTGGCAGCCATGCGCTCAACCGAGGCAGGGCGCGATGCAGCCATTATCGGGCGCGCGGCAGAGATGCGCAGCCCGCGCGTGGTCATGCATAGCCTGTTCGGCGGAAGCCGGATCGTCGACATGCTGGTCGGCGAGCAACTGCCGCGTATCTGCTGAGGGAGAAGACCTGCCATGCAACTCTCGTTGATCGCCCTGGGTTTCCTTGCCGGAATGGGCCATGCGCTCGAACCCGATCACCTCGCCGCAGTCGGTGCCATGGCCACGGGACGGAATTCGCGCCGGTCGATGGTGCTGCGGGGTGCTGCGTGGGGGCTAGGGCATACGCTCACCCTGCTCGCGATCTGTTCTGCAGTGATCCTGCTGGGCATGGCATTGACAGGCCGCACGGCAGCCCTTCTGGAGAGCGCCGTTGGCTTCATGCTGATTCTGCTGGGGGGTGATGTACTTTGGCGGATGCGCAAGGCACGGGTGCATTTCCACCTGCACGATCATTCCGATGGCGAACGTCATTTTCATGCTCACAGCCATCTTGGCGAACGGGCGCCCCATGATGCGAGCCGCCACGAACACTCTCACCCCCACAAGTTTCCCTTGAAAGCGCTGGCTGTCGGGCTGGTGCATGGCGCGGCAGGATCGGCTGCCCTGCTTACCCTGGCAGTCGCTTCGGTTGGTGATCCTCTGCTGGCGGTTATCTATGTCCTGCTGTTCGGAG
>JBEQBV010000233.1:0-6139 GCA_041639635.1 Novosphingobium sp.
GCGGCAGGCGTCCATACCGATCTGCCCCGCGTTGCGCATCCATCGCACTATACCATCGCGATCACGCCCGACGCCGCCAATCTGAAGTTCAGCGGGCAGTCGTCGGTCGATCTTGAGGTGACCGAGGCTACGCCGTTCCTGACGCTGCATGCGCTGGACCTGAGCATTTCCGCCGCCACGCTGACGCCGGAAGGCGGCACGGCTGTGCCGGTGACCATCACGATGGACGCGGGAACGCAAACCGCCCGCTTCACCGCCGCGCAGCCGCTCAGCCCCGGCAAGTACCGCCTGAGCACCACCTATACCGGCGTGATCAACACACAGGCCAACGGGCTGTTCGCCCTCGATTATCCTGACAAGATCACCGGCAAGGACGTGCGCGGCCTGTTCACCCAGTTCGAAGCGCCCGATGCGCGCCGCTTTGCCCCGATGTTTGATGAGCCGATCTACAAGGCAACATTTGATCTGACCGCCGTGGTCCCTGCCACCCAGATGGCAATCAGCAACATGCCGGTGATCAAGGAAGAACCGCTCGAAGGCGGGCTTAAGCGCGTAACCTTTGGCACCAGCCCGAAAATGTCGTCCTATCTGCTGTTCTTCTCGCTCGGCGATTTTGAACGCATGGCCAAAGAAGCGGTCCCCGGCGTGCAGGTGGGCATCGTGGCGCCCAAGGGCAGTGGTGAACAATCGCGCTTTGCTCTGAACGAGCTTGCGCCGCTGATCCCTTATTATGCCGATTACTTCGGCCAGCCCTATCCGCTGCCAAAGCTGGATAACGTGGCGGCCCCCGGCCAGTCGCAGTTCTTCTCGGCCATGGAAAACTGGGGCGCGATCCTCACGTTCGAACGCATCCTACTCAATGATCCGGCCATCACCAGCGCTTCTGCGCGTGAGAATATCGTTGTCACGCAGGCGCACGAAGTGGCGCATCAGTGGTTCGGCAACCTCGTTACGATGGCCTGGTGGGAAGACCTGTGGCTGAACGAAGGCTTTGCCAGCTGGATGGAAACCAAGGCCACCGCCCATTTCCACCCCGACTGGTTCCCGTTGCTGGGCCGCGTTGATGGCCGCGATGCCGCGATGGGCCTCGATGGTTACAAGACCACGCACCCCATCGTGCAGGAGATCAAGACAGTCGACGAAACCAACCAGGCCTTCGATGCGATCACCTACCAGAAAGGCGAAGCCGTCATTTCGATGCTCGAAGCTTTTGCTGGCGAAAATGTGTGGCGCGATGGCCTTCGCTCTTACATGCGCGATCACAAGTTCGGCAACACGCGCTCGAAGGATCTGTGGCAGGCCATTGAAAAGGCTGGTGCTCCGGGCCTGACTGCCATTGCTGCCGATTTCACAACCAAGCCCGGCATTCCGCTTGTCAAAGTTACGGGCATGACCTGCAAGAAGGGCGTGGCCACGCTGAACCTCGAGCAGAGCGAATTCAGCGTCGATCGCAAGGAAGAAGTCGCCGCCAAGCCCCAGCAGTGGAAAGTGCCGCTGCTTGTCTCCAGCGGATCGGGCACCCCAGTGCGCACCATTCTGGACGGCGGGAAAGCCACAGTCAGCGTCAATGGGTGTGGCCCGGTGGTGATTAACGCGGGGCAGCTTGGCTATTACCGCTCGCTCTATACGCCAAAGATGCTGCAATCGCTGAAGGCTGCGATGCCCAGCCTTGCTCCGGTCGATCAGCTGGGCCTGATTGCTGATAACCTTGCGCTGTCGGCCAGCGGGTATCAGCCTTATGGCCCTGCCTTCGATCTGCTGGCCGCCATTCCGGGCAATGCCAATCCGGTGGTGCTGGGCAGCGCCTTTGGCGATTTCGTGGGGGCATGGCGTACGCTGGACAAGAATGCGCCTGCGCAAAAGGCGCTCGCGGCCAAAATTGCGGCCACCTACAAGCCGCGCCTGATGCAACTTGGCTTTGAACCCAAGCCCGATGAAAGCCTGCCCGATGCAGATTTGCGCTCTACCCTGATTGCAGGGTTCGGCACGATGGGCGATGCCGATGTGGTGGCCGAAGCGCGCCGCCGGTTTGGCCTGCTTGCCTCCGATTCCAAGGCGATGGACGGCCCGCTCAAGACCACATGGCTGAACATCGTGGCGCGCAATGCCACCAAGGCCGACTGGGATGCCATTCGCACGCTGGCCGCCGCTTCAAACAGCGGGGTGGAGCGGCAGTTCCTCTACACCCTGCTGGGCCGTCCGGCGGATGCTGTGCTGGCCAAGGCGGCGCGTGACCTCGCGCTGACCGATGCGCCGGGCAAGACCACCAGCGCCGCGATGATCGTGGCAACCGCGGTCCTTCACGCCGATGAAACTTACGAATTTGCGCTGGCGAACCGCGCGCAGATCGAAGCTTTGGTCGATGCGCAAAGCCGCGTCACCTTTATCGCCCAGTTGGGCGCAGGCTCCAATGACCCGGCGATGATCGACAAGCTCAAGTCGTTCAAGGCCACAGTGCCTGCAGAAGCCGCCCGCCCGGTTGACCGCGTGATTGCGGTGCTCACTGAAAAGGCCAAGTCGCGTCCGCTCTATGCCAAGGGCCTGTCGGACTGGCTGGCCGCAAAGAAGAAGTAACGCCCTGTAAGTCCCCCTCCTCTTCAGAGGAGGGGGCTCAGCTTGAGCTTAACGCAACAACCCACCCATGATCCCGCGTGCAAAGCGGCCAAAGGCCTGCCCGCCGATGGACGTGGCAATTGTGCCCACCACTGCGGTTAGCCCGGTGGACATCGGCGATGCGCTTGTTTTCTTGCCGGTGATCTTGGCCGCAATCACCGCACCTGCCGAGGAGGCAACCGCGCCTGCCGCAGCTTTTCCGGCCTTTTCCCACATCGATGTGGTCCTGCGCGGGGCGGCGCGCTGGGCGTCTTCCCCCTCTTCTTCCACCTGCTGCGCCGCCGCAGCAGCGTCAGAAGCCTTCTGCGCCAGCACTTCGGCGGCGGATTCGCGGTTTACAGCGGTGTCGTATTTGCCCTCGAACGGGCTGATCGACTGGATGATCGCCCGCTCCTTTGGCGTTACCGGGCCGAGCCGCGAACGTGGCGGTGTGATCATCGTGCGCTGCACGACAGAGGGCGAGCCGTCATCGTTCAACGTGGAAACCAGCGCCTCGCCGACGCGAAGCTCGGTGATCACCGATTCGACATCCAGTTCTTCGTTGATGCGGACCGTTTCTGCCGCCGCCTTGATCGCCCGCTGATCGCGCGGTGTAAATGCGCGCAGCGCGTGCTGCACGCGGTTGCCCAATTGGCCCGCGATCTTTTCGGGGATATCGATCGGATTCTGCGAGATGAAATAGACGCCCACACCTTTGGAGCGGATCAGGCGCACGACCTGTTCCACCTTGTCCATCAGGGCCTTGGGCGCATCTTCGAACAGCAGGTGCGCCTCATCGAAGAAGAACACGAGCACCGGCTTGTCCGGGTCACCCACTTCAGGCAGCGCCTCGAACAGTTCTGACAGGAGCCACAGCAGGAACGTGGCGTAAAGCTTGGGGCTCTGCATCAGCTTTTCCGCCGCCAGCACGTTGACTATGCCCCGGCCCTGATCGTCCACCTTGATGAAGTCGTTGATCTCGAACGCGGGTTCGCCAAAGAACCGGTCCGCGCCCTGGCTTTCAAAGCTCAGCAACTGGCGCTGAATTGCGCCAACGCTGGCCTTGGAAACATTGCCGTACTTGCCCGAAAGTTCGCTGGCATTTTCCGCGCAGGCCATCAGCACCGATTGCAGATCGGGCAGGTCGATCAGCAGCAGCCCGTTGTCATCGGCATAGCGGAACGCGATGTTCAGCACGCCTTCCTGCGTATCGTTCAGCCCCATCAGCCGCGCCAGCAGCAGTGGCCCCATTTCCGAAATCGTGGTGCGGATCGGATGGCCATTCTCACCGTAAAGGTCCCAGAACACCGCTGGATTATCGGCATAGGCGTAATCGGAAATGCCCAGATCCTTGGCCCGCTGTTCCAGGCTGGCGGCGTGCTTGAACGTGGGGCTGCCTGGCATGGAAATGCCCGCAAGGTCGCCTTTCACGTCGGCCATGAACACGGGTACGCCGCGCGTCGAAAACTGTTCGGCAATGCCCTGCAATGTCACCGTCTTGCCGGTGCCGGTCGCCCCTGCGATCAACCCGTGGCGGTTGGCCCGGCGCAGGCGCAGTACTTGCCGTTCGCCATTCGATGCAAGCCCAAGGTAGATATCGTCCATGCCAGAAACCCCATACGTTTGTCCGATGATTAGGCTGGGGAACCGCCCCTTGCGAGGGGTTTTTGCATCCGGAGCAGGGAACGGCTAGAGCGCGCGCCAGTCATGACGTCCAAGCCCTTCATTCTCCTCGACGATGCCCGAACCGAGGGTGCCAGCGACGCGCGTCTTTATGAAGATGCGCTCGAAGTGGTCATCGCGCGTCGGGTGGACGAAGTGGAGGCCGCGCTGGCGCAGATCGCGGCAACGCCGGGCGATTGGGCAGGCTACCTCGCCTATGAGGCAGGCCTCGCGCTCGAACCGCGCCTGATGCCGCTGGCGCAGGAACGCACCGGCGCAGCAGGCCCGCTGGTGTGGTTCGCGCGCTTTGCCAAGGTCACGCGCATGGCCAGCGCCGAAGTGGAACGCTGGCTGGCCGATAAAGCGCAAGGGCAGGGGCGGCTCGGCCCGATGGGCGCGGCGCTTTCGTGCGGCGGCTATGCCAAGGCATTCAACCACGTACAGGAAGCGATCCGCGCGGGCGACATCTATCAGGCCAATCTCACCTTTCCGCTGGCCGGAACATGGGACGGCGATCCGCTGGCGATCTATGCCGATGTGCGCCGCGATTCGCGCGCAGGCTATGGCGGCGTAATCTGGGACGGCGCGCACTGGCACCTCTCATTCTCGCCCGAACTGTTCTTCAAACTGGCCGATGGCGAGGCACGGGTGCGCCCGATGAAGGGCACCGCCCCACGCGGCGCCACGCCGGAAGAAGACGCGCGCTTCAAGGCAGACCTTTCCGCCAGCGTAAAGGACCGCGCCGAAAACCTGATGATCGTCGACCTGATGCGCAACGATCTGTCGCGCGTATCGAATGCAGGGTCGGTCAAGGTCGAAGCGCCCTTTGCCATCGAGAGCTACCCCACCGTCCACCAGATGGTCACCACCGTTCGCGCCAAACTTGCGCCAGGTGAGGACGTGAGCAGCCTGCTGCGCGCCATCTTCCCCTGCGGCTCGATCACCGGCGCGCCCAAAATTCGCGCGATGGAAATCATCCATCAGGCTGAACGCGATGCGCGCGGGCTATACTGCGGATCGATCGGGCGGATAGACCCCTCTGGCGATGCCGCGTTCAATGTGGCAATCCGCACCGTGCGCCTGTCGGGCGATGGCCGCGCGGTCATGGGGGTGGGGTCGGCGGTCGTGGCCGATTCGGTGATGATCGGCGAATGGCGCGAATGCGTAGTTAAGGGGAATTTCTTGCGACTGTCAGCCGGGCATGCCGATCTGATCGAAACAATGGCCTTCGATCCTGCCAGGGGCATTGCCCTGCTCGAACTGCATCTTGAACGCATGAAGGCCAGCGCGCTGGCATTGGGCTTCAGCTTCGATCGCCACGCCCTGCGCAACGCCATCCATGCGCTGTGCTTCGATCTCGACGCGCCTGCCAAAGTGCGGCTCGTCGTGTCGAAAAGCGGCGCACACGCGCTCGATGCCAGCCCCATGCCCGCGCCGCTGGAGAGCCTGACTTGCGCTGTCCTGCCGCTGCCGGTGTCCGATGGTGACTGGCGCTTGCGGCACAAGACCACCGACCGGGGCTTCTACGAAGCAGGCCTTGCCGCCGCCAAGAAAGCAGGCGCAGGCGAAGCGCTGTTCCTGCGCGATGATGGCCTGCTCACCGAAGGCATGTTCACCAGCATCTTCGTGGAACGCGATGGCAAGTTGCTCACCCCCAGAGCCGACCTCGGCCTGCTCCCCGGCGTCCTGCGCCGCTCGCTGATTGAGGAAGGCCGTGCGGTTGAGGCGGAGCTGACGCTCGATGATCTGGCAGGTGGTTTCTTCGTCGGCAATGCCCTGCGCGGGTTGATCCCGGCGCGGCTGCTCGGCGCATGACCCAACTCTCCAAAGCCCTCTCGCGCATCGCCCCATCGCGCACCACCGCCATCACCGACCGCGCGATCCA
>JBEQBV010000234.1:0-6132 GCA_041639635.1 Novosphingobium sp.
TTCTGGCGTTGGGTCTGGTCCCGCTTGCAGGGCAAGTAGCTCTAGACTGAAACAGAACGGCGGCTAGCCACCACTTCTTGCCGTTTCGCTTAGGGTGTCATTTCGCCCTCAGCCGGAACCGACCCCTATCAGAGCGTGCGCGGCATGATCCGCACCGACTGGACGGCAAAGGACGGGCAGTTCCGGCTGGATGTGGAACTGCCGGGCGGCGTGGAAGGCGATGTGATCCTGCCGGGTGGCCGCAAGGCCCGCGCGACTGCGGGGCTGAACCGCTTCTCCGGCAGGCTTTGAGCCGGATCAGGCGAAGACGGTTTGCCTGATCCAGTCCACGCTCGTGTCTGCGCAGGAGAGCCGCTCGCCCCCGAGGATCTGCGACCAGTAGCCTTCTGACCCATCGGCCATGCGCCATTCGTGCAGGCGGCGGGTCAGGAGTTGCAGGTCGTATTCCTCGCTGATGCCGATTGCGCCGTGGACGGCGTGGGCGGTGGCAGCGATGCGCGGGGCGGCGGACGATGAGGTGACCTTTGCAGTTGCGGCGGCGACGAGAGGCACGTCAATGCCGTGCGAGGCCCCAAGTTGCGCGGCGATGCGGCAGGCGATCATGTCTTCGGCCATCAAGGCCAGCATCTGCTGGAGCGCTTGCTGCCGGCCAATCGGCTTGCCGAATTGTACGCGTTCAGAGGCGTAGGCCGTAGTTACGTCGCATAGGCGCGAGGCCGCACCGGCGATGAGTGCGGCGCGCAGCACGGCGGCGATAGCGCGCAGGCCTGAAGCAGGGCGTGGCAGACGCTTGCCTTCGGGCTTGCCCGAGACCCGCGCAGCCAGGGAGTTCGTCACCCCGGTTGGGGTTGGCGAAAGCTGCACCATGTCGCACAGCACCAGTTCTTCGCCGCAATCGACTAGCGCCGCTTCGGCCACAAGACCGCACGGCACGGGCTGAGCCAGCGAGGTGACCAGCGCAATCGGTCCTTCGGGTGCGGCCACGCCGGCATTTGCGAGCAAGGCGCGGGCAACCATGGTTTCGGCCACCGGCAGCGGCACGACGCGGGCGCCAAGGGCCTCGATCAGCGGTTCGATATCGCCAAGCGAGAGGCCTGCACCCCCATGTTCCTCGGCCACAAGCGCGTCGAGAAAGCCGGATTCTGCGATTTCGCTCCAGAGTGCAGCGGCAGAGCCACCGTGCTCGATGGCGCGCACCACAGCAGGCGTTGCTGCGGCATCAAGCATGCGGACGAAGGGTTCGAGCAGTTCGTTCATTTCCATGGTTCCCCCCTTCACCGCAGGCCCATGCCGCGCGCGATGATGCCGCGCAGAATTTCGCGCGTGCCGCCGCGCAGGCTGAAACTGGGCGCGATATGCGTGACGTATAGTAGTGCGCGGTAAAGGTCCTCGCTGACCGGCTCGTCCGGATGCGCGGCAAGATCATCGCCGATCACGACGGGCAGTTCCTGTTCGAAGCCGGTGCCGCGATCCTTGACGATGCTGGCTTCGACCACCGGACTTTCCCCCGCGACGAGGCGGGCCGTGCAGGCAATCGACATTGCCCGCAGTGTAGCGAGTTCGGCCGTGAGGCGACCGACAAGCGGGGCACAATCGGCGCGGCCCGCAGCCTGCACATGCCGGATCCAGGCATCGAGCAGGACGGCACTGGAGTAGATGCGTTCCGGCCCGGAGCGTTCGAAGGCAAGTTCGGCTACAACCTGCTTCCAGCCCTCGCCTTCTTGCCCGACGAGCGCGTCCTCGCCCAGCTCCACGTTCTCGAAGAACACTTCGGCAAAGTGGGCATCGCCGGTGAGGTCCACAATCGGGCGCACGGCGACGCCGGGAGCCTTCAGGTCCACGATCAACTGGGACAGACCGCCTTGCCGATCAGCCGAGGTGCCGGAGGTGCGGATCAGGGCGATCATGTAGTCAGAGTGCATGGCATTGGTGGTCCAGATCTTCTGGCCGTTGACCACCCAGCCCTTCTCTGTCCGTTCAGCCCGTGTGCGCACGCTGGCAAGGTCCGAACCGGAGCCCGGTTCGCTCATGCCGATGCAGAAGATCTGTTCGCCCCGGCAGATCGCGGGAATGTGCTTTTGTCGCTGCGCTTCGGTGCCGAAATTCAGTAGCAGCGGGGCGCTCTGCCGGTCGGCAATCCAGTGCGCTGCTACGGGTGCGCCTGCGCTGAGCAGCTCCTCAACCACAACAAAGCGCGCGAACGGACCCATGCCATGCCCGCCGTATTCCTTTGGCAACGTGAGGCCGAGGAAACCCGCTGCACCCAGCGCGCGGCTGAATTCGGCGCTGAAGCCCTGCCAAGACCGCGCGCGGCGGTCCATCGGGATGGCGGCGATGTGCTGCTCGATAAAGGCGCGGATCGAGGGGCGGAGCGCCTCGTCCTCGGCCGGCAATTGGGCAAGGGTCAGGGTATCGAACACGAAAAAGCGGCTCCTATCCCGGGTGGCGCATTGCGTTGCCACTCTTCGGTCAGAGCGTTGCGCCCGCTGATGCATGGTATCAAATATTTATTTTCCAGACTTTGATACCGATTGAATATCACGCAAGGTTGGTCGCCATCGCCGTGCTGACGAAATTCCGGGCAAGGATGGAAGACTCTTCGGCGCGCGCAATGCCCATCGCAATCGGCAGGGCGTCAGCCAGTTTCACAATGCGCACGCCAGACCCTGCGAAGCGCGCGCTTCGGCCTGGTATCAAAGCGACGCCAAGCCCGGCTTCGACAAGGCTTAGGATTGTCTGCACCTGCACCGCTTCCTGCGCGATCCGCGGTGTGAAGCCCGCATGATGGCAGGCAAGGCGCGTGGTGGCGTGCAGGACGCTTACCGGGCTGTAGATGATGAACGAACGCTCGGCGAGCGCTCCGAGTTCAAGCGTCTTGCGGCGGGCCAGCACATCGCTGACAGGCAGGACGGCGACGAGTTCGTCCGTTTCGATCACGTCAATCGCAACGGGTGTGGAATCCATTACCGGCAAGCGAACCAACCCCACGTCGAGGCGGCGGGCGGCGATAGCGCGCACGATTTCTACGCTGTTCATTTCCTGCAATGCCAGTTCCACGTCGGGAAAGGCATGGCGGAAGGGTGAGACAATGCGCGGCAGAAGTTCGCCGATGGCAGAGCCGATGAAGCCGATGGAAAGCCGTCCACGCAAGCCTGCCGCACCCTGTCGCACCGCTTCGCGCACTTTCTCCGACGCAGCAAGCGCCTCGCGCGCCGGAGCGATGGCCGCAAGACCCGCTGCAGTGAGGCGAACGCCGCGCGGATCGCGCTCGAACAAGGCAACACCAAGGTCCTCCTCAAGCTTGCGGATCGCAACCGTCAGCGGCGGCTGCGAAATATGCAGGCGTTCTGCTGCGCGATGGAAGTTCAGCGTTTCTGCGAGGGCGTTGAAATAGCGCAGTTGGCGCAAGTCCACGATATACACTCACTATCAAAGACGGAAAATTCAATATTAGCCCGAAAGGGCACGGTGGCCTAGTTCTTATGCGGAAATCGACAACGATACCTCTGGAGAGCGCGTGATGTCCGAAGCCCCCTTCTTGCTGGTCGAGCGTGATGGCCCTGTGGTAATTGCCACCTTGAACCGGCCTGACACGCGCAACGCCATTTCCGAAACCGCACATAGCGAGGAAATTGCCGCGTTCTGTGCGGAAATGACACGCGATCCGGGCGTGCGCGCGGTCGTACTGATTGGTGCGGGAAAAGCCTTCTGCGCGGGCGGCAATGTCAAGCACATGGCCGAAAAGTCAGGCATGTTCGCCGGTTCGCCATGGTCGCTGCGCAACCAGTATCGCACCGGCATCCAGCTCATCCCGACCGCGCTTTATGACCTTGAAGTGCCGGTTGTGGCGGCTGTCAATGGCCCTGCCATTGGCGCAGGACTTGACCTTGCGTGCATGGCAGATGTCCGCATTGCTTCTGAAAAGGCGCTCTTTGCCGAAAGCTTCGTGAAGCTGGGCATCGTTCCGGGCGATGGCGGGGCGTGGCTGCTGCCGCGCGTGATCGGCATGGCGCGGGCCAGCCTGATGACGCTGACTGGTGATACCATCGATGCCGCCAAGGCACTGGAATATGGCCTTGTCAGCGAAGTCGTCGCGCCCGAGCAGGTGCTGCCGCGCGCGCTGGAAGTGGCCCACTCCATCGCCGCCAATCCCGGCCACGCCACGCGCATGGCCAAGCGTTTGCTGCGCGAAGGTCAGGACATGAAGCTGGCACCGCTGCTTGAGCTTTCGGCGGCCTATCAGGCGCTGGCGCACCATACGCAGGATCATCACGAGGCGGTCAATGCCTTCCTTGAAAAGCGCAAGCCGGAGTTGAAGGGCGAGTGAGCGAGGAAGAAGCGACAGGGCCGCTTGCCGGCATTACCGTCCTCGATCTGTCGCGCGTGCTGGCTGGGCCGTGGTGTGCCCAAGTGCTGGGCGATCTTGGCGCAGACGTGATCAAGGTCGAGCAGCCGGGCCAGGGTGACGATACACGCAAGTGGGGGCCGCCGTTCCTTGATGATGGCAGCCGCGATGCTGCCTATTACCTGTGCGCCAACCGCAACAAGCGCTCGGTGGCGATAAACATGGCAGAGCCTGCGGGGGCCGATCTGATCCGCCAGTTCGCTGCAAAGGCCGATATCGTAATAGAGAACTTCCGCGTCGGCGGCCTTGCCAAGTATGGCCTTGATTATGAGTCGCTGCGCGCGATCAAGCCGGACGTCATCTACCTTTCGATCACCGGATTCGGCCAAACCGGCCCCTTGCGCAACAATGGCGGTTACGATTTCCTCGTGCAGGGCATGAGCGGGTTGATGAGCGTTACCGGTCTGCCTGATGGCGAGCCGGGCGGCGGGCCGATGAAAGTCGGCATCCCGATCAGCGACCTGACCACCGGCCTCTATGCCGCAATCTCGGTGCTGGCGGCGCTGAACCATCGCCACGCCACAGGCGAAGGGCAGCGCATCGATCTCGCACTGCTCGATACACAAGTGGCGCTGCTGGCCAATCAGGCGTCCAACTGGATGAACGGCGGCATGGTGCCACGGCGGTTGGGCAACCAGCATCCCAACACCGTCCCCTATCAGGACTTTGCCTGTTCGGACGGCAATATCCTCGTCGCGCTGGGCAATGACCGCCAGTTCCGCGCCTTCACCGCTCTGATCGGTGTGCCCGAACTGGCTGACGATGAACGCTTTGCCATCAGTTCGGGCCGCAGCGTGAACCGCGATGCCCTGCTGGCACAAATGCGCCCGGCCATCGCACGATGGAAATCAGCGGAACTGATTGCGGCGATGGAAGCGGCCAAGCTGCCCGGCGGCAAGGTCAACGAAATTCCCGAAGTGTTGGAGCACCCGCAGATAGAAGCGCGCGGGCTGATCAAGGAATTGGCGCGCTCGGACGGTACGCCGGTGAAGGTGCTGGGCTTCCCGGCGAAGCTTTCAACCTCGCCCGCGACATATCGCCATGCACCGCCTCGCTCGGGCGAAGATACGGCTGACGTACTGGCCACGAAACTTGGGCTGGACCGGACAGAAATCGACCGCCTGCTGGCTGCGGGCGTGATTGCGGAGAAATTGTGATGAAGGGTGCCAACTACATCGACGGCCGCTGGGTCGAAGGCGCAACGCCATTCACGACGCAGAATCCGTCGGACCTCGACGAGACCGTGGGCACCTATACCAAGGTCGGCGAGGCCGAAGTGCGCGAGGCCATGGCTGCAGCGCGCAGGGCGCAGCCGGCATGGGCCGCGTTCAACATGCAGGCGCGCGTCGATATGCTGTACAAGATTGCCGAACTGCTCAAGGCCCGCGCGCCCGAGATCGGTAAGCTGCTCAGCCGCGAGGAAGGCAAGACCCTGCCCGAGGGCATTGGTGAAGCCTTGCGCGCCGCGCAGTGCTTTCAGGCCGCTGCCGGTGACGTGATCCGCGCACAGGGCGAATGGTACAATTCGATGCGCGATGGCTTCAACGTGCTGGTTACGCGCGAGCCATTGGGCGTCATCGCCGCGATCACGCCGTGGAACTTCCCGATTGCACTACCTTCGTGGAAAGTCGCAGGCGCGCTCGCCTATGGCAATTCGGTGGTGCTGAAACCCAGCAGCTTCGTGCCGGGATGCGCAGTGATGCTGGCGCAGATCATCGAGGAAGCGG
>JBEQBV010000235.1:0-6125 GCA_041639635.1 Novosphingobium sp.
TTGGGTCCTGCCCGAAATGTCGGGCCTCGAACTGTGTCGCCGCCTGCGCTGCGCCGACAGTCTGGGCCAGGATGCGCACATCACGATGATCCTTGAGGATGACGACGCCGAGGCCAAACGCCGCGCCCTGCGCGCCGGCGCTGACGATTACATCCTCGGCCCGGTTGACCGCAGCGCTCTGCTAGACCGCGTACTGTCGATCCAGCTTCCCGATCACGATGCCCCCGCCCGCGTCCTGAAATTGGGCGAATTGACGCTCGATCTCGCCGCGCTGCAGGCCCGCTGGCGCGAAAAGCCGCTGCTGCTGATGCCCAACGAACTGCGCCTGCTGCGCTATCTGATGGAACAGCCCGGCCACGTCTTCAGCCGCCAGCAACTGATCACGGCACTCGGCAAACACGATCACCCCATCGACGAACGCACTGTGGATGCCTGGGTAAGCCGCCTGCGCCGCGCCCTGCGCGATGTCGGCGCGGGATCACCGCTGCGGACGGTGCGGTCGCTGGGGTATGTGCTCGATCGACCGTAAGGCGTTAGCCAAAGATATGCCAATATGGCCCCGCCCCGGAATACCGTGGCGGGGTTTTTTGAATGCAAAAAAGAGGCGGCCCCGGTGAAGGGCCGCCTCCCGAGGGGTGGTTGACTGAACCGTTAACTCAGAACGTCATCGAAGCCGAAAGCGCAAAAGTCCGCCCCACGTCATAGGAGTTCACCTCCACACGGTTCGCGCCCGATTGCTGGAATTCGATGTGGCGGCGGCCGGTGATGTTGCGCGCTTCGAACTTCAGCTCCACCTGCTTCTTGAACAGATCGAAGCCCTGCCGCGCCACGAAATCGATGCGCAGGCCGGGGTCTTCGACAACGTCCGGCTGGGCCGTGTTTAGCAGGCCGCGGCTGAACACGCGCTTGCTGGCATAGCTGATCAGGAACGTCTGCTGCGAAAGCTTGTCGGTGTCTTCAAGGCCGATCTGCACGTTGGCGATGTGCTCTGACTGGCCGGTCAGCGGCACGCCATTGTCGAAGTAATCCAACGCCCGGCTCGAAGCGGCCTGGAAATACGATGTCGTATCGCCTTCGCGCACCCGCAGCTTTGACTTGGTATAGGTGTAATTGGCCACCACAACCCCGCGCCGCGCGCTCCACATGCCGCCCCAGTCGGACAAGTCGAAATACTTCTGCAGTTCGAACTCCGCACCATAAAGGTCGGCGCTTGGCGCATTGGCGAAGCTGGTGACGAAGTTGTCGGTTTCCACCGTCACGAACGATTCCACCGGCTTGTTGATGCGCTTGAAGAAGCCCGAAACCGAGAACCGCTGATCGCGCGCAAAATACCATTCATAGCGCGCCTCGGCGTTGGTCAGCTGGCTGTCTTCAAGGTTCGGGTTGCCGCGGAACGTGCGGTTGGTGTCAGGGTCGAAATAGAACTGATAGATCAGCTCGCGGAACTGCGGGCGGGCGATGGTCTTCGATGCGTTGAGCCGCACCTGCATGTCATCGCGCATCTGCCAGGTCAGCGTGGCTGCGGGCAGCCAGTAATCCTTGTTGATCCGGGTCTGGACTTCGCCCACCGGAATGTCGGCGAACACCTGGGTCGGCGCAACGCGCATGTTGCCCTTTTCAATGCGCACACCGGCGTCCAGTTGCAAGGTATCGGTCAGCTGTGCATCGATCTTGGCATAGGCGGCGTGGTTCTTCAGCGTCGCCAGAAACGCCGGGAAGCCTTCGTTCGTATCGATCAGCTGAATGTTGAACGCCTCGATCACCGCATGGCTCAGCAGGTAATCGGGACGGAACGTGTTCACACCATCAGGCAGGTTGATCGCGCGCCACTGAAAATCACGGCGAGAGCTGTTGCGGGTGTAATCGGCATAAGCATAGCCGATGGTCCCGGTCAGGCTGGGCGAGAACTTGTAGGCAACGTCGATGCCGCCCGACCACAGATCTTCATTGAGGTCCGAGAAGCTGACCGTAGCCTGCCCCGCGTTGCCATCCAGATTGTTGACAAACAGATTGCCCAGCGGGTCGGATGCCACATTGGTGCGGATGTATTCGAAACCCAGTTCGTAGGGGGCTTCACGCTGCGAATTGGCAAATGCCCCGCGCAGATCCACGCTCAGCCCGTCCATCGGCTTAAGTTCAGCCAGCAGTTGCGTATCGATCAGCTGGCGTTCGAACCACGCCGTTTCCTGCTGCTGCAGGTCCACCGCGGTCTGGTTGGCCGTACCCAGGCTGATGCGCGTGTTCTTCTGCGTGTCGCGGATGTAAAGGTTGGTCCACTTGATCTTGTTGCGCCCGAATTCCAGCGCCATGCCCAGCATGCCGTTGGCCACGATGCGGTTGTCGGTCACCACGCGGCGGAAGTCAGACTGCAGCGTATCCAGATTGTCGGCAAACGAGGTCTGGCTGGTGATGTCGCGCGTGATCCACTTGTTGCTGTAACCCGCTGTGGCGATCACGCCCAACGTGGAGCCGCCAAGATCGAATGACTGGCCAGCCGACAGCGAAAGGCTGCCATTGGCGGGCATATTGGGGATACGCTGCGTCAGGCCATTGCGCGTGTTGACGATGCCCTTGCCAAGCTCGACACCGTCAATCGTGCCGGCGCTCAACCGTTCGCCGCTGGCGAAATAGGCTTTCAGGCCATTGGTCAGATCGCGCTGGCCGTTGTCGAAACCGGTCCAGTCGGTGCTGGAACCGTAATAGGTATAGCCAAGCTGATTGGTGGTCTCGGTATCCCACGCGCCACCCACGCCGATGTTGACAAAGCCTTCGCTCGGCACCGACTTGGTCGTGAGGTTGATGACACCGCCGCCGAATTCACCGGGATAGTTCACCGAATAGGACTTCTGCACCAGCGACGATGCAATGATGCTTGAAGGGAACAGGTCCAGCGGCACCACGCGCTTCAGCGGTTCGGGGCTGGGCAGAGGAGATCCGTTCAGCAACGCCAGCGAATAGCGATCCCCCAGACCGCGCACATAGACATAGCCGTTGCCGACAACGCTCAGGCCCGTCACGCGGCCAAGAGCGCCTGCGATGTTGCCTTCGCCAGTGCGCGCGATTTCTGCGGTGCCAAGGACGGAAACGACCTGCGGCGCAGCCCGCTGAAGATTGCGGTCGCGCTGGCCGGTAACGACAATTTCACCGCCCGGAATCGAAACCTCGATCGGTTCATCTTGCGGCGCTTCTTCTACAGGCGCGTCGACTGGCTGATCGGCTGGCGGCTGGTCGGCTGGCGGAGCAGGAGGCGTGGCGTCAGCCGGTGGTGCGGCATCCTGTGCGTGGGCCAGCGCTGGCGAAAGCAGCGCAGTGGAAAGCAGCAGCGTGGTTGCGAGCCGCAGCATGGTCATATCCTTGTCCCCCCTGGGAGATCATCCTGAGGAATATTGTAAAATAGCAGCGAGAAAGGGGGGCAGCCGTTGCCGACTACCCCCCGTTTTCCCGAAAGGCAGCCGATCAGGTTGTCGGGATCGCGAAGCACGAGCGGCTGGTCGTGCCGAAGTTCGCCGCTGCGCTGTTGCAGGTCCAGCCGGCATACCAGGTGTCGCTCGCATCGCGGACTGCGCCGATGTAGGATACGCTGCTGAAGAACGAAGACAGCGTGGTCACGTTGAACGCCGTTACCGCTGTTTCGTTGGCACCGTTGATGAAACCGCCGGTCAGCGTCGGGGTGTAGGCATCGTTGTTGCCGTTCGAACCCGAACCGAAGAACGTGGCGACATCAGCAGCGGTGTAGCCCCCGCTGGCAGGCGTGCCGACATACTTTGTGGCATTGCACTGCATCACGACCGAGCGGGCAAGCAGGGTCACTGCGTTGGCGCCGCCCGAACGGTTCATGCGGATGCATTCGTTGTTCGGCGAGACGACGACACCGTTGTACAATTCGACGTCAGCATTGCCGCGGAACAGCATCGAAGCCTGCGCATTGGCTTCGTTGTTGCTGCTGACCGCCGTCTGCACGGCCGTGAAGTTCGACAGACGCAGGCGGGTGCGCGGCGTATCGGTTTCGTTGTTGTTCGAATCGATTTCCATCAGGCCGTCGCCAAGCCCTGCGCGCTGGATCAGCATGACGTACTGCAGGTTCGCCTGAACACCGGTATCGGCATCGAGCGCATCGTCATCCGACCCGACCACGATCAGGTGCTTCATGTTGACCGTACCGCCGAAGAATTCGACGCCATCGTCAGAGCTGTTGAACGACTGGATATAGTCGAACTGCGTACCCGAACCGGTGCCGCCCGTCGTGAGTGACTGAAGTTCGCTGTTCGCGCTCAGCACGGCGCCGGAATAGCGGATCTGCACGTAGCGCAGCACACCGCTGTTGTCGGCAGAGTTCGTACCGCCATAAAGTGCGGGGTCAACAGCGCCTTCGGTCTGGCGCTGACAGGTGCTGGCAGTGCCGCCCGAACCAACCGAACCCGTGCCGCAATCGGTGATCGGCGCGCGGCCAAGCAACACGAGGCCGCCCCACTGCTGCTGCGACGTTTCATCATTCTGGCCACGCACATTCTGCAGGCTGGTGAAGATGATCGGCTGCGTGGCCGTGCCCGCAGCATTGATGCGGTTGCCACGGTTCACAGCGATCCAGGCAGTTGAGGAGCTGGCATACGTCACCACGCCCGGCTCGAACGTCAGCGTCACGTTCGTGTCAGCAGCCGAAGCGGTAAAGCCGCCATCAGTGCCTACGTCTACGCGGCCGTTGATTTCATACAGAACGCCCGGCGTCTTCACCAGCGTGCTCGAAACGTTGAAGCGGCGCGGCAGGCGGCAAACGCGCCAGGTTCCTTCAGGGCCGGTGATCACACCAGCATTCGTCAGGCCCTGCGGGTCCGCTATCGACGGGCATTCCGAAGCGGGCGTTACCAGCGACGATGTCGGCGTTGGCGTCGGCGTAGGAGTTGGCGTGGGTGCCGGGTTGTTAATGATGCTCACATTGCCGCCGGTGCCGGGCGATGCAATGTCGGTTGGGCCGCAGCCGGCGAGCGCAAGGACGCTGCAGCCGACGAGGAACAGGCCGTGGTTGGTCTTCACTTGAAATCCCCCATGGATAGCGGCCGGAGCAAATTCCTGCCGTCGCGGGGGACCGTCTAGGAGCGCAAAGTGACAGCCTGTTTGCGGTTTACTGACAGATTTGTGGCAGTTTTTGACGGCTTTATGACGAACTGGCAGTTGCACCGCGCATTTCCGGGCGCGGTAAATTGCAGTTTTATGACAATGTTACAGTTTGATTGCAGATGCGGAGAATCGGCGCATATTTGGTTCAACAATCGCGATCACAGACAGCGCGATCAGAAATGGAGAGCTTCGATGTCGACCAGCCTCACTCTTGCCGCTGCACTCCTTCTGCAGCCCTTCATCGCTTCTTCGGCTGTGATGGTAACGCCGCCACTGACCGTACCAGCCCCTGCCTTGCCGAGTGGGGACGTGGGATATCATGAAATCATGGCGGGCCGCCCGCTTGCTGCCATTGCCCGCCTTGAAAACAGCGAACTTGCCCGTGCCGGTGATCCGTTGGCGCTGATCAATCTTGGCACGGCCTACAAGATGATCGGTCGCAAGGACGATGCCGAACGCCTTTATCGGGCGGCTGCAAGCAGTGATGATCGTTACGATGTGCAGCTTGCCAATGGCCGCTGGGTTGATTCGCGCCGTGCTGCAACGCTGGCCATGGCGGGCCTTGGTCATGACGAAGTCTTCGCCCTGCGGTGATTGTGTCGACGCAGTTCACAAAATAATGCATTAACTTCAGGGGCATGGCTTCAATAGAGTGCAACTTAACTTTCGGTAGACTATCCGAATCGGATTTTGTTTGACCTAAATAGCAACGCAAACAAACTCGATATCGGATCAACCCTTGCTGAAGCTGAGATGCCTCTTGGGCTTTCACAAGCCGGACCGAACTGGCGGACAGCGTGCGACGCATTATTTTGGTACGCACTGCTCAGGCTGCGGCAAATCATTGCGCAGAGTGGCAAAAGGCAAGTGGATCGCCGTAAAAGCCACGCCGCTGCCTGATTTTCGCAGTCAGACATTCATCGCCGGAGACACGACAGAGCCTGCGCATGCCGAAAGCGGCAACGCCGGACGAGCGTGAGTTCATCTTGCCCGAATAATCAAGTCATTTC
>JBEQBV010000236.1:0-6044 GCA_041639635.1 Novosphingobium sp.
GCGCAGGAAACTGCACCGGCGGTGAGCCAGACGGTCCCGGCGGATGCGCCGAAGCTGATCGTGGCGATTTCGATTGACCAGTTCTCTGCCGATATCTTTGCGCAATATCGCCAGCACTTTACCGGCGGTTTCGCGCGATTGACACAAGGCGCGGTGTTTCCGGCAGGCTATCAGAGCCACGCCGCCACCGAGACGTGCCCCGGCCATTCCACGATCATGACCGGCAATCGGCCAGCCCATACCGGGATCATTGCCAATTCGTGGATCGACCAATCGGTAAAAGTGGGGCCGAAGGTGGTTTACTGCGCCGAGGATGTGGCGCAGCGCACCGCTGGTTCGCGCGATTATGTGGCATCGCCGATTTATCTGCTGGTGCCAACGCTGGGTGAATGGATGAAGCAGGCCAATCCGGCGGCGCGCAACATTGCGGTATCGGGCAAGGATCGCGGCGCGCTGATGATGGGCGGGCACGATATCGATCAGGTCTATTGGTGGAAGGGCGCGGGCTTTACCACGCTTAAGGGTCGCGAGATCGGCCCGGCTGCGGTGGCGCAGAATGTCGAAATCACGCGGGTTCTGGGCAAGGGTGCGGGCGAGTTTCCCGTCTCTGCCCTGTGCAAGCGCGCCGACCGCGCAGTGCGCGCAGGCGAGGTTTCGGTGGGGGACGGGCACTTTGCACTGAAGGCAGGCGATGCCGATGGCTTCCGCACATCGCCCCGGCTTGATCGCGCGACGCTGGACCTGGCGACAAGGCTGGTGGACGAACAGAAGCTGGGCAAGGGCGCGGTGCCCGATGTGCTGTCGGTCAGCCTTTCGGCAACGGACTATGTCGGCCACTCCACTGGCACTGAAGGCGCAGAAATGTGCATTCAGCTGACGCAGCTTGATCTGGCGTTGGGCGATTTTTTTGCGGGCCTCGACAAGCGCGGAATCGATTATGCGGTGATGCTGACCGCCGATCATGGCGGATTTGACATACCGGAGCGGTTGCAGGAGCAATCGCTGGGCACATCTTCGCGCGTGGGGCCGGAAGTTTCGGCAGAGGCGCTTTCAGCAACCCTTGGCAAGCGGTTCGGGCTGGAGTCGAAGGGGCTGATCCTTTCGGATGGTCCTTCAGGCGATTACTGGCTGCGGAGCGATATTCCTGCAGGATTGCGTGGCAAGATCATCGATGCGGCCAGCGCGATCCTGATGACCAGCCCGTTTGTGGAGAAGGTGCTGTCCGCCGCCGAGATTGCCGCGACTCCGATGCCAACCGCCTCTGCTGAGACTTGGACCTTGGCTGAACGCGCGCGGGCTTCGTACAACCCGCTGCATTCGGGAGACTTCGTCGTTCTGCTAAAGCGCGGGGTGGTGTCCATTCCCGTGGCGCGCAAGGGTTATGTGGCAACGCACGGCAGCCCTTGGGACTATGATCGGCGCGTACCGATCCTTTTCTGGCGCAAGGGGATGAACGGTTTCGAACAGCCCAGCCCTGTGGAAACGGTAGACATTGCCCCCAGCCTTGCGGCACTGGTAGGCCTGAAGGTGCCCCAAGGCGCATTTGACGGACGCTGTCTTGATCTGGATGGTGGCGTGGCAAACACGTGTGGAGCGGTGAAGTGAGCGACCTTTCAGCAGATGTGGTGATTCTGGGTGGCGGGCTGGTGGGCATGACGCTGGCCATCGGCCTTGCCAAGGCAGGGATCACTTCCAGCGTGGTCGACAATTCTGATCCCGCCGCGCAGACGGCCGATGGTTTCGACGGGCGCGCTTCGGCGATTTCGACGGCAAGCTGGAACCTCTACACCAATCTTGGCATGGCAGAAGAACTGGCGCCCAAGGGCTGCCCGATCGCATCGATTGCCGTGACCGACGGGATGAAGCCCGGACGGATCGATTTTCAGCCGGAGGGCGGCGATGGCGCGCTTGGCCGGATGTATGCCAACCGCGATCTGCGCATCGCGATGTATCGGATGGCGGAGCAGGAACCGGCGATCACCTTCTATCCCAACAGCCACGTCGTTTCACGCGAACGTGGCGAACATGGAGTGTCGGTAACGCTCGCTGGCGGGCAGGTGCTGAAGGGGCGGCTGCTAGTGGCCGCAGAAGGCCGCAAGAGCCCGACGCGCGATGAAGCCGGATTTACGCCTGCCAAGTGGGACTATGGCCACCGCGCGATCATTGCCGGACTGACTCACGAAAAGCCGCATGGTAACGTGGCGTGGGAAGTGTTTTATCCGGCAGGTCCGTTCGCGCTGCTGCCGCTGCTGGATGGCGAAGATGGCAAGCATCGCTCATCGCTGGTGTGGACCGTGGCCGAAAAGGACGCAGCGGCGGTCCTCGCCATGCCCGACGCGATGTTCGTTGGCGAAGTGATGAGCCGGATGCATGGCATCTTTGGCCAGATCGAGCTGGCTAGTCCGCGTTCGTCCTATCCGCTGAACTTCCATCACACGGTGCGCGTGGTGGAGGACCGGCTAGCGCTGGTTGGTGATGCGGCGCACGGGATGCACCCGATTGCTGGGCAGGGGCTGAATTTGGGCCTGCGCGATGTGGCGGCACTGGTGGAAGTGCTGGCTGATGGCGTACGGCTGGGGATGGACGTGGGCGATGCGCAATTGCTGGCGCGCTATGAACGCTGGCGCGCGGCGGATACCTTCATGGTGGCGACGGCAACAGACGTTTTGACCCGTCTGTTTGGTGTTCCGGGCAAGCTGCCATCAGCCGTGCGTCGGCTTGGCATGGCCGGCGTTCAACGCGCCGCACCGCTCAAGCGCTGGTTCATGGACGAGGCGCGCGGGATGAGCGGGGATCTCCCCAAGCTGCTGCGCGCAGCCTGAAGATCAGAAGGAGGCGGACCCCGGATTTTCCATGCCGGGCGTCTGCGCGCTGGGGGCTGCCGCTACGGGCGGGGGCGGTTGGACGGTGGGAGCTGCCACCGGTTGGGTTCCGGTCAAAGCGGCTGCTTCAAGCTGATCGAGCGCGCGCTGGGCGGCCATGTAATCGCGGGCGCGGATGATCCAATCGTTGGCGGCGGCGCGGCCCGGCATTTTCTCCACCTCGGCAACGGCAGCTTCGACTTTGCCGCCTGCCAGAAAGGCGCGTGTGCGCTCAAGCCGGAACTCTGGCGCAGGAGAGGGAGAGTCATCATGGCGGATGACGAACAGGTCAGAGACCTGACGTGTCAGCCAGTCCCACGTCCCTTCGTTCTTGGCGCCACTTGCCAGTTCAGCGCTAAACAACTCGAATTCCTCGCTGAGTTGTGAAAGCGTGACCGGCGTGGCGCCGGCGGCGATGATGCGATCAACTGCGGCCCCCTGGATCTGGCCAAACCGGGCGCGCAATTGCGCCTCGATCCAACCCAGCGGCTGGCCGCGTTCGATGGCTCGACGAGCGGCAAAAGCAAGGAGCAACGCTTCAGCGTGGCTGGCGTTGCCCGAGGCGGCAATGGCTTGCTGGTTCAATTCGGCGAGGCGCTGTTCGAGCGCGGCCAGCTTAGCCTCGGCACTTTCGAGCTGAGCCTCAACCTGAGCGCGATTGGCAACTGCCACGGCTTCGGCCGCTGACGCACTGGGAGACGGGGGGGATGAGGGCGAAGTGACCAGCTGCGGCACGCCGGATTCGGCGAACTGCACGTCGATCAGGCCCCTGCTCCACCCGACCCATGCCGTTCCTGCAGCGCCTGCCAGCAGACAACCTGCCACCAGTGCCGCAACGGTGCGCCCGCGCAAGCCGCTGCGCTGCGGTGTCGCCTGCGGGCTATAGCCTGAATCTTGCATCCGTTTTCGCTTGTCCTGTCGCCCCGATGTCACACTGTCTGGCACATTCGCGAGCCAAGTTCCAGCAACATGGCATCGGTCCTTTCGGGCGAGGTTTCCACCTGCGCCCAGCCACGCCCTGCAAGCTCGGCTATGCGTGGGGCAAGGCACGCGATATGGATATTCATCTTTGAAATACCAAGCTTTTCACATTCACTGGCAAAGTGCTGCGCCGCTTCGCCCGAGTGCAGGAGCACGGTTGCTCCGCCTGCAAGAATGTGTGCCAGCGCACCCGAAACAGGTGATCGCCGGGCCGCATAAGCCACCGCCGTTTCGATTCGCACACCGTTTGGTGGGTTCAGATCGACGCGATCTTCACCGGCGATTCGGATGTAATTGCCGGGGGGCAGCGTGGCGACAACGGGCTGGAGGCCTCCCTCGCCGACGATGCTGACCTCAAAGCCATGATGGCGCGCACTGGCCGCGGTGGTTTCGCCCACCGCGATAACCGGGGTGCCTTTTAGCGCTTCAAGTGCAGCGCCCCCATGGCGGAACACGTTGGCGCTTCCGGCAAGGATCGCGTCAAATTGCCCTGCAGGCACCCGCCACGACAGCGGCTCTATGCCGAACAGCGGGAAACCCAACGCTTCGATGCCAAGTTCACGCGCTGCAGCGCAGGTGGCCGAATTGCCCGGTTCGGGCCGGATCACGATCATTGTCAGCGGCTTTGAACGCGCTGTCATGCGCCTGCAAAGTGAACGGTGACCGATTCCGGAGCCTGTGCCAGCAGCCTCTGCGCAAGCCGCAGCGGCCCTGTCGTGTCACCGGGCGCAAAGGTTTCGTGTGCTTCGATCCGCTCTGCTCCATCGGGGCTGTAGATCGCAGCGCGCAAGCTGAGCGAGGCTTCGTGGTGCGTGGTCAGGACTGCAATCGGGCTGTGGCAATTGCCGCCAAGCGCCGCCAGCAGTGCGCGTTCGGCCATTACGGCATCGTGCGTGGGCCGATCGTCGATGGCCGAGAGCCAGTTGCGTACTGCGGTGTTGGCAACAAGGCATTCGATGCCGATGGCGCCTTGTGCCGGGGCAGGCAGCCATTCGTGTTCTGAAAGCGCCGTGCCAACGCCGGATTGATCAAGCCTTTGCAGCCCGGCTGCGGCCAGCAGAGTCACGTCAGCCTCACCCGCTTGCAGCTTTGCCAGCCGCGTGGCGACATTCCCTCGAAACCCGACGATGGTGAGGTCTGGCCGGGCGTGGAGCATCTGCGCGGCGCGGCGCGGCGCGCTGGTGCCGACGCGCGCGCCGGGCGGGATGGAGTGGATAGAGGGCGCACCCACCAGCACGTCACGCACGTCGGCACGCGGTAGAACGGCGGCGATGCAGAATTGTTCAGGACGAAGGGTTTCGACATCCTTCATCGAATGGACCGAAAAGTCGATTTCGCCTTCAAACAGCCACGCGTCGAGTTCCTTGGTCCACAGCGCCTTGCCGCCGATATCGGCCAGCGGGCGATCAAGGATCTTGTCGCCGCTGGCGGTGACCGAGACGATTTCGATCGCTGATTCGTCCCAGCCATGGGCCGCGCACAGGCGCGTGCGGGTTTCATAGGCCTGCGCCATGGCAAGCGGGGAAGCGCGGGTTCCAAGCCTTAGCGGCCGATCAAGCTGGTTCGTGGTCATGCTGTGCTTGCCGTAACCGGGATTATCACTAGAGGGAAGCGCCAGATGGCGCTGATCCTTGGCATAGAATCCAGCTGTGATGAAACCGCTGCTGCGGTGATCGACAGCAATGGCACGACGCTTGCCGCGCGGATCGTGGCGCAGCGCATTGCCTCGCAGGACGATGCGCATCGGCCCTATGGCGGCGTGGTGCCCGAAATTGCGGCGCGCGCGCATGTGGAAGTGCTGAGCCCCATGGTGGGCGCGGTGCTGGCCGATGCGGGGCTGACGCTCGACGATATGGACGCGATTGCGGCCACGGCAGGGCCGGGGCTGATCGGCGGCGTGATGGTCGGGCTGGTGACGGCCAAGGCGCTCGCGATGGCGGCAGACAAGCCACTGGTGGCAGTCAACCATCTGGAAGGCCACGCGCTTTCGCCAAGGCTGGCTGATCCAGCGCTGCACTATCCCTATCTGTTGCTGCTGGTTTCGGGCGGGCATTGCCAGATTCTTGAAGTGGCAGGGGTGGGGCAGTATCGCCGCCTTGCCACTACGATCGACGACGCGCTGGGCGAGGCGTTTGACAAGACCGCCAAGATTTTGGGGCTGGGCTATCCCGGCGGGCCTGCGGTGGAGCGACTGGCGCGCGA
>JBEQBV010000237.1:0-6039 GCA_041639635.1 Novosphingobium sp.
GCGCCCATCATCCAGCCCATCAGCGCGGTGTTGACGCGAATGCCGCTACCCCCGAATTCGACCGCGAGGTGGCGGGTCATATGGTTCAGCGCGCCCTTGGCCATGCCATAGCCGCCTTCACCCGGCATCGGCTTGCGCGTGCAGAGCGTGGAAATGTTGACGATGGAGCCTGCGCCCTGAGCCTTCATCGTGGGATAAACCGCCATCGCCATGCGCAGTGCTCCCGCTGCGCCAACGTCGAATGCCTGCAGCACTTGGGCAATGTCATGTTCGATCAGCGGGCCCCAATCGGGGTGGTAATAGGCGGAATTCACCAGCCCATCGATCCGGCCCCACTTGTCCACGGCGGCTTGCGCTGCGGCCTGGCACTGGTCCATGTCGGTCACATCGAGCGGGACGGCGATGGCTTCACCGCCGTTTGCCACGATCTCGTGCGCCACGTCCTCAATCGCCTGCTTCGAACGCGCGGTGACGACAACCTTTGCACCTTCACGCGCCGCGCCCCGGCAGGCGGCCTGTCCCATGCCGGGGCCTGCACCGGTGATGATGACGACTTTGTCTTTCAGGATCATGGTTTCTCTCCGGTTAGGGCGGGACTTTTGTCCCTGCCATTGGTGCGCTGTGGCTTTCTCTCAGCCCTCGCGTTGCTTGATAATGTCGAGCGCCACATCGACGATCATGTCTTCCTGCCCGCCCACCATCTTTCGGCGACCGAGTTCGACAAGGATCTCGCGCGTGTCGATGCCATAAATTTCCGATGCCTTTTCGGCATGGCGCAGGAAGCTGGAATAGACCCCGGCATAGCCCAATGCGAGCGTTTCGCGGTCCACGCGGACCGGGCGGTCCTGCATCGGGCGCACGATGTCTTCGGCGGCGTCCATCAGCATCATCACATCGCAGCCATGGTTCCAGCCCTTGCGGTCAGCCGCCGCGATGAACACTTCCAATGGCGCATTGCCCGCGCCCGCGCCCATGCCGGTGAGCGAAGCGTCGATCCGCACCGCGCCGCACTGCGCCGCGACGATGGAATTGGCCACTCCCAGCGAAAGGTTGTGATGCGCATGCATCCCGCGCTGCGTTTCGGGCTTCAGCACGCGATCATACGCTTCGAACCGCGCGCGCACGCCGTCCATATCCAGCGCGCCGCCGCTGTCGGTCACATAGATGCACTGCGCACCATAGCTTTCCATCAGCGCGGCCTGCTTGGCCAGCAATTCTGGCTCGATCATGTGGCTCATCATCAGAAAGCCCGAAACGTCCATACCCAGATCGCGCGCGATGCCGATGTGCTGCTTGGAAACGTCAGCCTCGGTGCAATGCGTGGCCACGCGGACCGAGCGCACGCCGATGTCATAGGCGCGCTTGAGTTCTTCGACCGTTCCCACACCGGGCAGGATCAGCGTGGTCAGCACGCAAGTGGTCAGCACTTCGGCTACGGCTTCCAACCATTCCCAATCGGTGTGCGCGCCAAAACCGTAGTTGAAGCTGGCACCCGACAGGCCGTCGCCGTGAGCGACTTCGATAGCGTCAACGCCCGCCTTGTCGATGGCAGAGGCAATCGCCTTGACCTGATCGATGCCATACATGTGGCGGATGGCATGCATGCCATCGCGCAGGGTCACGTCCTGGATATAGAGCTTGTCGCCGGCTTCGACGTTGAAGGTAGAAGTCATCATGCGTTCTCCGCTTGTGCCGACATGCGGCGCGCGGCGAGCAGTTCACCGGTGGCTTTGGCCGCGGCGGTCATAATATCCAGATTGCCGGAATAGCTGGGCAGGTAATCACCCGCGCCTTCGACCTCCAGCATGATCATGGATTTTACGCCCGCAAATTCGCCCTGGCCCGGAATCTTCAGCTTGTTGTTGTCGCCAAAACGTTCAAACTGCACTTCCTGCTTCAGGCGATAGCCCGGAACGTACTTCTGCACTTCGGCCACCATGTCCTTCACCGATTGCCGGATCGCGTCCTCGTCTGCGCCTTCTGACAGCGTGAACACCGTATCGCGCATGATCATCGGCGGTTCGGCGGGGTTGAGGATGATGATGGCCTTGCCGCGCGTTGCGCCGCCCACTTCCTCTATGGCGCGGGCGGTGGTGCGGGTGAATTCATCGATGTTGGCGCGCGTGCCGGGGCCGGCCGAGCGCGAGGATACCGAGGCCACGATTTCGGCATAGTGGACTTTGCCCACGCGGCTGACGGCAGCGACCATCGGGATCGTAGCCTGACCGCCGCAGGTGACCATGTTGACGTTCGATGCGCCAAGGTTGGCTTCCATGTTGACCGGCGGCACGATGAAGGGGCCGATGGCGGCAGGCGTCAGGTCCACCACCTGAATGCCATCGGCACGCAGAGCTTCGTCATGCACTTTGTGGGCATAGGCACTGGTGGCATCGAAGGCGATGCCAATGTCCTTGTAGAGCGGGTGCTTTTGCAAGCCCTCCAGCCCTTCGTGCGTGGTGGCGATGCCATGGGCGCGCGCCATGGCGAGGCCTTCGGACTTCTCGTCGATGCCCACTACGATGGCGAGGTCCATGTTCTGCGGATACTTGATCATCTTCATCATCAGGTCGGTGCCGATATTGCCCGAGCCGATGATTGCGGCCTTGATACGCGCCATTGAGGTATCCTTACACGAAGTTCGCAACGCAGCTGCCCAGCGGGCCATCTGCATTGCTCAAGGTCATTTCGAAACGATCGCCCTTCACCGCCGGGGCGAGGGGTACGAGACTGCCGGACAGGATCACGTCACCCGCATCCAGCGTCACACCATAAGCGCCCAACGTATTGGCCAGCCAAGCCACCGCCTGCGCCGGATCACCCTGCACCGCATGGCCATAGCCTTCGGACAGCGGCTCCCCATTCTTGGTTACGGCAACATACAGGTTAGGCAGATCCAGCCCCGCCGGATCAAGCCGTTCCGCGCCGATCACATAGACCCCGCACGATGCATTGTCCGACACGGTATCGACGATTTTGATCTTCCAGTCGTCAATCCGGCTATCGACGATTTCAAAGCACGGCGCGATACTTTCGGTCGCGGCCAGCACATCGGCAGCGGTCACGCCGGGGCCGTTCAGCGCGGCCTTCAGAATGAACGCGATTTCGGCCTCGGCGCGTGGTGCGATAAGGGCCTTGGCGTCGATATCGATATCGCCGTCCACATGCATCCAGTCGGTCAGGAAGCCGAAATCGGGCTGGTGGACGCCGAGCATGTCCTGCACGGCCTTGCTGGTCACGCCGATCTTCTTGCCCACCACCTTTTCACCATCGGCCACGCGGCGCGAAAGGAAATCGAGGTTGATCGCATAGGCATCATCCAGCGTCAGCGTCGGGTCCTGCTCGATCAGCGGAGCAATGGTCTTGCGCGCACGCAGCGCTGCATAAAGCGCTGCGCCAAAGTCTTGAATCTTATCGGCGGGCATTGAGGAACTCGATGGCATAGGCGTTGAATTCGGCGGCGCGTTCGACCTGCACCCAGTGACCGGTGCGGCCGAATGTTATCGCGCGCACATCGGGGCAGTGATCTAGGAACAGGCGCGAGTGCGCCTCGGGGCAGAACTCGTCATTCAGGCCCCACAGCACGAAGATCGGCTGCGTGATCTCGCTCAGGCGCGGCGAAAGGTCGGGCGTGCGCATCCGCATGATCACGTCCTTGGGTTGCGTTCGCGCCACGGCAAAGCGTTCGGCCACCAGTTCGTCCGAGATATTCGGTGCAAAGTCCGGGTGGACGAGGTTGGAGACGAGCCGCTTCTGCTCTGCCAGATCAAAATCGGGGCTGCCGAAATTGGACACCATCTTGGCAATGCCCGGCATCACGAAATAGCTCTCGCGCTCCGCCACGCAACCAGCGGCCATCAGCACGAGGTTTCTTGTGAACTCTGGGTGGTCCAGCGTCATCAGCAGCGCGATGCCGCCGCCCAGCGAATTGCCGACAAGGCTGGCATTGCCGATGCCGTGCGCGATCAGCGCTTCGTAGAGCGTGTCGGTGAACAGTTGCAGCGTGTAATCAAGGCCTTCGGGCTTTGACGATGCGCCATAGCCGATCAGATCGGGCAGGATCACACGGTATCCAGCATCCACGAAAGCATCGATATTCAACCGGAAATTCGACGCGCCCGATGCGCCGGGGCCGCTGCCGTGGATGAACACGACAGCTGGGGCCGCAGCGTCGCCCGCCTCGGCAATCACAATGTCATAGTCACCGGCAACGCGGTGCGTGGTGGTCTTCAGATCAGCCATCTACAGCGCTCCGCTCAAAGGAAAGTAAAGCCTGGAGCCTGCCCGCCCAACGCGCCCACGACATCGCCGGTGCGGTTGGCCGGATCATTGGCCACATGCGCACGGCCAGCATGAAGATCGAGCCAGGGCTGGAGGATCGGGCTGGAATTGTAGATCGCACGGCCGCCCAGCAGCTTGACCATATCGTCCACCAGATCAGCCATGCGGCGCACCACGCTGGCCGAATTGTAGGCATAAAGCGTGCGCTTCTCCATCGGGATCGCCTCGCCCTTTTCGGCATGGTCCATCAGGTCTTCGAAGGTCACGCGCAGCGTCATTTCCATCTCGCTCACTTCAGCATGAGCGCGGGCGATGGCGGCCAGCAGGAACGGATCGTCCTTCGATGCCTTGCCGGTGTTGGTCGAAACGCGGCTTGCGGCAATCTCGCGCGCGGCGCTAATTGCCGCTCGTGCGCCGCCGAACGCTGCGGTGGAGACAGAGCGCATGAACACTTGCGCCCATGGCAGCGTGTAAAGCGGTCCGGTGTTGGTTTCCTGCCCCGGATTGGCACAAAGGAAGCCATCGATCGAACGGTGCGTGCGATGTTCGGGCACGAACACATCGTCCACGATCACGTCATGGCTGCCGGTGCCCTGCAGGCCGAACACGTGCCAGCAATCGGTATCAATAGTGTAATCGCTGCGCGGCAGCAGAAACGCGCGCATATCGGGCGCACCGCCGGGTTCAGCTGGCGGCACCATCGCGCCCAGCACCACCCACTGGCAGTGCACCGATCCGGTGGAGAAGCCCCAGCGGCCCGAAAGGCGGAAGCCCCCTTCAACCCGCGTTACCTTGCCCACCGGCTGATAGGAAGATGATACCAGCGTGGACGTATCTTCGCCCCAGACCTCGGCCTGCGCCTCTTCATGAAACAGCGCGATTTCATACGGGTGGCAGCCGACCACGCCATACATCCAGCCCGTGGACATGCAGCCTTCGGCCAATGCCTTTTGCACATCGTAGAATACGTTAGGGTGCATCTCATACCCACCCCAGCGCTGCGGCTGCAGGATGCGGAAGAATCCCGCTTCATGCATTTCGGCAATCGATTCTGCCGGAACATCGCGGCCTGACACACAGGCCTGCGCGCGTTTGCGCAAGGTCGGGATCATGGCGCGGGCGCGGGCGACCAGTTCGCTTCCTGAAGGAATTGCATCCGCATGCGTTATCGCAACTGCGCTGGCCATAACCCCGTCTCCCAGTTCGGCAGGCGCCGCGCCGACTCCATATTCGGCGCTGTGCGCTGCATTCGTAATTTACAATGGCAAGAGATACGCAAATCGTCAATCAAAAAGCCGATAGCTTTCGATTATGTGAAAAATCCAACGCAAGGGGCCGGTGCCATGTTGTCCATCACGCACCTTGCGCCACCGCACGCACCGCTTGCCGCGCCCCGCGCATCGCCCCTTCGATATAGCCAACCCCGGTGGCATCACCGATGGCCTCCACGGCAAAGCCGGCGGCGCGCAAGGCATCTGCCAGCGACAAATCGCCCTCTGCGCCCTTGGCCACGATCACATTGCCAGCAGGCACGGTCTGCTGCGCACCGGCCATGTCGGTAAAGCTCACGCTGTCTGAGCCGATGGCAATGTCGCTCACCCCGCCGTGCAGGCCCACGCCATGTTCAGCGAGTTCTGCCAGCAACCGCATCCGGCGCACCAGCGTCAACCCCTTGCCCAGCCGAGGCGCTTCCTCGATGACATTGACGGTGCGGCCCCGCTCGCACAGGAATTCGGCCAGTTCGAGGCCGACCAGTTCGCC
>JBEQBV010000238.1:0-5946 GCA_041639635.1 Novosphingobium sp.
GCATAGATTTCCCCGCCCGGCGTTTCATACATGCCGCGGCTCTTCATGCCGACAAAGCGGTTCTCGACGAGATCCAGCCGTCCAATACCATGTTTGCGGCCCAGATCGTTTAGCGCAGCGAGCAGCGTGGCGGGCGACATCGCCTGACCATTGAGCGCAACGCCATCGCCCTTTTCGAAATCGACGGTGATGTATTCCGGCTGGTCGGGGGCGTCTTCGGGGTTGACCGTGCGCGAATAGACGTAATCCGGGGTCTCATCCCATGGATTTTCCAGCACTTTGCCTTCGGACGAGGTGTGCAGCAGGTTGGCGTCGGTGGAGAACGGGCTTTCGCCACGCTTGTCTTTGGGAACCGGGATCTGGTGCTTTTCGGCCCAAGCGATCAGCGCGGTGCGGCTGGTCAGGTCCCATTCGCGCCACGGGGCAATGACCTTGATGCCCGGCTCCAGCGCATAACAGGAAAGTTCGAACCGCACCTGATCGTTGCCCTTGCCGGTGGCGCCATGTGCAACAGCATCGGCCCCGGTTTCGCGCGCGATCTCGATCAGGCGCTTGGAGATCAGCGGGCGGGCGATGGACGTGCCGAGCAGGTAATCGCCTTCATAACGGGCATTGGCGCGCATCATCGGGAAGACGAAATCGCGCACGAATTCCTCGCGCAGATCGTCGATGTAGATGTGATGATCGGGCACGCCCATCAGCTTTGCCTTGGCGCGCGCAGGCTCCAGTTCTTCACCCTGACCAAGATCGGCGGTGAAGGTGACGACTTCGCAGCCATAGGTGACTTGCAGCCACTTGAGGATGACAGAGGTATCGAGGCCACCGGAATAGGCGAGGACGACCTTCTTGATATCGGACATGAGCGATACAACTCCCGTGAAATGCGCGTCGCGCGCCTAACAGGCGGGGTGCGGCACCGCAACCTCTGGTGCATTTGTTGGACACAATGTGGCAACTGTCACAGCAAGAATGCGAAGCTGCCCGGTATAACCCTTCACAGGGAGCGGCAGCAGTCTGATCCCGGCCGGACTTTCGACGGGGGAATGAGCAGATGCCGATCACTTCAACCATCAGGATCACGGGCAGCGTTGGCGCCAATGGACGAAATGTGCCGGCTGATGTCAAACTGGTGCAGCAGCGCCTGAATGATCTGTCGCGTCCGCCACTGGCGAAACTTACTGTCGATGGACTGGCCGGGCCGAAAACCAAAGGCGTGATTGCCGATTTCCAGAAGAAGGTCGTTGGCCTGCGTGCACCTGATTCGCGCGTTGATCCCAACGGTCGGACGCTGGCTGCGTTGAATAATGCGGCTTCGGAGAACATCTGGGCAGGGCAGGGCGGTGCGACTCCACCGCCGCCGCTGGGCACTCCTCCTGGAACTCCGCCCGCTGCCGGGCGCGTCAGCGGCATCACTCCATTTGAACAGGGTCGCCTCGATGCACTGCGCGCGCAGTTGAAAACGCAGCCAGACAGCGCCCCGGCACGTGATTTTCTGGATTACCTTGCCAACAACGAAATCCAGACCCTGAAGATGATCCTCAACGCCCAAGGGGCCGCCCAGTATGCGGTTGAGGCCATGATGGGGATCAATGCCGCGCTGAAAGTCGGCTTCAATGCACGCGACATCATCACGATCCTCACCAGCCGCGCAATCCGTCTGGATGCCGCGTTGGACATGATGCGATCATGGCGGGCTGTTGCGCCGGGTGGCTCGAAGATCATCAGCGCATTGAAGGCACTTGGGAATATTGCGTTTGTGGTGCAAGCGCTGGCGACGTTTACCGTGGTCGTCGATCATTTTCGCGCCGGTCGTTTTGGTCCCGGATTTTCGGAGATTTATGCCACCGCAATGGGGGCGGCGGTGCCTTGGGGCGGGTTCCTAAACGCCATGCAGGAAATGCTCTATGCAGCAAACCCGTCTGCCGCCAACGATCCGCGATTTGGCACAGCGTTTCGCTATCTACTGGCAATCGACCCGATCGGTGCGGGCAAAACAGCGATCGATACGGGCGTCACCTTCACTGAACTGCTGATAAAGTCGATTTTCGGTGGCCAGGTAAAGGGTAATGAAGTGAATGAACTGATCGAACGCATGCGCAACAGCCCGATGCGGTTCTGGGTGGAGATCGGGGAAAGCTCAGGCGAATGGATGGGCAACAAATTTGGCGATTGGTGGTATCGCAACGTGCTGTCCTGATACGCAAAACCGCTGTCAGATCGAAATCTGACAGCGGGAATGCCTTGCATCACAAGACCTGCTGGAGTGCAGGTGGCGCAGATCACACGTGCCGATAGATAGCCCGTTCGTGGCTGAAGCACTTGAAGCCGAAAACGCCGTGATAGCTGCCCATGCCGCTGGTGTTCACGCCGCCGAAGGGCAGGTTGTTTTCAAGGTAGTGCGAGAACACGCCATTGACGGTCACGCCGCCAGAAGACGTACGCGCCAGCACCTGTTCGATGTTCGCTTCATCCTTGCTGTAGACATAGAGCGCCAGTGGCTTGTCGCGCGCTTCGATGTAGCCGATCGCCTGATCCAGCGTTTCATAGGTCATGACCGGGATGACGGGGGCGAAGATTTCGTCCTGCATGATTGTCATTTGCGGGGTGACATCGGTGAGCATGGTGGGGTGGATGGTCAGGTCATCCGCTTCGAACGTGCCGCCCGCAGCCACAGTTGCGCCTTTGGCCACGGCATCATCAAACATTGCCTTGACGCGGTTGAAGTTGGCCTGATTGACGATCTGGGCGATGCCGTCCTTTTTCAACTGGCCAGCGTCATCATAGAGATTCTTCTGCACGTTCGTGCGGAACCCTTCGACCAAGGCGGCCTTCTGGTCTTCCTTCACGAACACGTAATCAGGGCTGATGCAGGCCTGCCCGCCGTTGAACTGCTTGGCATTGGCCAGTTGAGCCGCGACCACATCAATATCGGCGCTGTCATCGACGATCACAGGCGATTTTCCGCCGAGTTCCAGCGTGACGCTGGACAGGTTCTTCGCAGCAGCGGCCATCACGATTTTGCCCACACGCGGGCTGCCGGTGAAGAAGATGTGATTGAAGGGCAGATCAAGCAGGGCGGTTGCTACCGACACATCGCCTTCAAACAGGGCAACGTCCCTTTCATCGAACGCTTCCTTGATGATGACGGCGGCGATCTTGGCCGTTGCCGGGCAGAGGTCTGTCAGCTTGACGATGCAAGTATTGCCTGCGGCCACAGCGGCGGCCACTGGGCCAAGGGCAAGGCCGAGGGGAAAGTTCCACGGCCCAAGGATGAGACACACGCCGCGCGCTTCATGGAGAATTTGCGCACGGTCTGCCGGGTTCATCGAGGTAGCCACTTCGACCGGCTTCATCCAATCGTCAAGATTGTCGATATTGCGCTGCACGTTGCCGATCACGTTGAGGACTTCGGTGACGCGGATTTCGCCCACCGGCTTGCGCGTGTCTGCAAGCACGGCGGCGATGATATCATCAGCGTGCGCTTCTACTGCAGCTTTCAGCTTAGCGAGCTTGGCTTTGCGGACCTCGGCTGACGATGCTTTGGCCTCCCACATGTGAGCCTGCTGCAGGGCAAATACGCGAGCGATTTCAGCCGAAAGGTCGGCAGCGGTCGGAACTGTTTCGGTCATCGGTCAGTCATCCTGCTTGACGGTATGTTTGTTAGCACAACTAACAACCATACCGTCCCATGGCAACGCTGCGACTTTTGGTTCCTGCCGCCTTTGCGCAGCGTGGAATGTGGCGTCAGCGTGCTATTCTGCAGCCTGCCGAGCCAGATGCCATTCCGGTGCATCGTCAAGCGCGGATAGTCTGGCCCACTCCTGCTGCATGTAATCGCGAGTCATGGGCAAGGCGCTGCGCCGCTTCACACTCTGGATATGGAAGTTGACCATGCCGCCGTGGCGGAAACTTTGTTCGGCACCGGCGAGGTAGAACTGCCACATGCGGAAGAGACGTTCGTCATAGAGCGCAACGATCTCATCACGATGCATGGTGGTTCGCCGGTACCATTCGGCAAGGGTGTAGGCATAGTGATACCGCAAGACCTCGATATCGCCGATTTCCCAACCGGTTTTTTCCAGCGTCGCCACAAGCTCGCTCATCGCCGGGATGTAACCACCCGGGAAGATGTACTTGCGCGTCCATTTGTCCGTGCCACCCGGCGGGCCTTTGCGCCCGATGGTGTGCGTCAGCATGATGCCTTCAGGATCAAGCAGATCGTTGGTCTTGGCAAAGTACTCGCCAAAATTGGGGGCGCCGACATGCTCAATCATGCCGACGCTGGTGATGCGGTCGAACTGGCCTTGCACGTCGCGATAATCGATCAACTGGAACTTCACCTTGTCAGCCACGCCAGCCTCTTCGGCGCGCTCGTTGGCGAATTTCACTTGATCGGGGGCGAGTGAAACGCCCAGCACTTCGCAGCCGAAATGGCGGTTGAGGTAAAGCCCGAGACCACCCCAGCCGCAGCCGATATCGAGCACGCGCATGTCACGGGATTGCCCCGGAACAAGCCGCAGTTTTGACGCAATCAGGGCCTTCTTGTCGACTTGCGCGCGTTCCAGCGTGTTGGCCGGATCGCGGAAATAAGCCATCGTATATTGGCGGTCTTCATCCAGAAACTGTTCGTAGAACTGGCGCGAAAGGTCGTAATGATGGACGACGTTCTTTGATGCCTGCGCGCGCTGGTTAATCTGATCAAGGCGCGACAAAAGCTTTCCTGCTGCCTGACGGAGCGGGCCCTTGCGGTCAATGCCGCCAGCGCTGTTGGCGTTGCCCATGACGAAGAGCACGAAATCGCGGATGTCGTGCGGCGGTTCGATTACCATCCTGCCGTCCATGTAAGCTTCTCCGGCACCGACCCGGGGATCACGGGCGATGTGCATCGCAGCACCCTTGTCGGTAAATCGGATGGTCAGGGGAGGGGCAGAAGCTTCACCATAGGTGTACTCCTTGCCGTCAAAATCGATGATGACGAGCCGACCTTTGCGGATCAGCTTGGCGAGCATTTTGTCGAGCAACCACATGCTGCAAGACTATGCCAACAGCCGCATGCCGCAAGAGGGAAATGGCTGTAGCAAGCCATTTATATCCGGAATTCGTGTTTTTCGGGCCGTGCGTTGATGATCTCGATGACCGTTGCTTTGACAGATGTCGGCAATGGTGGCGTCTCGAAATCGTGTGGCGTTTTCCCATAGGAAAGGCGGGGCTGTGTAAGGCCCCGCCTGAGCTTTGCGTTACGGTAATTGACTGTCAGCTTAGCGGCAGCGACCGCCGCTGCGTTCGATCTCGCGGCCGAGCAATGCGCCACCAGCGGCACCTAGCACTGTGCCGAGCGTGCGGTCGCCTCGTGTGTCGATCGTGCGGCCGATAAGGGCGCCGCCAACGCCCCCGATCACAAGCCCGGTCGTACCGTTGTTGCGCTTGCAGTAATAGCGTCCGTCACGGCCACGCCATACCTGATCGTTCCGGCTGATCCGCCGGGGTTCTATGTAGCGTCCGCGGCTATCATAATCGCGGCTGTGCTTGGCATAATGTTTGCCACCAGCTTTCGACCAGCGCGGGGGATCGGCAAGGGCAGGGGCTGAAGGGATCGCGATCGCGGTCAACACGGCTGCTATGATTGCTTTTTTCATGGGTCGCTCCATTGGAAGTCTGTTCGTTCAGATGTGATTACCTGGCCAGAACCCCAAGGGTCGCGATCTGATCCACAACGCTGGATGAACAGAGCGTTGGGATGCGAATTCCACGACCAGCCGGTGCGATTGCGCGATAGGATGATGGACCCGGCAGCAAAGAATCCGTTTTCCTACACTAACCGATATGGTTATCTGTCTCGGTCGATTGTTCCACAATCCAAACGGAGACATCGATGCCCAATCCAGAAGTAACCTTTCCCGCCCGCTTTGCCTCGGTCAGCGCGCTGGCGTATGCCAAGCCCGATGG
>JBEQBV010000239.1:0-5925 GCA_041639635.1 Novosphingobium sp.
CGGCCGACCTGAAGATTGATACCTATCGCGCATCGGGCGCGGGCGGGCAGCACGTGAACACCACCGATTCGGCGGTGCGCATCACCCACGTGCCAACCGGGATCATCGTGGCCAGCCAGAATGACCGTAGTCAGCACAAGAACCGCGCAACCGCGATGGGGATGCTAAAGGCCCGCATTTACGAGGCCGAACTGGCCAAGCGTGAAGCGGCAGCCAGCGGTGAATATGCCGCCAAGACCGAAATCGGCTGGGGCCACCAGATCCGGTCATACGTGCTGCAGCCCTATCAGCAGATCAAGGACCTGCGCACCGGCGTGGTATCCACCAACCCCAGCGAAGTGTTGGACGGGGCGCTCGATCCGTTCATGGCCGCCGCCCTTTCACAAAAGGTGACGGGCGAAAAGGTGACCGTGGAGGACGACGACTGATGCGCCGGGCTTCGGCCCTTGCACGTCTTTTGCCGGTCGCCTTGGCATCGGGTCTTTTTGCCTGCAAGCCGCTGGCAAAAGATGATGCCGCAGGGGATAGGGCGGCAACCGCGCAGAGCTTTCCGCGCGCAGAGCGTCCGATTTCCAAGATCGTCAGCACGCAGTTTTCCAACGAGACCGAACGTGACCGGCAGGGTGAAGCTGCCAAGGTGATGGAGCTTGCCGGGATCGCGCAGGGCATGAGCGTGGCCGATGTTGGCGCGGGCGAGGGGTATTACACCGTCCGCCTTGCCGAACAGGTGGGGCCGCGCGGGCGCGTGGTGGCGCAGGATATCGATGGTGATGCGCTGCGCCGCCTGGGGGCACGGGTAGAGGCCGAGCGGCTGGACAACGTATCGATCAAGCCCGGCGCAGCAGATGACCCGCGCCTGCCGGAGCGCAGCTTTGACCGAATTTTGCTGATCCACATGTACCATGAGGTGGACGAGCCTTATGCGTTTCTGTGGCGCATGTGGCCTGCGCTGAAGCCCGGGGGCAAGGTGGTGGTGGTGGACATGGACCGGCCAACCGAGCGCCATGGCATTCCTCCATCGCTTCTGGCCTGCGAACTGGCGGCTGTGGGCTTTCGCTTGGAAGCGATTCACCGTAAACCGGAGATAGCGGGGTATTTTGCGCAGTTCGTGGCCGAGAAAACGCGGCCCGAACCGGACAAGATCAGGCCATGCCGCACAAGCGTGGCCAAAGGTGCGGGCGCGACAAGCGCGTTGAAAGGAAATTAATGTCTGCGTTCAAGGGGTTGAAGCCGATACTTTATGGTGGCCGTGAAGTTTGGCCACTGGTTGAGGGCGGCAAGGGTGTTTCAGCGACGAACCACATGAGTTCGGGTGCGTGGGCGGCTGCCGGGGGCATCGGCACGGTCAGCGCGGTCAATGCCGACAGCTACGACGCTGAAGGCAAGATTGTTCCACAGGTTTATGATGCGCTGACACGCAAGGAACGCCACGAGCAGCTGATGGCATATGCCATCGATGGTGCGGTGGAGCAGGTGAAGCGCGCGCACGAAATTGCGGGCGGACGCGGTGCCATCAACATCAATGTGCTGTGGGAAATGGGCGGTGCGCAGCCGATTCTGGAAGCGGTGCTGGATCAGACACGCGGGCTGGTGACGGGTGTGACCTGCGGGGCGGGCATGCCCTACAAGCTTTCGGAAATCGCGGCGCGCTATAACGTGCACTATCTGCCGATCGTTTCATCTGGCCGTGCGTTCCGCGCGCTGTGGAAGCGGGCCTATCACAAGGTGCCCGAACTGCTGGGCGCGGTGGTTTATGAAGATCCGTGGCTGGCGGGCGGTCACAATGGCCTGTCGAACGCCGAAGACCCGCGCAAGCCCGAAGATCCCTATCCGCGCGTGAAGGCGCTGCGCGATGTGATGCGTGCTGAAGGCATTTCGGACGATGTGCCGATCGTGATGGCAGGCGGCGTGTGGTTCCTGCGCGAATGGGACAACTGGATCGACAATCCGGAGCTGGGCTCGATTGCCTTCCAGTTCGGCACACGGCCTTTGCTGACCGAGGAAAGCCCGATTCCGCAGGGGTGGAAGGACCATCTACGTACGCTGGAGCCGGGCGATGTGCTGCTGCACAAGTTTTCGCCCACCGGCTTTTATTCCTCCGCCGTGCGCAATCCGTTTTTGCGCGCACTGGAAGCGCGGTCGGAGCGGCAGATTCCCTATTCGCGCGTAGAGGCAGGCGAACATACCGTGCAGCTTGACGTGGGCGTGCGCGGCAAGAATTTCTGGGTGACGCCGAACGATCTGGCGCGGGCGCGCGAATGGCATGGCTCAGGCTATATCCACGCGCTGCGCACGCCGGACGATACGATGGTGTTCGTGACGCCGGAAGAGCGCGACGAAATCCAGCAGGACCAGAAGGACTGCATGGGCTGCCTTTCGCACTGCGCGTTCTCTTCGTGGAAAGACCACGACGATTACACGACCGGAAGGCTGGCCGATCCGCGCAGTTTCTGCATCCAGAAGACCCTGCAGGACGTGGCGCATGGCGGGGAACTGGACAAGAACCTCGTGTTTGCGGGCCACGCGGCCTACCGGTTCAAGCAGGACCCGTTCTATTCCAACAACTTCACGCCGACAGTGAAGCAGTTGGTCGACCGGATTTTGACCGGGGATTGAGTTGGGTTTTCAGGGTTTGAGAGGGGCGGTTCCGGGGTGCCGGGGCCGCCTTTTTTCGCTGGGTTGGTGGCTAACCTTTAAACCAAACACCCGTCGCCCCGTGCTTGACACGGGGCTTGGCTAACCCTTTCGCTTCAAGTCTGGCTTGACCCGCTCTTGGCAGGAAAAGCAGCGCCGACCAGAGTTTGCCGGTGGTGAAAGTGTGGGAAGGCGGCGTCGCAAGGTAGCCAAGCCCCGTGTCAAGCACGGGGCGACGGAGATGGTGGGTTCGTGTTGTGTGTAAGGCCTGCTGCGATGGCAAAGCATCACCCCACTTGTCTCCACTGACAGCACAATCGGCAACTTCTCCTCTCCCCCAACCCGTCGCCCCGTGCTTGACACGGGGCTTGGCTTTTCTTTCTGCCCCACGTTTGGCACAACAGCCCAATGGAAAAAGGCGGCTGGGTCTACATCATGGCGAACCGCTACCGAGGCGGGATGTATGTTGGCGTCACCTCCGACTTGACCCGGCGCGTGTGGCAGCATCGTGAAGGCGATGGTTCGATCCACGTAAACGACTTCGGCAAGACAAGGCTGGTATATGCCGAGCTGCATGAGGAAATCGAACCCGCCATCGCACGCGAGAAGCTGGTCAAAAAATGGCGCAGGGAATGGAAATTCGCGCTGATCGAGGCGGATAATCCCGATTGGCTGGACCTTTGGGACCAGTGGTATCCGGCGGTGGAGGGCGACGTCGAAAGGTAGCCAAGCCCCGTGTCAAGCACGGGGCGACGATAGTGGGTTTGGGGATTTGAGGGCATTTTGCTGGCCAGATGAATGGCAGTTTTTGGAGCGGCGGCAAATCTGACTAAATGACGGCAGTTGGTTGGTCAGCGGACTTTCTAACTGGCGCGAGTTAGTCTACATTCCTTTACATGCGCCCCATCGACCCCTCGCTCGTTCCAGGCCCGACCTATAACGACGCTATGATCTGGTGGCTTCAGCAGCAACGGGACCCGGCGCAATTGCACCGCGTGGCTCTTACTTGGAATTGGGACAGGGACACGCGCCCGCTACGTTACATTGTCGACCGACCGGACTGCGACAAGGGCACAGCTCTTAGTATTTTCTTTTCGGCAGAACCGGATGTTTACGCGGCCCATAATCCGAGCGGCCCCTATCACGATCCCAACTACCGGCAACTCATTCACAAGCCGTTGGGCCAGCCAGACGATGTAGGGCTAGCAGAAGAGCCGATCTGGTTGATCCGCCGAATCGCATCAAACTGGGCAGCCGGTCTCTACAAGACCTACAGATATTATCCCGGTGAGAATGCAGTCTTTTATCTCATGAAGCGTCCCGCCCACCTGAAGATCAGTCCGACCAACCTGCCTTGGCCTGTACCTGCCGACCTTTGCGACGCCGTTCCGCAAGGCGAGCACCTCGACACTCGCGGGTTCGACTCCTCCGATTACCCCGAAGAGTTAGAAAAGGTCTTCGATCAACGCTCAGACATCAGGCCCTAAGAAAGATCTCAATAATCAGGGAGCAGGGCCAAGCCCTATTTCAGCGACAGCCTGTATCTGACCTCAAGTTAACGTCCGCAATGGCGTCGTGTCCAGAACGGAAGCTTTTGACGAAAAATCAGTAATTGCTGCCGCCCCATCGCCGGGAGAGGCACATCCCTCCCAGCGCCACAATCAATCCATTTCCCAGGCGCGTTCGCCATGGCTGGTTATGTCCAGACCTTCGCGTTCTTCGTCCTCCGTCACGCGCATCGGGATGACCATCGAGACCATCAGCGCGCAGACGACGGTGGCAAAGGCGCTCCATAGCGCGACGATGCCGACGCCTGCGATCTGGGCGACGAGTTGGCGGGCGAGGTCCATGCCTTGGGCATAGCCGGTGCCCCCGAACGATTCCGAGATGAACACCGCGAGCAGGACCGAGCCGAGCATGCCGCCGACGCCGTGGACGGCGAAAACGTCGAGCGAATCGTCGATTTCGAGGCGTTTTTTCACGAGTTGGATCATCGGGTAGCAAACCACGGTGGCCAGTGCGCCGAAGAGCATGGCGGCTCCGGGCGCGATGTATCCGGCGGCGGGGGTGACGGTGGCGAGGCCCGCGATGGCGCCGGTGGCGAAGCCGACCGAGGTGGGTTTGCCGACCGAGAACTTCTCGATGGCAAGCCAGACGAGCGCGGCCACGCAGGCGGCGACGTGGGTGTTGATGATGGCCGAGGCCGCATCATCGTTGGCCGCGAGTGCCGAGCCGCCGTTGAAGCCGAACCAGCCGACCCACAGCAGCGCGGCGCCTGCCATCGTCAGCGAGGGGCTGTGCGGCATCATCAGCGTCTTGGGGAAGCCCGCGCGCTTGCCCAGCAGCATGGCGACGACAAGGGCCGAGATGCCTGCGGTGGTGTGGACGACGATGCCGCCGGCAAAATCCATCGTGCCGAACTTGGTGGAGAGCCAGCCGCCGCCCCAGACCCAGTGAGCGACGGGCGCATAGACGATCAGGCCCCACAGCGCGCAAAAGCCGACGACCCAGCCGAAGCGGGCGCGATCAACCCATGCGCCGACCATCAGGGCCGGGGTGATCAGCGCAAAGCACATCTGGAACAGCACGAAGGCGCTTTCGGGGATGGTGGTATTGGCGCGCACGTTGCCGATGTTGAGCAGCATCCAGGCGTTGCCGCTGCCGAGCCAGCCGCCTGCAACGTCTCCGAAGGCGAGCGTATAGCCGACCATGATCCACAGCACCGAGGCGACCGAGGCAATCGCACCGACTTGCACCAGCACAGCGAGGAAGCCCTTGGCGCGCACGAGGCCGCCGTAGAACAGGGTGAGGCCGGGCATGGCCATCATCAGTACGAAGGCGGAGGAGACGAGAATCCATGCGGTGTCGCCGGTGTCGGCAACGTCTTCGGCGCTGACGGCTTCGAAGCCGGTTTGGGCCAGCGCAAGCGCGGGCATGAACAGCGTGATGAGCGCCGTTATTGTGGCCACCAGATTTCGCATGGACATGTCTCCCCTCCTGCGCGGGGCTTTAGGGCAACTTTGCAACACTGCACAAGCGCGAGTGCGACCGATTGTTGTGCGAAACGGGGACGGGTTTAGACGAGGCCTTCGAGGACCTGATCGGGTGGGCGGTGGCCATCGGCCCAGAAGCGGATGTTGGCCATGACCTTCTCGCCCGAGGCAATGCGCCCTTCGAAGGTGGCGCTGCCCATGTGGGGGAGGATCGCGACGTTATCGTGCGCGAGGAGGCGGGGATCGACCTGGGGTTCATGCTCGAACACATCGAGACCCGCGCCACCGATGCGGCGTT
>JBEQBV010000240.1:0-5881 GCA_041639635.1 Novosphingobium sp.
TCATCCATCCATCAATGTCATCGGGCGTGGGCTTCGGATTCTGTTTCAGCAGCGCCGTGGCCGACATGATCTGGCCCGCCTGACAATAGCCGCACTGCGGCACATCAAGCGCGGTCCAAGCTTCGACAACGCGCTTGCCCAACTCGTTGGTGGCGATTCCTTCGATCGTGGTCACCTGCTTGCCCGCAGCATCTGCAATTGGCGTCTGGCATGAACGCACGGCTTCGCCATCGAGGTGAACCGTGCAAGCCCCACACAGCCCAGCGCCGCAGCCAAACTTGGTGCCGGGCATATCCAGATCTTCTCGCAACACCCAAAGCAGGGGTTTGTCGGCCTCTGCCTCGACCATGCGCTTACGGCCGTTGACGGTGAAAGAAACGCTCATCGTATTGTTTCCTTGGACAAAGCGAATCCGATAATCGCAGCGTTGCCTGACCGATATCGATGTGACGCGGAAACTGGACAGGGGGCCGCTTTGGGTCAAGCGCCTTGTACGGTTGTATGGGGCAAATGGTATCAAGAGGGCAGGTCATTGCCCTTGGCGCTCTTGCATTCTTGGTGTTATGCGCGTTGGCTATGGCTTCGATCCCTGACCTTGCCGATACCGAATTGCCGTCTGCGCCCCGCCCGGGCACGTACGCGCGTGGCACGGAAACCGTGGATGCCATCATTCAGGCAGCGTTGCGCGTTCTGATCGACGAAGGTTCAGGCGCGTTCACGATCCGGCGGATCGCGGCCGAATGCGGGATGAAGGTGGGCAATGTCAGCTACCATTTCCCAAAGAAGGAACTGCTGGTCCAGACCCTGCTGGATGACATTATCGGCAATTACGACAAGCTGCTGGAACGCACCGTGCGCCAGCCGGGGCTTGACGCGGAAGAGCGGCTGCGCCTGATCGTGGTGCTGTGTCTGGATGATATTGCGGGCAAGCGCACCACGCGGCTTTTTCCCGAACTCTGGGCGCTCGCCAATCATAATGAATTCGTGGCAGACCGGGTCCGCGTTTTCTATCAGCGTGTGCATGATTTTATTGCCGAATATGTAGCCCAGCTCAATCCCACGCTGAATCATCAGCAAGTGCGTGATGTGGCCTTGTTCATCAGCGCTTCGATGGAAGGTGCAACCCCGTTTCTGGGGTACGAAAAGCCTTGGGCCGATCGGATGTCGGCCTTTACCGCAATTGCTGCGCACAGCCTTGTGCATCTTGCCAAGACGATCACCCCGGCGCAGATTGCCGGGGTCGCCAACCGGACCTGAATCCGGAAAGGTGTGAAGAAGACCCAAGGTTTTCGTTCGCACTTGCAACAAGGCGCTTGACCGAATCTGGACAATCGTCAAGTCTTGCCTCAGCGACAAGGATCGAGCGGCAAGCAGCGGGGGCCATGATGACGCTTATCGGCACAAGGAAAAACAGACTTGGCAAAAAGCTGATAAGGTTCACGCTTGGTTTGCCAGCAATCTTGGCGATGTCCGGTGCACCGCTCTTGGCAGAAGCCGTGGTTGAGGCAGAAGAGGCCGAAGTCAGCACGATAGAACCGCCCAAGCGAGGCTGGTTTTTCGTCCGCGGGGGCTGGGGCTCTGCCGGATCGAGCATTTTCGATGCAGGCACCGGCAAGATGATCGGCATGGTTTCCACCAGCCGGGATTCCGATCTGGCTATCGATCCTGACGGCAAGTTCTATTACGTTGCCGAAACGATGTGGACCAAGGTCAACCGTGGCACGCGGATGGACCTGATTTCGGTCTATGACAGCAAGACCTTGAAGCTGGTCACCGAAATCCCGACGCCGGGGCGCCTTATCATTGGCGGGTTCAACACGAACTTCGTGCTGAGCGATGATGGCAAGACGGCATACGATTACAATTTCGATCCGGCCTCGTCGGTGAACGTGATCGACATGGTCAAGCGCAAGTTCGTGCGCGCCATCGAGCTGCCGGGTTGCGCCAGCCTCATCCCCAATCCGGGCGTCGGCTTTTCTGCGCTGTGCGCCGATGGCACGCTGGCAACGGTGGCGGTGAAGGGGGCGACGCAGGACATCACGCGGACCGCCGAATTCTTTGATGCGGCCGCCGATCCGATCTTTTCCAACGTGGTCTATGATCGCAAGAAGAAGATGGCCGTTATGCTGAGCTATACCGGGCAGGTGCGAACGGTGGCCATGGGTGCGGCCCCGGTTGTGAGCGCGCCGTTCTCCATTCAGGAAGCAGGCGGGATGCGCGCAGCCGATGTGAAGCCGCTCGACGTCGCCTGGTATCCGGGCGGGATGCAGCCAACCGCCTTGCACCGGCCCACCGGCACGCTGTGGGTGCTGATGCACAAGGGCGAGTACTGGAGCCACAAGGAAGGGGCCGAGGAGATCTGGGGCCTCGATCTGGCATCGAAGAAGGTCGTGAAGCGGTTTCCGGTCAAGGGCCATCCGCGCAATATCGAGATTACGCAGGATGATGCCGCGATGATCATGGTCAATGGCATGGAAAACAACGCCATGATCATCGATTCCAAGACGGGCGAAACCAAGCACGAAATTGAAAACGCTGGTGGTGGGCTGATCACGGTGGTGGAGCCGAAGTGAGCGAGGCGTTCAACACGGCGCTTGCGATCTGTGGCGGTGTTGCCGCTGTGGGCAACGGCTTGGTGTTCCTGACCTCTGGCATTTCCAAGATGCGAAGTTATCGCGTATTTCCGGGCGTAGTGGCAAACTATCGGTTGCTGCCCGCTGCTTTGGTAGGCCCGGCGGCGGCTGCATTGCCTGTCGCAGAAGTGCTGATTGGTGCAGCGCTGCTGGCTGGTCTGTCTTTATCCGTCATCCCGGCCAGCGCGCTGCTGGTGGCCTTTGCCGCGGCCATGGCGATCAACATCGGCCGGGGCCGCGCGCATATCGATTGCGGGTGTGGCCGGTCAGATCTGCGCCAACCGCTCAGCCGCGCGCTGGTATTGCGCAATGTGGTGCTGGCTTCATTGCTGGTTCCGGCGCTCTTTGCGCTACCGCCGCTCGGTTCTGCGGCATGGGGCTTGTCCGTGGCGGGCGGGTTGGCGCTTTATCTGATGACCCTGCTGGTCAATGCTTTGGCGGCGCTGGCTGCAGGGCCACTGGCGATTGAAAGGAATTCGTGATGATGACCGCGCTGATCGTCGGGCAAGTGCTTTCATGGGTGGTGATCATTGCGCTGGTGGTGGCTTTGCTGGCGCTAGCCCGGCAAGTTGGCGTGCTGCACATGCGCGTGGCCCCGGCAGGAGCGTTGCAGACCAGTGGCGGGCCTGCTGTTGGAGGCAAGGCTCCTGCCGTGCCTGCAAAGACCGTCGAGGGGCATGACGTGATCGTCGGCGGGTCTGCCAAGGGTGTGCCGTTGCGGCTGCTGATGTTTGTTTCTGCCACGTGCCCGTTGTGCAAGGGCCTGATCCCGGCCGCGCGCTCCTTTGCCAAGGATGAGCGAGTTGAGCTGACCTTTGTGGGTGATGATACAGCCGCTGCTCAAGAGGGGCTGATCGCTGCGCAAGGGCTTGAGGGCTACCGCTTCATCAACGGCCCGGAAGTGGGGCAGGCGTTCGAAGTGGGCAAGCTGCCCTATGCCGTGCTGCTTGATGCCGAGGGCGTGATCCTGTCCAAGGGTCTGGTGAACAGCCGCGAGCACTTGGAAAGTCTGGTCGTAGCGCACGAACTGGGCATTGCGACAGTGCAGGATTACATTTCGGGTCTGAAAAAGGCCGTCGCCGCATGAACGGGCAGCGTGACGGGGCAAGTGAAGGGGGCTTCAGATGATCAGGTTCAATCCCGATGCCGCTGGCGAAAAGATGCTGCGGCGCCTGGCAGGTGGCACATCGCGTCGGGGCATTCTTTCGCGCTTGGGAGCAGCTTTGGTGGCCGCACCGGTCTTTCCGCTTCTGCCCGTCAGCCGGGCTGAAGCGGCCAAGCCGGATCGTTCGCCCGAAGCCAAGACGGCGTTTGCGCGCACGGCACAGACCAAGGATGATACGAAGTGCAACTACTGGCGCTATTGCGCGATTGACGGGTCGTTGTGCACTTGCTGTGGTGGCGGCATGCACACTTGCCCTGCCGGGTCAGAGCCTTCGCCGGTATCGTGGGTGGGGTCTTGCATCAATCCCGATGACGGCAAGGCATACATGATTGCCTATCGCGATTGCTGCGGCAAGCCAACCTGCGGCCAGTGCGGCTGCGACAATACCGATCGTGAAACGCAGCTCTATCTGCCGCAGCTCAATAACAACGTGATCTGGTGCTTTGGCACAAGCAGCATGGAATACCATTGCTCCACCGCCATGATGATCGGCGCAGCCTGAGGAAGCGGTAGTGCGCGCGCTGGTTCTGGTATGTGCTGCACTGCTGCTTGCCCCGCATCTTGCTGCACGCGACGATCCCCGCGCCGCAACCGTGGCTCAGGGGCTGGCGGCGATCACTGATCCTGAATTGGCGCGGGGCGATTACGTGGAACATTGCGCTGGCTGCCACGGTGTGCAGGGCATCTCCGCCCCGGCGAAGCTGCCGGAACTGCGCGGACGGGTGGGGTACATGATGTGCACCGCAGAAACCCGCGCCTATATGCTGCGCCTGCCCAACATTGCCAAAAGCCGCATCAGCGACAACCAGCAACTGGCCGATATGCTGAACTTCATGGTCTTCGGGCTGGGGGGTGAAAGCGTTATTCCCGGCACGAAACCTTTTACGGCCAAGGAAGTGGCCAAGGAGCGTCCCCTGGCACTTACATCAGCATCGCTGGTGGCAGAGCGGCGACGCCATGTGGATACGGCCATCCGCAAATGCGGCGCGCCTCAGGCCTTTCGCGATTTCTACCGGACCCGCTGAATTGCACGATATGTTCCGGTTCGGTTGATTAGCAAACGTTTACGTCTGCGACCAGAAGGCAAGGCCTCGATCGCTGCCCGGAACAGGCCAAGCAGTAGGTCTGCGCACCAACGAAGCGTGATTCGTATCACAATTTCACAAGTGTGAATGCGGTTTTCGCCTGCGATTTTGGGCATGAAGCAGGTCCGGCCAATTCGGAACCGATTTTGCGGCTGGTGCGGGCAACGGGTTTTCCAGCATCTACCCGAATGACAGTTCACTAACCTTCAGTGATGTAAGTGATATTACGCAAACCCCCGCATTTCCGCCACTATGGGAGCAAAAGTTTTGCTCTTAACCGGTGCATTCTTTCCTTTCGCTCTGTCTCAACTTGGTTACCACTTCGATCCGTTCGAGGGGCGGTACACGGGGCTGGCAAGGCTTTCAGAGTGTACGCACCACCCGGAAGCAGGATGAGATGCCGCGATGCAGACAGCAGCAAGACCGCTCGAAGAAGTGTTCGAAGCCCTTTCCGGAGCGCTCGATGATCTTGACCAGCACGGCGAAGCCATGGCGGCATTGCATCTTGCCATGGCAGTTGATTGCCTGCGGGCATGCCTAGTGCAGCCGACGGAGTATGTTCGCAGCCGAGGACATCTGAAGCTGGTGGTGTCTTCCTGATATTTCCCCTTCACAGCGTGGCATGCGGCATTTGTAACGACGACGCCTGCTTCTCTCCGCCTTGCAATTCGCGCAACTTGTCGCACGACGATAGTCTATCATTTATATAGAGTATAATGCTCAATGCGGCAGGTGAGGGTGAGCGCATGCACCCCCACCTGCTGTGTCCTGTCAAAAGTCAGAGCTATCTAGGGTCCAAACTCAATCAGGTTACGTTCGAGGCGTCCAAATGGATTCCATCTCGGCCAAAGCTGCGCGGCGACAACTACGATGGCCGGTTGAGCGGCAACTATGATGGCCGGTAGGATCGGTTGTCTGGGCTGATCGTATGGAGGGGCAGCCGCGATTTCGTCAGCATCGAGGCCTGGCGCGAGTTCGTTGACGCACAGGTCGCCAGA
>JBEQBV010000241.1:0-5831 GCA_041639635.1 Novosphingobium sp.
CGAACTGGTATTCCCCGGCCAGCGCCACGCGCATATCCCGCTGTCCAAAAACGCGATCGGTTACCTCTACAACCGGGCAGGGTGGCACCGCCGCCACGTTCCCCATGGCTGGCGCGCGGCATTCTCCGCGATCATGAACGAGCGCGCCAAGCTCGCAGGCATTGCCGACGATCGGGCCGTTATTGACCTCATGCTGGCGCACGTTCCTGAGAACGAGGTCGAAGCCGCCTACAACCGGGCCGAGTTTACGCCGCGTCGGCGCGAGATCGCGTGCGAGTGGGCTGACCTGTTGCTTGAGGGTATGCAGCCAGCCGACAACCTGCTGACCGTGGCGCGGCTAGGAGCCCAATGCTCGGGCTCGAAATCCAATGCTCGTTATTCGCCTGACATGCGGAAATTACTGTTGCCTTCGATCCACTGAGCATTGGCACATTAGCGGTTTTGTTCCCAAACGATCCGACAGTTGCCGACCAGACCCGGTCGGTCAGATTGGCTGCATTGAACGTCGCATTGAACCAAAACCTGCCAATCGCGAAGGGGAAAGCAGAAGGTCGGCAATGCGCCCCAACTGCGGTCATTGTGGTTTGCCTGTCGAATGCCTGAAAGCGGACATCGCTTAGACGGGTCTCAGACCCACCGACCATTCCTTCGTGACATATTTAACGGGCGGTGTTTAGCTAGTACCAGCCTTGAGACAACCGTATTGTGAGATTCTGCGTTCAGAAGCGTGGCGGTTTTGATTAACACGCTCAAATGGAGTATTTGATCGAACGGCCCATTTGCTGTTTCCCAGTTCAATGAGCGCAGCTTTCAGCTTGACGCCAAAGCTCCGAATCAAGGCAAATGGTTGCCCCGAGTATTTTTTAAGAGGGTTGCAGGCGAGCTTCTAATGTAACTGGCATTTCCAAGGTTGAGTGGTAGGGAGGTGTCAAGCTTCCTGGCACCTGCTCGCAAAATCAGAGCTTCAATTCAGCAGCCATTTCTTCGATCAACGTGTAGTGAAACTGAATCATGCGGTTTGTTGGTTGTTGGGCCATGAAGAACTCCAGCTCAGGGTCGATCACGGCACTGCGTTTGCCCTTCAGGCCTTCCAGCACCGCTAGCCCACAGAAAGGCACATAGGCTTCGGCGTAACCCCCTTCGTGGACGATGGTGAGGCGCCCTTCGCACAGTTCATCGGCAAGGGAGACCATGCGCGCGGTCATTTCCCGGAAAGTGTCGGAGTGCAGCAGCTGACGTGCCAGCGGATCGACCGCGTTGGCATCCAAGCCATTGGCAATCACGATCAGGTCAGGATCGAACTGGCGCAGTGCAGGAATCACGATCCGGTCCAGCGCGGCAAGGTATGTCTCATGGCCGCTTCCCGCTGGGAGCGGAACGTTGAGGTTGGCGCCGAGGCCTTCGCCTTCGCCGCGCTCTTCAAAGCCTGAATAGCCCGGAGGGAAACAGCGGTCCTGATGAATCGATATCGTCAGCACGTCAGCGCGGTCATAGAAGATCGATTGCGTGCCATTGCCGTGGTGTACGTCCCAATCGACCACGGCGACTTTGCCCACCCCATGGCGCGCCTTGGCAACCTCAATCGCAATCGGGATGTTGGCCAGCAGGCAAAAGCCCATCGGCTCGTGCGCCAGGCAGTGGTGTCCCGCCGGGCGGCAGAGAGCATAGGCATTGCGCGCACGGCCTGTCAGCACCGCGTCCACTGCTTCAATGGCCAAACCCGCTGAAAGGCTGGCAATTTCGAACCCGCCCTTGTTGAACGGGGCAAATACGCCGAGTTCCCCGCCGCCCGCATCGCTCAGCCGCTTGAACTCGTCGATATAGCTGGCCGGATGCACCCGCAGCAGATCCTCACGCAAGGCAGGAGCCGCGCTACGCACCTCAAGTTCGCGGTCGAACCCGGCGGCGCGCACCAGATTGAGCAGGCGGCGCTTCGATCCGGGCGTGTCCGCACCATAGCTTCCGGCAGGCGGCTCTACCCAGTCTCCTACCGGCAGGAACAACGCCTGCACCCCTGTGCTGTGCCAGAATGTGCGCTCATCGGTCAGGAACAGCGTTGCATCGCTCACTTGGGCTCTCCTTCGGCGGCATAGACTTTCTCGCCCGCGATATATGTCGCCAGCACGCGGGTCTTGTGGATTTCGCCTGCCGGCACGGTCATCGGATTGTGGTCCACCACGATCATGTCGGCCAATTTGCCGGGTTCAATCGTGCCGCCCTGATCCAGACGTCCCATTTCCGCAGCACCATTGCGCGTCAACACCGCCAGCGCCTGTTCGCGCGTGATCCGCTGTCCGGCGTTGATCGGTTCACCCGTGGCGCCCGGGACCTGCCGCGTCACCAGCGTTTCAAACGCGATCCATGGGTTGACCGAAGGCACCACAGGCCAGTCTGACCCAATCACCACGTTCGCACCGCTCTCGATCACATCCTTGATCGGCCATAGGCGCTTCATCCTCTCCGGCCCCACGGCGGCGGAAATATCGACCGAGGTGATCGGCGTGGGCCACCAGATGTAGGGTGATAGCTCCCAGGTGAAGTGCAACTCGCTCCCGCGCGGCACATCAGCCACGTCGATGAAAGTGTTGTGGCCGATTTCGTGGTGCTGCCCGGTATAGCCATTGGCCTTGCGCGCAGCTGCAATCGCATCGGCAGCCTCGCGCACTGCGCCGTCGCCTGCGGCGTGGAACTTCACCAGAATGCCCTGCCGGTCGAACTCGGCAAGGGCGGGGAACAGCACGTCTTCAGGTATCAGCTTCAGGCCCGTGCTGTCCGCGCCGCCATGAGCATCAGCGCCATGGGCACCGCCGCTGTGCGCATACGGCTCGATCATCGCAGCAGTGCGGCCTTCCAGCGGCACGCCATCCAGAAACATCTTCACGCAATCCAGCTTTAGCCGCCCGGTGCTCCACGCCTGCCGCTGCGCGATCAGGCCCTCGCTGTTGCCCGAATTCGGCCCCCACACGATGCAGCCGCGCGCATACTGTTTCAGCCTGCCGCTGCTGGCATAGGCCGAAAGCCCGCCCACCATCTCGCGCCGCACCGCCGCATCGGTAAAGCCGACAATGCCATAGGACAGCATCTCGTCCGTCGCCACTTTCACCGCGCGGACCTGATCGTCTTGTGAAACCTTGGGCATGAACTTTTCGATATCGCGCGATGCCACTTCGCGCAGCACGCCGGTGGCCTCACCCTTGGCGTCGCGATCAATCACGCCGCCTGCAGGGTTTGGCGTATCGCGTCCGATCCCGGCAATCTGCAGCACGCGCGAATTGACCCAAACGCTGTGCAGGCTTTCATCATTCAGCAGGACCGGATTGTTGGGCGCTGCAGCATCCAGCAATCTGCGGTGCTGCTCGCCCGGCTTGAACGCCGCGCCCACCCAGCTGCCGCCGGTGATCCATTCGCCCGGCTTGGCCTTGGCCGCACAAGCCTTGACCGCCGCCACGATCTCCTTGGCCTTGGCCCCTTGCGCAAATCGGCAGGAAAGCTTTTCGCGGCCCGCAAAATAGGTGTGGACGTGCATGTCATAAAGGCCCGGCATCAGGGTGCGCCCGCCAAGATCAATCCGCTGTGCGCCTTCCAATGGCAGCTTCTCGATCTCTGCCACTGTTCCCACCGCCACGATCACGCCTTTGGCCACGGCCACCGCCTGCGCGGTGCCAGTAGGGGTCAGCACTGTGCCGTTGACAAAGACCATGTCGGGCCGCGCAGCATCGGTCGCAGTCGCCGCCGCGCTTTCGCTCTGTGCCATGGCCGGGACTGAGGCCAGCGCAATAGCGCAGACCGCCGCGCGGGAAAGAAGGGAGAGGGCGGCTGGTCGGATCATGGCGATGGCTCCTTTGGCCAGCATCAGGCGCTGGATTACGGCGCATCCACTGGTTTGCGCGCACCGCAGTTTAGGCCAAATGCATGGGTCAACCGGCTTGGCCAAAGCGGCCAATCTCCTGTTTTGGCATTGAAACTATAGTGCAAATGGCCAAACGTGCCAGCTTATGGCCTGCACGCTGCGTTCCTGTGCGCAATCACGCGTTTTTGCGGCATGACCGGGCCGACGATCTCGGTCGTCGTCATGCGCCACATCGTCCATTGTCTTGATCTTGCCGGCTATCCGCCCGAGCTATTGCTGGCCGAATTCGGCATCCGGCGCGAAAGCCTCGATGATACCCGGGCGATCATGCCGCTGGCCGATTATCTGGCGTTTTTCGAAGCGGCGGCGCAGCGCGCGGGCAATCCCTGCCTTGGCCTTCAGGCCGGAAGGCTAGGCGGGGCCGACAGTCTGGGCGCATTGGGCTTCCTGTTCTTCAGCGCGCCCACCTTACGCGCGGCGCTGACGGGTTTTGACACCTATTTGGGCGCGATTCAGGAGGCGGTGCGCAATCGCTTCACGGTGGCAGCCGGGATCGCCACTTTCGAATATGCGCTGACCGATCAGGCCCTGCAGAACCGGCGGCAGGATGCCGAATTCTCGCTCGCGCTGATGTACAACTTGTGCCGCAGCTTTGTCGGGCCGGAGTTTGAACTGGTCGAGGTGCGCTTCGAACATTCCCGGCAAGGCAATCCCCGCCTGCACCGTGATCTGTTCCGCTGCGAGGTCTATTTCGATCAGGAAACCAATTCGTTCTCGTTCGAGGAATCGTTCCTGTCGCGCACCGGTGGTGCGATTGATCCGGGCCTGTTCCCGATCATCGAGGAGCATTTGAAGCGCAGCGCCGGGGATGCGCTGCGCAGGCATGGCCTGAACCGCGAAGTGCGCCGGTTGCTGGATCGCAGCGCGCTGGACGAGGCTGTTACGCTGGAAAGCGTGGCCGCGTCACTGGGCGTGTCGGTTGCCACACTCAACCGCGCGCTGCGGGCCGATGGCCTGCGCTGGCGCGATCTGGTGCACGAGCGGCGAATGACGGCGGCCGCCCGCCTGCTGCGCCAAAGCCAGCGTGATGTTGCCGAAATTGCGCTTGCCGTGGGCTTTGCCGAAAGCGCCAGCTTCGTGCGCAGCTTTGCCCGGCACTACGGGCAAACGCCCAAGCGCTATCGGGATGCCAAACCTGACTGATCTACTGCGCAGGCAGCGCATAGGCGACCATGGCATCGCCCAACCGCGTGCCAAAGCCGCCATGGCCTCCGGCTGAAATGACCACATATTGCCGCCCATCGCTATGGCGAAAGGTCATCGGTGTTGCCGTGGCGGGCGCGGGAACGGCCACGCTCCACACTTCGCGTCCGGTCTGGATGTCATAGGCGCGGAACCGGCTGTCGAGGCTGGCCCCAATGAACACGAGACCGCCCCGCGTCACAATCGGCCCACCCTGATTGGGCGCGCCCCATTCGGGCGGGCTGATCACCCCGCTTGGCAATTTGACCTGCCCGAATGGCACCTGCCAACGCGTCTGGCCGGTGCGCATGTCTATCGCTGTCAGTTGCCCCCATGGCGGCGAATTGCACGGTGCGCCAAGCGGCGACATCAGCACCTCGCGCAGCATCACATAGGGTGATCCCTGCATTTCATAGACCGACACGCCGGGGCGCTTGTCGCGGCTTTCGACATATTCCGCGCGCGGCTTGAGCGTGACCGAGGCGACAAGGTTCGATGAATTGACCACGGCAAGCCCGCTGCCCGGATCATAGGCAATGCCGCCCCAGTTGGTGCCGCCCAGAAAACTGGGATGCAGCACGCTGCCTTTGGTCGAAGGCGGCGTGAACAAGCCCTCGTTGCGCAGGGCGGCCATGCGCTTTTCGCAGTGCTTCCGGTCAAACCACGCCATCCCCCAAGCATCCTTGGCGGAAATGGCCTGCGACGTGACCGGGCGGGGGAGGGTTGGCATCGGTTGAGT
>JBEQBV010000242.1:0-5777 GCA_041639635.1 Novosphingobium sp.
CGTAACCCGCTGTGCCGCGACTGTCAGCGGCGGCAATTCCACCGGTGGTGCTTTGGCTTGCGCTTTTGGAGAACTACGCTTTTTCGCACTTAGCGACTTGGCTGGTGCTGTGGCAGCTTCGGCAGTGGCCATTGTTGATGCGAATATCGCAAGCGATGACAGCGAGATTCCAGCCAGCGTTCGCAATACCTTGATCATTGGCGGTGGTTTTCCAGAAAAGATACCGGGCGGGTGGCTTGCGACCATTTGTACAGTCGCAAGCTGCCCGTCCGGCAGGGGAACGTCAGAGTGTCAAGTCAGGAGCACAGTTGTTCAGTTGCGCGCGCGCTTCTGTGGCTGTTGCTGAAGTTGTGTCACGCGCTGGTCGATGCCATCGACACGACCTGTCAACTGATCGAGGCGTTGGGTATTGGTCTGCGCCTGCGCGTTTGCAGCCTGCGCTTCGCCACGAGCGGCCTGAGCGATGCCGTCCGTCGTCTGGAGGCGGCCTTCCACCCCGTCGATGCGCTGGTTAACGGTAGCGATCTGCTCGTTCACATAGCCCTTTGTGGCGCAACCGCCGAGGCCAAGCGAGCCAGCCAGAATGGCAACGGCGGGAATGATCTTTAAAGAAGGCGTCATTGAATACTCCATAATGGTTTTTTGGCGAACCGCGCTGGCAACGCGCCGAAAGCCGGATCGGGCATGCCTGAATCGGCGGTTTGTGCTGAATTGTGGGTGAGTTGAGCCAGCGGTGCCGGAACCTGCAGAGGCTGTGGGACAGAGCGTTTTGGAGCGGCGACAGGGCGATAGTTGCCAGTTTCCGGCCTTGCCATTTTATGGACCGTGCCATTTTTCGGGCCGTGCGATTTTCCGGTGAAGGGCGTTCGCGCAGAGGCGCCAAGACTGCCATGCAAAAAGGGCGCGCCTTGCGGCACGCCCTTGCAGCTTTCAGCGATTGTTCTGGCGCGTTTACTTCGGCGCGAGGACCATCAGCATCTGGCGGCCTTCCATGCGGGGGAAGGCTTCGACCTTGGCGATTTCGGCAACATCGTCCTGCACCTTGCGCAGCAGGTTCATGCCCAGTTGCTGGTGCGAAAGTTCGCGGCCGCGGAAACGCAGCGTGATCTTCACCTTGTCGCCATCTTCGATGAACCGGGTCACGTTACGCATTTTCGTATCGTAATCGTGGTCATCGATGTTGGGACGCATCTTGATCTCCTTGATCTCCTGCGTCTTCTGGCTCTTACGGGCAAGGTTCGCCTTCTTCTGCGCCTCGTATCGGAACTTGCCGACATCAAGGAACTTGCAGACCGGCGGATCTGCGTTGGGGGAAACTTCAACGAGATCGAGGCCGACTTCGGCAGCCTGATCGATCGCTTCACGGGTGTACATGACACCCAGGTTCTCGCCATTCTCGTCAATCACGCGCACTTTGGGCACGTTGATCATCTGGTTGAAGCGAGGTCCGCTCTTGACGGGGGGCGCCATACTGCGCCGCGGTGGGGGAGCTATAGTGCTTTCTCCTGCAGTTTTTCCGAAATTACGCCACAACGGCGGTTGCGGCGCTCATATCACAATGCGCAATGTTTTAAAGGCCCGGTTTGCGTGAAGTTCCGATTACATGCAGCATCCTGCACAAATCTGTGCATGGCTTGCAATCAGGGCCTGCATTCAGGCCGCCGCACGCCATAGAGCGAAGCGGGCCATTTGCGAGCCTGCGGGCACGATGGCATCGATGGCGCAGGCGGGCTGCAGCGCGGCCAGAATAGCCGGATCGCCCGCGTCCATGCCGCCAGTAAGTGCGCCAAAAGCAGGCAAAATCAGACGGTTTTCGCTTATCACGGCGCAAGGTCGGGTGATCGAGCGACCGCGCACGTTGACGCGCAGCTTGGGGTGGAAATGGCCTGATACTTCGCGCGCATTGGAACCCGCGCGGGCGATATGACGCAGTTTGAGGCCGCAAATATCGAGTTCATCAACCAGCGTTCCGCCCGGTGCGGCGGCGTCTTCATCATGGTTTCCGGTGATCCATACCCAGTCCGTCGCGCGGGTCAGCGCATCGAGCATGCCGGCAGCATGGGGCTCCATCCGGGCAACCGCGGCGCTATCATGGAACGAGTCGCCAAGGCAGAACACGCGGGTTGCGCCGGTTTCGCGCAGCGCTTCGGCCAGGCGTTCAAGCGTGGCGCGGCTGTCATACGGCGGGAGCATCTGGCCGTGGCGGGCAAAGAAGCTGGCCTTTTCAAGGTGCAAATCGGCCACCAGCAGCGCGTTCTCTTCCACCCAGAATAGCGCGCGAGAGGCGCCGAGGCGGAATTCCTGAGAGGCGAACGAAAAGGGAACCATGGCTTTCCCTTGCCGGATCGCGATTCCCTTGGCAAGTCGTGTGCAGAGTTTCTGGGGATTTGCATGACTGACTGGACGACCCACACTGCCCGTGCCCGTACATGGTTTGAATCCTTGCGCGATCGCATCTGTGCCGAATTCGAGGCGATTGAACGCGAGGCTGGTTCCGACGCGGCGTTTACTTACACACCGTGGAATCGCGAGCACGAGGGCGAAGCCGTCGAAAACGGCGGGGGCGGCGTGCAGGGGCTTATGAAAGGCAAGATATTCGAGAAGGTCGGCGTCAACGTTTCGACCGTGCAGGGTGAGTTTTCGAAGGATTTTGCCGGATCGGTCAACGGGGCCAGCGCCGATGCGCCGGGCTTTACCGCCACGGGCATCAGTCTGGTGGCGCATATGGCCAACCCGCACGTGCCCGCCGTCCACATGAACACGCGCTTCCTGACCACCAGCAAGGCGTGGTTTGGCGGGGGCGGGGACCTGAACCCACCGATCCCCTATGAGGAAGACACGGGCGAGTTCCATGCGGAGTACAAGGCCGCGTGTGACAAGCATGATCCCGAATATTACCCGAAGTTCAAGAAGTGGGCCGACGACTACTTCTGGATCCCGCATCGCAAGGTGCATCGCGGGGTGGGGGGCATCTTCTACGATCATCTCGAATGCGCCGATGATGCCGCCTTTGAAGCGAATTTCGCCTTCACGCGCGATGTTGGCGATGCCTTCATCAACGTGTTCCCACGTCTGGTGCGCAAGCGCATGGGCATGGAATTCAACGCCGCGGAAAAGCTGCAGCAGTTGGAATACCGCGGACGCTATGCCGAATTCAACCTGGTGTGGGACCGGGGCACGCTGTTCGGCCTGAAGACTGGCGGCAATATCGACGCCATCCTGATGAGCCTGCCGCCCGAAGCCGTGTGGACCTGATGTGATCGAAGCTCACGGTCCGCCGCTGGGCCACGGGTATCACAACGTCGCGCCCGGCGATCTGGCCTGCGTGGTAACGGCGCTGGAAATGCTGGAGCCGCCTGTCGCGCTGCGTCGGTTGACGCCTGAGGCAGATGTTCCGCTGCAGATCGTGCGCTGGAAGGACACCGCGCCCGAGAAGTATCGCCTGCTTTATAAGCGGGTGGGCGGGCCGTGGCTGTGGTGGACGCGGCTGGGCAAGAGCGACGCCGAAATCGCCGCGATCATCCACGATCCGCGCGTGCAGCTCTATGCTGTGGTGGACCGGATGCGGGTGGAGGTGGGCATGGTCGAACTCGATTTCCGCGTGGAAGGCGAATGCGAGATCGTGTTTTTCGGCCTGATCAGGGGCGCGACGGGCAGGGGGCTGGGGCAATGGCTGATGCGCAAGGCGTTGCAGCTGGCCTGGGCGCCCGGCGTTGCCCGCGTGTGGTTGCACACCTGCACCACCGATGATCCGCGCGCGCTGCCGTTCTATCAGAAGCAGGGCTTTGCGCCGTTTGCGCGGTTCGTGGAGATCCTGCCCGACCCGCGCGTGGCCGGACTTCTGCCGCAGGACACAGGCAGCGCGCCGATTATTCTCTAATCCGGCAATACGATTGCATTTACGAGGTATTCCCCCTTGCGGTTTTGCCCGCAATGCCGCCATTTAGGGCCAGATGCTCCGCCAATACGAACTTGTCGAACGTGTGCTTGCCTATGATCCCGATGCGGATGAGGCGATGCTTAACCGTGCCTATGTCTATACCGTGCAGAAACACGGCAGCCAGAAGCGCGCGAGTGGGGACCCGTATTTCTCGCACCCGGTCGAAGTGGCTGGGTTGATGACCGAGCTGAAGCTCGATCAGGACACGATCATCACCGCGCTGCTCCACGATACGGTGGAAGATACGCTGGCGACGGTGGAGGAGATCGAGCGGCTGTTCGGCCCCAATGTTGCGCGGCTGGTCGATGGGGTGACCAAGCTTTCCAAAATCGAAACGATGAGCGAGAGCGAGCGCGCGGCCGAAAACCTGCGCAAGTTCCTGCTGGCAATGAGCGAGGATTTGCGCGTCCTGCTCGTCAAACTGGCCGACCGCATGCACAACATGCGCACGCTGCATTACATCAAGAGCGAGGAAAAGCGCCGCCGCATCGCGCGCGAGACGATGGATATCTACGCGCCCTTGGCCGAGCGCGTGGGCATGTACGAATATATGCGCGAGATGCAGTTGCTGGCGTTCGAGCAGCTTGAGCCCGAAGCCTATGCCACCATCACTGGCCGCCTTTCGGCCATCCGCAACGAGGAAGGCGCGCAAGTTGATGCCATCGCGCTGCAGATCAAGCAGGCGCTGGCCGGCGTGGGCCTGCGCGTAGAAGTTTCTGGCCGCGAAAAGCACCCCTATTCGATCTGGCGCAAAATGGCCGAACGGCACGTGTCGTTCGAACAGATTACCGACATCATGGCCTTCCGCGTCCTGACCGACAACGAGGACGATTGCTACAAGGCGCTGGGGATCCTGCACCGGACCTGGCAGATGATCCCGGGCCGCTTCAAGGATTACATCTCCACCCCGAAGATGAACGGCTACCGCTCGCTCCACACCGCGCTGATTTATTCCAACGCGATGCGCGTGGAAGTGCAGATCAAGACGCGCGAGATGCACGAGCTGAACGAGTTCGGCCTTGCCGCGCACTGGGCCTACAAGCAGGGGGACAAGCCGGACGGGCAGGTGGGCTGGCTACGCGATCTGATCGAAATCCTCGAATCCAGCCAGGACGCCGACGAGCTGCTCGAAAACACCAAGATGGCGATCTATCAGGACCGCATCTTTGCCTTCACCCCCAAAGGCGCGCTGTTCCAGCTGCCCAAGGGCGCGACGCCCATCGACTTTGCCTTTGCCGTCCACACCAATCTGGGCGCGCAGGCGGTGGGGGCCAAGATCAACGGACGGCACGTGCCGCTGCGCACGCCGCTGGGCAATGGCGATGTGGTGGAAATCATCAAGAGCCGCAGTTCCGAACCGCAGCTTTCGTGGCTGGGCTTTGTCGTGACCGGCAAGGCCCGCGCCGCGATCCGCCGCTCGGTGCGCCAGAAAGAGCGTGCCGAAGTGGCCGCGATCGGGCGCAAGCTCTATGAGGAAATCATCGAACGCCTGCCGACCAAAATCGGCAAGAAGGCGATGGCCGATGCGCTCAAGCGGCTGAAGCTGACGACCGAAGAGGACCTGATGTTTGCGGTGGGTTCAGCCAAGCTGGATGACCGGCAGGTGATGGAAGCGCTCGTCCCCGGCAGCGCGGCCAATATCCCTGAGGAAAACTGGCCCAACCAGAAACGCGCCATCGCGGTGAGGGGCCTAACCCCCGGCATGGCGTTCAAACTGGCCGCGTGCTGCCACCCGGTGCCCGGAGACCGCATCGTCGGCCTGCGCCGTCCGGCCAAGGGCGTGGAAGTCCACGCTATTGACTGCATGAAGCTGGCCGACGGCATCGATGCCGACTGG
>JBEQBV010000243.1:0-5756 GCA_041639635.1 Novosphingobium sp.
CGGCGGGCGATACTATTGTGCGCGGCGGAAAGCGTTGGAAGGACGGCGCAAACTGGATTGAGCCCACGCTGATTATGCCCAAGAGCAATGACAGCGAAGTGGTGCAGAACGAGGTGTTCGGCCCGGTGCTGACGTTCCAGACTTTCCGCGATGAAGCGCAAGGCGTGGCGCTGGCCAATTCCACCGCGTTCGGGCTTTCAGGCATGGTCTATACCGGCAATGCCGAGCGGGCCGAGCGTGTGGGCCGGGCGGTGCGTGGCGGAACGGTGTGGGTCAACACGTTCCTGGTGCGCGATCTGACCGCGCCGTTTGGCGGGATCGGTATCTCAGGCATTGGCCGCGAGGGCGGCGATTATGCGCTGGATTTCCATTCCGATCTGAAGACACTGCAAATTCTGGAGGGCAGCGTCAGCTGACGCGAAAGGTTCCACGCCAAAGGCTACCAGCCTCTCCTTCGCACATCGCTGCGCAGGAGGGGTTTTTGGTGTGTAGGAACAATCCGCACGCCTGCCTTTGCAAGCGTTCTTGGCAAATCTGGCCAAGATGGTGCGACAGGCCCACAGGTTTGCCTGAAGTGTCACAAAGGGCCGGATTTGCCACTCAGGATCAATTGAAAAATCCCCGACCGATATAGCCTCTGCCGCGTCGTTTGCAGCTTTGTAAGGGCTGAGCTGCAGCTGATGGGGAGAAAAACATGAGCAAGCACATTCGCGATTCCTTGGTCGCAGGGGGCGCCTTGATCGCGCTGGTATCGGCGATGCCAGCCATCGCGCAGAACACCGCAGCGCCGCAAACCGCCGACGAGGCCGACCAGAGCGGCGAAATCGTGGTGACGGCCACCCGCAAGAACGAAGTGCTGAGCAAAGTGCCGATCAGCGTCAGCGCCTTTAGCACCGAAACGCTCGACAAACGGGGTGTGCGCGATTTTGCCGATGTGATCCGCCAGACGCCGGGCATCGTGTTTGAGCAGACCAATACCACCACCAACATCGCCATCCGTGGCATCAATTCCTCGGTCGGGGCATCGACCACCGGCATCTATATCGACGATACGCCGATTCAGGTGCGCGCGCTGGGCTATTCGGGCGGCAATGTCTATCCGGTGATTTTCGATCTTGAGCGCATCGAAGTGCTTCGCGGACCGCAGGGCACGCTGTTTGGCGCGGGGTCACAGGGCGGCACGATCCGCTTCCTGACGCCACAACCCGATGCCACGAAAACATCGGGCCGCATTCGTTCGGAAGTGGCGACGACCGAAAATGGCGGCATGAGCTATGAACTGGGCGGTGCCATTGGTGTGCCGCTGGTGCCCGATACCTTGGCCGTGCGGGCCAGCGCCTATTACCGGCGCGATGGTGGCTGGATTGACCGGGTGCGGTTTGAAGACAAACAGGTAATCGACAAGGACGCCAACCGCATCGATTCCTTCGTGGGCCGCGTGGCCATGGCGTGGACGCCAACGCCCGACCTGACGATCACACCCTCGGTAGTCTATCAGCGCATCAAGAACAACGACAGCCCGGAAAGCTGGGACAACATCCAGCGTGATCCAGCATCGCCCAATGCGGCGTTCTCTGATTACGACAACGGCGTGTTCCTGAACGGCAACCGCGTGCGCGAAAATGGCAATGACCGGTTTGTCCTGCCATCGCTGAACATCAAATATGCGCTGGGCGGGGCGGACCTGATCGCCATCGGATCGTACTTTGATCGGCGGCAGACGTTCCGCGCCGATTACACCACGTTCGACCAGAGCCTGTTTACCGGCATTACCCTGCCGCTGTTCCCGGATCAGGCGGCATTTTCGGACTTTGTGAACACGCAGAAGAACTGGACTGGCGAGTTGCGCCTGCAGTCCAACGCGAGCGACAGCCCATTCACGTGGGTCGTCGGCGGGTTTTTCCAGGATGCAGAACAGGTTTCGATCCAGCAGGTGGATGACCGGTTCTTCTATCAGTTCGCGCCGTTTCTGGTGGGCGTTCTGCCGCCGTTGGTCGATGGCAGGCTGATCTATGATCAGGCCACCCGTTCCAAGGATCGGCAATATGCGGTGTTTGGCCAAGTGGGCTACAAGCCAGTGGACCGGGTGACGCTGACGCTGGGCCTGCGTTATGGCCGTACCGAGTTTTCGATCAATTCGTTCGCGCAAGGGCCAGTGGTGGGGCCGCCGGTCACCGATGTCGGCGGGCAAAAGGAAAGCCCGTTCACGCCCAAGTTCGGCATCGATTTCCAGATCGATCCGCGCACGCTGGTATATGCCTCGGTCGCCAAGGGTTTCCGCCCCGGCGGCTACAACCCGCAAGTAGGTGTGCCCTGCGGGGCTGAGCTCGGCGCGATCGGTTATCCCAACGGGCGGCCCACGCTGTACAATTCGGATCAGGTATGGAGCTATGAGCTGGGTGTGAAGACCCGCATGGCAGGCGGGCGCGTTGGTCTGCAGGGCAGCGTCTACCAGATCGACTGGACCGATATCCAGCAGGCGGTGGGGCTGAATTCCTGCGGGTTCCAGTTCACTGGCAATCTGGGCAAGGCGCGCAGCCGCGGGTTTGACCTGCAGTTCGATGCCAAGATCACCGACCAGTTCAGCGTGCAGGCCGAAATCGGCTATACCAACGCCAAGTTCCTGCAGACGTTCACCGGCGGGCCTTCGGCGGTGGTGCCGCTGGTGACCGCAGGCAACCACGTGGCATCGCCGCCATGGACGATCTCGCTGCATGGCCAGTATGATATCCCGCTGGGTGAACACACCGGCTATATCCGCAGCGATTACGACTACCGTTCGCAGCAGACCGATCTGACGCCGGGCATCGATCCCCGCAACGGCGGGGCTGACCCGACGCTGACCAACCCGCCTGCACTTAACCAGTGGTCGGCGCGTGCCGGTTATCGGTTCAACGGGGTGGACGTTTCGGTCTTCGTCAACAACATTCTGGGCAGTGCGGTGTGGCAAGGACGCCGTTCGCGCGACAATGGCGCGGCGACGATCTACCGCTCGCACGTGATCAGGCCGCGCACGTTTGGCCTGACGGCTGGGTATACGTTCTGATGCGCCGGGTGGTGGGCAAGACTGCGGCCTTTCTGGCGACAGTCTTTGCCGCAGCCCTGCCCGCTGCCGGGATGGCATCTGCTCCCCCGGCAGACGTGCTGTTCACCAATGCCAAGGTCTATACGCCGCAGGGCTGGCGCTCGTCGCTGGCCGTGCGCGATGGACGGATCGTGGCGATAGGGCGCAAGGTGAAGGCCCGGCGCGTGGTGGACCTGAAGGGCCGCACGGTGATGCCGGGGCTTTACGACATGCACGTGCACCCGGTGCTGCAGGCCAAGGGCGAGGAAGGCCGCTGCCGCATTCCGCAGGATGCAAACGCAGACCGCCTTATGGAACTGGTCAGTGCCTGCGTGAAGGCAGCAAAGCCCGGCGAATGGGTGAGCGGCGGGCAATGGCAGGCATCGCTGCTGCAGGGCACGCCGATTACCGCCGCCACGCTTGATGCCATTTCGCCCAACAATCCGGTGATGCTGTTCGATGTGAGCGGGCACAGCGTATGGGCCAATTCGCGCGCGCTGGCGCTGGCGGGGATCGGCGCAGACACGCCCAACCCTGAAGGCGGGATCATCGAGCGCGACGCGGCAGGCAAGCCCACAGGTGTGCTGCGCGAGACGGCTGGGCGGCTGGTCACCAGCAAGATACCGCCACAAGGTGCTGCTGAGACCGAGCGGCAATTGGCCAGTCATTTGCGCATGCTGGCAGGGTTCGGCGTAGTCGGCTTTGTTGAGGCGATGGCGTTCCGTCCCGATCTGGAGGTTTATGCCACGTTGGCGGACCGGGGCGTGCTGAAGCAGCGGGTGCAGGCCTGCATCGCCTTTTCCGAAGCGGGCCGGGCCAATCCGGCGTTTGATGCCACGGTGGCGGATCGCAAGCGCTTTGCGCGCGCCACCTTCAACGCCGATTGCATCAAGGTCTTTGCCGATGGCGTCCCCACGGAAAGCCACACCGGCGCGATGATCGACGATTACCACGGCGGCCAGCCCAATGCGCCCGCCAAAGGCCTGCTGCTGTTTGAACCCGAAGCCATGGCGCGCAATGTGGCCGATTGGGACCGGCAGGGCATCACCGTGCTGTTCCACGCCGCCGGAGACCGCGCGGTGCGCGCCTCGCTCGATGCGGTTGAGGCCGCGCGCAAGGCCAATGGCATGGGCGGGCCGATGCATCAGGTGGGCCATTCGACCTTTGTTGACCCGGCCGACCTGCCGCGCTTCAAGGCGCTGAATGCTGCGGTGGAATATTCCCCCTATCTGTGGGACCCGCAGCCGATCAACGATGACATCACCAGCGCCGTGGGCACCCCAAGGATCGACCGCGTGTGGCCGATCCGCGACGGTTTTGATGCGGACGCGCTGGTGATTGCCGGATCGGACTGGGCTGTAGTGCCCTCCCCCAACCCGTGGATCGGGATCGAAACGGCAGTCACCCGGCGCAACCCCGGCGGCGGCACGCGCACCTTCGGCGCGGCGCAGGCGATTACGCTGCAACAGGCGGTGGCGATGTTCAGCATCAACGCCGCGCGGCGGATGGGCATCGCCGATAAAGCGGGATCGCTGGAAACGGGCAAGCTGGCCGATTTCCTCGTGCTGGACCGCAATCCCTTTGCGGTGCCGATCACGCAAGTCCACGCCACGAAAGTGCTGGAAACGTGGATCGGCGGCGAACGTGTCCATGGCAGCGGCAAGGAGTAAGGCGCTTAGCCGGGCAGCGGCCTTTGCCCTGATTCTGGCGGTAGCGGGATGCAGCGCAGACCCGCAACCGCAGCCGGCACGGTCCTCGCTGAGCGTCGCGACCACGGAGGCTGATGCCACTGGCTGGCCCAGTTATGGTGGGCAGGCTTCCTCGACCAAGTACTCCGCGCTCGATCAGATCAACCGCAGCAATGTGGCACGGCTGAAGCTGGCCTGGACTTGGCACAGCGGCGAAGTGGCTGATGGCTCTGACCCAGCGGTTGAATCCACCGTCAGCGAAATGACCCCGATCTATGCCAACGGGCACCTCTATGGCTGCACGCCGTTCGGCCGGGTGGTGGCGATCGATCCAGCGAGCGGGCGCGAGGTTTGGTCGTTCGATCCGAAGAAGCCGCGCAGCGGCAACATGTATCGCCAGAACTACTGCCGCGGCGTGGCCTATTGGCAGGCTGCCGACCCCGCCGCACAGAGGCGCGAATGCGGCAGGCGCATAATCTACGCCGGGCAAAATGCACAGCTCATGGCAGTCGATGCCAATCGCGGCACCGCCTGCTCTAGCTTTGGCACGGGCGGCACAGTCGATCTGGCAGCGCTCGACTACAAGGGCGAGGGAAAGCCCGCCAACACCTCCCCTCCCGCAGTCTGGGGCCATGTGATCGTCGTGGGCGTGGCGGTGCAGGACAACATGTACCGCAATTCGCTCGACGGGATCGTGCGCGGGTTTGACGTGGTCAGCGGGCGCGAACTGTGGAGCTGGAACCCCATCCCGGATGATCTTTCACCGGTAACCGGCGCCGCCAACGCCTGGGCACCGCTGTCGGTCGATGCGAAGCGCGGTTGGGTGTTCGTGCCCACGGGCAGCGCCAGTTGGGATACGCTGGGCGTCAACCGCATCGGGCGCATTCCCGATGCCAACGCCGTGGTCGCGCTGGATATGCGCACCGGGCGCAAGGTGTGGTCCTACCAGACGGTGCATCATGATCTGTGGGACTATGACTTGCCATCCGCCCCTACGCTGGCAA
>JBEQBV010000244.1:0-5754 GCA_041639635.1 Novosphingobium sp.
ACTTCGGTATAGGTGGCAACGGCGGTGACGATGGTTTGCAGCCGGGCCTGCTGCGCGCCATACCGCGCCATATCGGCCCCGCCGCGCGCCTGCGCAATGGCAGCAGCGGTGCGGCCGCCTGCATAGAGCGGCATTTCCGCCGTGGCCATCAGCGCGGTTGGCGTCACATTATCAGCCGTCAGGCCGAAATAGCCACCATTGTCGATGCGGCCTGCGCCATAGGAGCCTTCGACGCGCAGCAATGGGTTGCTTTCCGCCTTGGCCCGATCAACCCGGGCGCTCGCCGCCGCCTCACCGGCAGTGGCCTCGGCAATTGCGGGGGCATTGGCCAAGGCGCTGGTGATGGCGGCGGCGAGGTCCTGCGCCGATGCCGTGGGGATGGCACTGGCACATGACAGGAGCAGGGCAAGGGTTGAAAAGCGGCGCATGTCAGGTTCACTTCACTTGAAAGAATGGCCCGGACGCGCACCCAGCTTCTTGAAGACCATTGCTGCCGGACAAAACCCGGTGAAGCTGGCGCATCGACCGATCAGACCGCAGCTTTTCGGACTTATCGAAAGGCTCGCCCTGTATCTGGCTTGACTTATATAAGATTTTTATGATATGAACAAGTCATAATGTTAGCGGCTCCGAAACTACGGGTGGACGAGCGCAGTGAATGGAAAGGCCAAGCAAATGGTTTTCGGATTTGGAAAGAGCGCACCTGCGCACAAGGAAGTAAGCGCAACCGAACTGCAGGCGATGCTGGCAGCAGGTGAAGCGCTGGTGGTGGATGTGCGTGAAGCAAACGAATTTGCCGAGGGGCACATTCCCGGCGCGGTGAACATGCCGCTTTCGGGCTTTCAGGCGTCGAAGCTGCCCGACGGTGGCGGCAAGACCGTGGTGCTGAACTGCCTGGGCGGCAAGCGTTCGGGCATGGCCCTGGACAAGTGCAGCACCGCGCAGGCCGCAGTTGATACGCATCTGGCCGGTGGCTTTGGCGCTTGGGCTTCGGCGGGCCTTCCGGTCGAACGCTGATCTGCCTTACGCGAGGGATTGAGCGATGCGGGCGATTTTGAAGGCAGCTTCAGCGGCTGGCGCGCTTGCGCTCAGCCTGTCGCTGGCCGGGTGCGGCAGCAGCGAAGAGGCTGCAACAGTGGCCGCCAAGGCTCCGGCGGGGCCGCGCATCGTTCTTTCCGCTGCCGATACTGTGGATTGGCAGGACGTGAGCGCCGAGATCGCCACGGTCGATCAGGCGCAAGTCATGGCGCGCATTCCGGGCATTCTCACGTCGCTGTCGGTCAAGGCGGGCGATTTGGTGAACAAGGGGCAGACCATCGGGCGGATCGTGGATAGCCAGTTGGGCTATCAATCGGGCGCTTACGGTGCGCAGGCTGCGGCAGCGCAGGCGCACGCCGCGCAGGCAGCGGCAGAATTGCAGCGCGTGAAGTTCCTTCACGATAATGGCGTTTATGCCAAGGCGCGGCTGGAGCAGGCGCAGGCAGTTGCCGCCGCCGCGCAGGCGCAAGTGCGCGCAGCGCAAGCGCAGCAGGCCGCAGTCGGTGCTGTGGCGGTGCAGGGCGTGGTGGTGGCTCCAGCCAGCGGGCGCGTGCTGCGGGCTGATGTTCCGGCTGGATCGCCGGTGGCGCCGGGTATGCCGATTGCAGTGATTACGGCGGGGCCGACCATCGTGCGGCTGGAAATGCCTGAATCGCTTGGTGGGAAGGTTCGCGTTGGATCGCGGGTTACGGCTCCGGGGTTGACCGAGGGGCGCGTGGTGAAGGTTTATCCTTCGGTCATCGCGGGCAAAGTGACGGCAGATGTCGACATGCCGGGAATCGATAGCTCGCTGATCGGGCGGCGCGTGGCGGCCAAGGTGGAGACGGGCACCCGCAAGGCGCTGCTGGTGCCTGCAAGCTATGTGACCACCCGCTATGGCATCGATTACGTGACCGTGCTGGCCAAGGATGGCAGTGCGGCAGACGTGCCGGTGCAGACCACGCCTTCGGGCGAGGCGGGCACGGTTGTGGTGCTTTCGGGCGTGAATGCCGGTGACACGCTGGTGGGAACATCTGGCAAATGAACCTCGGCATCTCGGGCAAGCTGACGTGGGCGACGATCCAGTCGCCGCTCACGCCGCTGTTCCTGCTGGCGGCGATGATCGTGGGGCTGATCGCCACGATCACGATCCCGCGCGAGGAAGAGCCGCAAATCAAGGTGCCGATGGTGGACATCATGGTCCAGGCACCGGGACTTTCCGCACCGCAAGCGGTGGAACTGGTGGCCAAGCCGCTGGAAACCATCGTGAAAAGCGTGGACGGGGTCGAACACGTCTATGCGCAGGCGCAAGACAACGGCGTGCTGGTGACCGCGCGGTATCTGGTCGGCTCTGATCCCGAAGATGCGGCGATCCGCATTGGCGACAAGATTGAGGCGAACAAGCACCGGATTCCGGTGGGCATCCCCGCCCCGCAAGTGACGGTGCGCGGGATCAACGATGTGCCGATTGTGGTGCTCACACTGACGCCAAAGCCGGGCGCGGCGGGCCAATGGAACGATCAGGCGCTGGCGGAACTGGCGGGCAAGCTGCGGACAGAGATTGCCAAGGTCGATGATGTGGGGCTGACCTTCATCACCGGCGGGCAGCGCATGGCGCTGCGCGTGGTGCCCGATCCTGCCAAGCTGGCGCTCTACCGGGTGCCGCTGGGCCATGTGATCGAGGCGGTTTCTCAGGCCAATCGCGCTTTTCCGGCAGGCACGGTGCGCGAAGGCGGGCAGGCGGCGCTGGTGGTGGCGGGGCAGACTTTGCGCGATGCACAGGAACTTTCGGCGCTGACCGTGCGGTCTGTTGGCGGCGCACCAGTGCTGCTATCAGACGTGGCGCGGGTGGAGCAGGCCGCGACGCAGGATCAGGCGCGGTCTTGGCGCTGGGCGAAGGGTGAGAACGGCGCTTGGGATATGGCTCCGGCGGTGAGCCTTGCCGTGGCCAAGCGTGCAGGCGCCAATGCGGTGACCGTTTCTGAAGGCGTAGTGCGCCGCGTCGAAAGTCTTGAGGGCAAGCTGATCCCGGCGGGCGTCGAAGTTTCGATCACGCGCAATTATGGCGAAAGCGCGAACGATAAGGCCAATGAGCTGATTTTCCACCTGGCGCTGGCGACGGTGTCCATCGTCGTGCTGATCGGCTTTGCTATCGGCTGGCGCGAGGCGGGGGTGACTGCCATCGTGATCCCCACCACGATCATGCTGACGATGTTTGCATCGAACGTAATGGGCTTTACCATCAACCGCGTAAGCCTGTTCGCGCTGATCTTTTCCATCGGCATTCTGGTCGATGATGCGATCGTGATGATCGAGAACATCGCGCGGCACTGGGGCATGAAGGATGAGCGTTCGCGCATCGATGCAGCGGTGGAAGCCGTGGCCGAGGTGGGCAATCCGACCATCGTGGCAACGTTGACCGTGGTGGCGGCGCTGCTGCCGATGTTGTTCGTTTCGGGGCTGATGGGCCCCTATATGGCGCCCATTCCGATCAACGCTTCGGCGGCGATGATCTTCTCGTTCTTCGTCGCGGTGATCATCGCGCCCTGGCTGATGATCCGCTTTGCCAAGAAGGCGCTCACTTCCAATGGTCACGGGGGCCATGACGACCGCGGCGGGAAGTTGGGCGCGCTCTATCGACACTGGGCGGTGAAGGTGATCGCCACCAAGCAGGGGGCCAAGCGCTTTCTGATTGGCGTGGGCGTGGCGACGCTGGTGGCGTGCTCCATGTTCTACTTCAAGGCGGTGACGGTGAAGCTGTTGCCGTTCGACAACAAGAGCGAAGTGCAACTGGTGGCCGATCTGCCCGAGGGCACAAGCCTTGAGGCGACCGCGCGCGTGCTGGAGCAGGCCGCCGCCGTGGCGCGCAGCGTGCCCGAAGTGGTGTCGATGGAGGCCTATGCCGGCACATCGGCGCCGTTCAACTTCAACGGGCTGGTGCGGCACTATTTCCTGCGCAATCAGCCCGAGATGGGCGATCTGATGGTCACGCTTCTGCCGAAGGAGGACCGGTCACGGTCCAGCCACGAGATTGCCGTGGCGCTGCGGGAAAAGCTGAAGGCCGTGCCGCTGCCTGCGGGGGCTTCGCTGAAAGTGGTGGAAACGCCGCCGGGGCCTCCGGTCATGGCAACGCTGCTGGCCGAAATCTATGGCCCTGATGAAGCCATGCGGCGCAAGACCGCCGAACAGGTGGAGAAGATATTCAAATCGGTGCCTTACATCGTCGATGTGGACAACAGCTTCGGGCAGGCGCGGCCCACGCTGCGGCTGATCCCGGACCGTGCGAAGCTGGACCAGTATGGCCTGTCCGAACGCCAGCTGTTTGAAAGCATCGGCGCGCTGATGGGGGCGCAAGTGGTGGGCTATGCCCCGCGCGGCGCGGACCGTGATCCTCTGCCCATCGAACTGGCGCTCGACCAATCACAGCGCACATGGTCTGCGGCGATGGCGGCAACGCCGGTGGCGGTGACGCCTGCGGGGCAGACGATCCAGCTGGGCGAACTTGTTACCGCCAGAATGGAGCCGGGTAGCCAGGCCATCTATCGCCGCGACGGGCGCGGGGCGACGATGGTGACGGCAGAACTTGCCGGACGTTATGAAGCGCCGATCTATGGCATGCTGGCGGTCGATGAGGCTATCGAAGCGTTTGACTGGAAGGCACAAGGGCTGATCAAGCCTGCCGTGATCCTGAACGGCCAGCCCGAGGACGAAAGCGCGCCATCGCTGCTGTGGGACGGCGAATGGGAAATCACCTGGGTGACATTCCGCGACATGGGTGGGGCGTTCATGGTGGCGCTGCTGGGCATCTATGTGCTGGTCGTCGGCCAGTTCCGCAGCTTTACCCTGCCGCTGGTGATCCTGACGCCGGTGCCGCTGACCTTGATCGGGATCGTGCTGGGGCACATGCTGTTTGGTGCGCCATTTACGGCCACATCGATGATCGGGTTCATCGCGCTGGCGGGGATCATCGTGCGCAATTCGATCCTGCTGGTCGATTTCATCAACCACACCCGCAGCCCTGACAAGTCCTTGCGCGATACGCTGCTGGAGGCCGGCATGATCCGTTTCAAGCCGATCGTGCTGACCGCGGCGGCGGCGATTATCGGGGCTTCGGTCATCCTGACCGACCCGATCTTTCAGGGGCTGGCGATTTCGCTCTTGTTTGGCCTCGCATCGTCCACACTTTTGACGGTTCTGGTCATTCCTGCCATTTATATCGTGTTGCGGGATGATGATCGTCCTCTTACGGAACTCCGCCCATGAAGCCGGTTGATCTAAACGAGCTTAAATCCAATGCAAATGCGATGGCGGGTCGGCTGAAGCTGATGAGCCATCCCGAACGGCTGCTGATGCTGTGCCGGATGGACGAAAGCGAAGTGTCGGTCAGCGAGTTGATCGAACTGTCCGGCTTGTCGCAATCGGCGGTGTCGCAGCACCTCGCCATGCTGCGCGAGGAGGGCGTTGTCGGCACGCGCGGCGAAGCGCAGATGCGCTATTACAGCTTGCGCGATCCCATCGTCAGGGGCGTCATCCATGCGCTGTGCGAACTTTGCGAAGTTCACCAAGCCTGAAGATGCGCTGCCAAAATTTCTGCCAACACCTACCGTCAGGAGCGAGATTGCCGACACGGCAACTGTCGCCGCTGAATCAAAGACGTTGACCGCCGACCAGTGTCGACGTTTCCACGCTGCCTAGCAATCGAAGTTGCCCCGCTTTTGCCTCATACCGGCGTAGAGA
>JBEQBV010000245.1:0-5751 GCA_041639635.1 Novosphingobium sp.
AGATTGCGCGCCAGCGAACGCTGCAGCGGATACTTGGCAAACACGCTGGCATAAAGGGTCCGCGCCTCCAGCGAGATGTTGGCGGGCAGTCCGCCAATGTCCGGCTTCGTCCAGGCATACGTGAATTGCCCGCCGATGATCAGGCCCTCTGCACCGGGCCGGAATTCATGTGAGGCCTGCAAGACCTGCTGCTCGCTGAATTCGCTCGTGGCATAGTAGGAGATCGCCGTTGCATCACCCAGCCCCGTCAGCCCGAACACTTGCGCGCGCACTTGTCCGCCAAAGCGCCCGGTCGCCTTCGCACCCAGGTTTTGCACCGTGAGGTCCACGGCATAGGGCTCGCGCAGGACCGCCACTTCGGCGGAAAGCTCACCCGCACCGGTTCCAGCGGGCTTCAGCGTCAACTGAACATTATAACCCGGCAGATCGCGCGCCAGCAGCAAATAGCGTTCGGCCCGACGCTGGTTGAAAACTTCATCGCCCGTCAACTGGCCCAGATACTGCTGCAACTTGCGTTCGGCACCGCGCGTCTCGCCTCGTGCGCGCACCGACGTGATCCGCGCATAGATCACTTCCATGCGCACTTCGCCGTTTTCGATCTTCTGTGTGGGAACCTGAACAGCAGCCAGATAGCCCTTGTTGCGCAGCATCGTGCCTGCGGCATCGCGGATTTCGCACAGGATACCGATGGGTTGCGGGCTGCCAACAAGCGACTTCCAGGTATCGTCAAGTTCAGCGGGAGCGATTTCCTTCAACCCACCAAAAGTGACATTGCCGATCGTGACCTTGATGTCGGCATACTTGGGATCGTCGAGCGGACAAGCCGATCGTTCAATTCCGCCCTTGATCGAAAGTTGCGGCGCCGAAGTTGCGGGCTGCCCGATGACGCCCCGGATATCGTCTCGGGTTGGCGTACTGCCGCCGGGAACGTCAACGGCCTGAGCAAGCGTTGCCACAGGGAAAGCAGACAGCGCAAAGGCGCACAGCCCACGCACAAGGGCTGCCGAGCAGGCCGTAAAAGGCCCTACCACCAACTTTCGTTCATACCCCAACTTCATCGCGCAAGCGCCCCTTCAAGGCAAAGTTCCGGCGCGACCCCTCGCTTATTTTTTATCAGCTTTCTATCTGCTTAGCACTGATCCTTGGCGCTGCAATCACGACTGGTCACACAACCCGACAAAAAACCGGAAAGATCGAAAATTATCTTTGGATAACCGGTTTCAAGTTCAAAAGCGGGTTGTAGGCACCAGTCGATTTAAAACGCGCCCGTCAGGCGGCAACGCCGTGGCAATGCTTGTATTTCTTGCCTGAACCACATGGGCAAACCGCATTCCGGCTGATCCCAAGATTGGCATAGGGATATTGCCCGCCAGTTCCCGGTTCACCAACTGTCAACGCGCCTGCTGCCTGTGGAGCTACCGCACCAAACAGGCCCGGAACCATCGAAGGCGCATTATCTTCGGTGCCGAACGGATCAATGTTGCTTGTCAGGAAATCCGGCAGTTCGGGAAGCTCAAAATCATCCATGGGACGCAAGCGGATTTCGCTGGTCATCAGGATGCGCGTCACATCCTCGCGGATCGCCTCCAGCATCTTTTCGAACAGACCGAAAGCTTCCTGCTTGTATTCGTTGATCGGCGTCTTCTGGGCATAGGCACGCAAGAAAACCACCTGTCGCAGCGCATCGAGCGTGGCGAGATGCTCTTTCCAATGATGATCAAGCCTTTCGAGCAGGATCGACTTTTCAAGGCTGCGCCATGCGTTGGCATCCACCTCGGTAACCTTGGCATCCATCTTCTCGTCGGCCAGGGTCTGGATACGCTCTTCAATCGTGTCCGGCTCGATGGCTTCTTCCTGCATCCAGTCGTCCAGCGGCACCTCCATGCCCAGCACATCGGCCAAGCGCGCCTTCAAGCCAGCCACATCCCACTGTTCGGGGTAGGATCCCGGCGGGCAAGCATCGCCAACGATGCCATTGACGGTATCGTGGCGCATGTCGGTCACCACGTCGCCCACGGCCTCTGCATCCATGATGTCGGCGCGCTGTTCGTAGATGACCTTGCGCTGGTCGTTCATCACGTCATCATATTCGACAACCTGCTTGCGAATGTCGTAGTTGCGCGCCTCGACCTTCTTTTGCGCCGTCTCGATAGCCTTCGAAAGCCACTTGGAACCAATCGCTTCGCCATCGGCCAAATTGTTGTTCATCATCCGGGAGAACAGCGTATCCGGACCAAAAATGCGCAGCAGATCGTCCTCCAGGCACAAGTAGAACTTGCTCATGCCTGGGTCGCCCTGACGGCCCGAACGACCGCGCAGCTGGTTGTCGATGCGGCGGCTTTCATGCCGTTCGGTGCCGATTACGCACAGGCCACCGGCAGCCAGAACCTTGGCCTTTTCTTCGGCCACTTCGGCCTTGATCCGGGCAACTCCGGCCTCGCGTTCCGGTCCTTCAGGCAGGTCGCGCAACTCGTCCTCTATGCGGAACTCCAGATTGCCGCCCAGCTGGATGTCGGTGCCGCGACCGGCCATGTTCGTCGCGATGGTCACCGCGCCAAGCCGCCCGGCCTGCGCCACGATATGGGCCTCCATTTCGTGGAAGCGGGCGTTGAGCACGTTATGCTTCACGCCTTCCTTCTGCAGGAAGTCTGAAAGCAGTTCCGATTTCTCGATAGACACCGTGCCCACCAGCACCGGCTGACCGTTCTCGTACTTCTCGCGGATCAGCTTGGCGATGGCAGCAAACTTGTCCATCGTGTTCTTGTAAAACTCGTCCTCCTCGTCCACGCGCTGCACCGGCACGTTGGTCGGGATCGAAACGACGTTCATCTTGTAGATATCGAAAAATTCAGGCGCTTCGGTGGCGGCCGTGCCGGTCATCCCCGAAATCTTGGGATACATGCGGAAATAGTTCTGGAACGTGATCGAGGCCATCGTCTGGTTCTCAGGCTCGATCTGCACGCCTTCTTTGGCTTCAACCGCCTGATGCAAACCGTTCGACCAGCGCCGCCCGTCCATCATGCGGCCGGTAAACTCGTCGATGATGACGACCTTGTCGTCCTTCACGATGTAATCGATGTCACGCTTGAACATGACATTGGCCTTGAGCGCCTGATCCAGATGGTGAACAACCATTGTGTTCTCGACGTCGTAGAGGTTCGAACCCTCCAGCAGCCCCGCCGTCTCCAGCGCACGCTCAACCCACTCCACGCCGTCTTCGGTCAGCGTGATGTTCTTGGTCTTTTCGTCCGCTTCATAAAGCGACGGATCGATTGTTTTCACTATGGCGTCGACGGAGACATAAAGATCGCTCTTGTCGTCGGTCGGCCCGGAAATGATCAGCGGCGTGCGCGCCTCGTCGATCAGGATTGAATCCACTTCGTCAACAATGGCGAAGTTGAACGGGCGGTGCACCATGTTCTCGCGCGAATGCTTCATGTTGTCGCGCAGGTAATCAAAGCCCAGCTCGTTGTTGGTCGCATAAGTAATGTCGGAGTTGTAGGCCTCACGGCGCTGCTCCTCGCCGAGGTTGGGCACGATTACGCCCACCGTCAGACCCAGGAACTTGTACAGGACCCCCATCGTCTCGGCGTCGCGCCGGGCAAGGTAATCGTTCACCGTCACCACGTGAACGCCTTTGCGCTCCAGTGCATTCAGATAGACCGCCAGCGTCGCCACGAGCGTCTTGCCTTCACCGGTGCGCATTTCGGCAATCTCGCCGCGATGCAGCACGATGCCACCGATCATCTGCACGTCAAAGTGGCGCAGGCCAAGCGTTCGTACGGATGCTTCGCGCACCGTGGCAAAGGCTTCGGCCAGCAGATCATCGAGCGAAGCGCCATTATCCAGCATCTCGCGGAACTTGGGCGTCTGTGCGGCCAGCTCCTCATCGCTCAAGGCTTGCAGATGCGGTTCGAAAGCGGCGATCTGGCGGACAATCTTGTCGAGCGATTTTACGTAACGGTCGTTGGATGAGCCGAAAAGGGCTTTGGCGATTGAGCCGAACATGGGCGGACTGTCCTGTCGAATAAGGTGTGCGGGGGGAGTGGGCGCGGAGAAAGCACCCGGGCAGGCAGAAGCCTTGCCAGCAAAGGATTATGCAACGACGCAGCGCTATTCGCGCGCGCGATCGCTCAAATGAATGGTGCTGGGCCGGATCAGAGCAGGCGCAGGAAGCCACACCGTCTTGCGGCGGGCGTTGGGTTGCTTTTGCGGAACACCGCCGCCGCGACAGATGCAGCGCTGCTGCGGCTTTGCCGCCATCGCCGCTGCTTGCGCTGAAACGCCGGCCTCAGCCACTTCCGCGCGCGAAATGGCCACGGCCACTTGCGGCAACGAAAGGCCAGTAATCATGGCCAGAAGAGCGAGCAAAATGCGCATTACTTGGGCAAATAGGGATTAAGACCGCTTTCGTCCATCACGAAAACGCGAAGGACAGTCACGCGCAACAGTTGAACCTCGTCTTTGCGCAGGCTAGGCGGTCTGCCATGTCCGAAGCCATCTCCCCGCTCGCCACACCCTTCCCCGCCATCCCGGCCATTGCCGGGGTCACCCTGCGCGTCGCCCGCGCCGGGTACAAAGACTGGGGCCGGTGCGATCTGACGTATGTTGAACTGGCGCAAGGCACTGCAGTTGCTGGTGTTTTTACCCGCAATGTATGCTGCTCGTCCGAAGTTGAACTCGGCCGCCAGAACGTAGCGCAAGGATCGGCGCGGGCGCTGGTGGTCAACGCAGGCAATTCCAACGCCTTCACCGGCAATCGCGGGCGTGAGGCGGTGGAGCAGATCATGGCGCAAGTCGCCGATCACCTTGGCTGCGCGCCCGAAGAAGTCTTCGTTTCCTCGACCGGGGTGATCGGCGTTCCCCTGCCGAAAGACAAGGCGCGGGCCGGGGTTGAAGCGGCGTTCAAGGCTGATCCGTGCGACTGGCAGGTAGCGGCGCAAACCATCGGCACAACCGACACTTTTGCGAAGGGTGCGTGCGCCTTGGTGCAGTTAGGTGCATCTAGGTGCACTTTGGGAGCCATCATCAAGGGCAGCGGCATGATCGCGCCCGACATGGCCACAATGCTCGGCTATATCTTCACAGACGCGGCGGTAAGCCCTGAATTCCTTCAGGAATGTCTGTCCGCCGCCAACCGCCTCACGTTCTCATGCATCACGGTCGACAGCGATACCTCCACCAGCGACACCGTTCTGGCCTTCGCCACTGGCAAGGCGGGCAACGAGGTGCTGACCGGCTTTGATAGCCCCGGCGCCGATGCCTTTGCCGCTGCGCTGGAAGACATTTGCCGCCAGTTGGCGCACCAAGTCGTGCGCGATGGTGAAGGCGCGCAGAAGTTTATCGCGGTGACCGTTTCGGGCGCAGTTTCCGATGAAAGTGCCCGCAAAGTCGGCCTTTCCATCGCAAATTCGCCCTTGGTCAAAACCGCCATTGCGGGTGAGGATGCGAACTGGGGCCGCGTGGTGATGGCGGTAGGCAAGGCGGGCGAACCGGCAGACCGGGACCGCTTGTCCATCGGCTTTGGCGGCACCTGGGCGGCGCTGGATGGCCAGCCTGTTTCAGACTATGACGAAACTCCGGTCGCCAAGCATCTGAAGGGAAGCGATATTTCCATCGAGGTTGATCTGGGGTTGGGCGATGGCAAAGCCACCGTCTGGACCTGCGACCTGACTCACGGCTACATTTCGATCAACGCGGACTACCGCTCTTGACCCGCGCGCTTGATGCCGCCGTTGCTGCCCTGATGCG
>JBEQBV010000246.1:0-5738 GCA_041639635.1 Novosphingobium sp.
AGGCTATCGAAGAAAGCCTCGGTGCAAACCCGCTCGCCCAGATTGCCCAGCGCAACATGGAAATGTTCAAAGCTGCCGCAGCAGCCTTTGTTCCACCTGCGCAATCTTCTGCCGAACCAGTTCAGGCGGCTGCTTCAGAAGCAGACGATCTTGACGCCCTGCGCAAGCAGATGGCCGAAATGCAGAAAAAGCTGGATCAGCTTTCCAATTGATTTGCGTCCCGCAATGCCCACACCGGGCATTGCGGGAAACGCCTTTGCGCTTTAACGCGCCGTTCCATGAACACACCCACAATCAAGCACGCGCTCAACGTAAAGCGCGCCGAAGACTTCGCCCAGTGGTATCAGGCCGTCATCGCCGAGGCCGAACTTGCCGAGGAATCAGGCGTACGCGGCTGCATGGTCATCCGCCCATGGGGCTATGGCATCTGGGAACGCATCCAGAAACTGATGGATGCGCAGATCAAGGATGCGGGCGTCGAAAACTGCTACTTCCCGCTTTTCATTCCACTGTCCTACTTCGCCAAAGAGGCTGAACACGTTGAAGGCTTTGCCAAGGAAATGGCGGTCGTCACCCACCACCGCCTGATTGCCGATGGGAAGGGCGGTTTGACGCCCGATCCCGAAGCCAAGCTGGAAGAGCCGCTGGTCGTGCGCCCCACCTCCGAAACCGTGATCGGTGCGGCGATGGCGCGCTGGGTCCAGTCGTGGCGCGATCTGCCGCTGATGGTCAACCAGTGGGCCAATGTCGTCCGCTGGGAAATGCGCACGCGCATGTTCCTGCGCACCAGCGAATTCCTCTGGCAGGAAGGCCACACCGCCCACGCCGATCAGGCCGATGCGATGGCCGAAACCCTGCGCGCGCTTGAAATGTACCGCGCCTTTGCCGAAGGCCCGCTTGCCATGCCAGTGATTGCCGGCCCCAAGCCCGAGAACGAGCGCTTCCCCGGCGCGGTTGAGACCTTCTCGATCGAAGCGATGATGCAGGATGGCAAGGCGCTGCAAGCCGGCACCTCGCACTACCTCGGCACCACGTTCGCGCAGGCCGCCGGCATCCGTTATCAGGACAAGGAAGGCCAGCAGGCCCTCGCTCATACCACCTCATGGGGCGTCTCCACCCGCCTGATCGGCGGCGTGATCATGACGCATGGCGATGACGATGGCTTGCGCGTGCCACCGCAGATCGCGCCGCAGCAGATCGTCATCCTACCCATGCTGCGCGACAATGATGGTGACGACGCGCTGCTGGCGTACTGCGAAGAGATCCGCGCCGCGCTTTCCAAACAGAGCGCTTTCGGCGAACGCATCCGCGTCCTGCTCGACAAGCGCCCCGGCAAGGCCACGCAAAAGCGCTGGGCCTGGGTCAAGAAAGGTGTTCCGCTGATCCTCGAAATCGGCGGCCGCGATGCCGAAGGCGGTCAGGTTTCTGCCCTGCGTCGCGATCAGCTCTGGCGCCTCGATGCCAAACCCAACTTCGTTGGCCAATCGAAGGAAGCCTTCATCGCCAGCGCCGCATCCGAACTCGAAGCCATCCAGACCGCGCTCCACGAAGAAGCCCGCGCCCGCCGCGATGCGCAGATCGTGCGCGACGTGACCGACCTCGCTGGCCTGAAAGCCTACTTCGCCGAGGGCAACAAGTATCCGGGTTGGGTCGAAATGGGCTGGTCAAAGCCAACCGGCGAAGCGCTGGACAATGTGGTCGAGCAGTTGAAGGCGCTCAAACTCACCATCCGCAACACCCCGCTTGATGCGCCTGCGCCTACCGGCACCTGCCCATTCACCGGTGCGCCCGCGACCGAGACGATCCTGATCGCCCGATCCTACTGATTGCCCGAAAGGGTGGCGCGCAATCGCCACCCTTTCGCTGCCCCCCGCTTGCCGCACAGTCACGCGCGTTGCATGAAGCTTTCATGCGCAACTATTTGATCCTGCTCCCGCTCCTCGCCTCCACCGCTGCTTACGCCGCGCCCGAGGATGCCATTTCCGAAGCCCGCCTGCGCGCCGACGTGGAAAAGCTCGTCAGCTTCGGCACCCGTCACACGCTGTCATCGCAGTCAAACCCCAAGCGCGGCATCGGCGCGGCGCGCACATGGGCTGAATCCGAGTTCCGCAAGACCAGCACCACCTGCGACAACTGCCTCGAAATAGTCCTCCCCGAAACCATCGTCACCGGCGACCGCGTCCCCACACCAACGCGGCTCGTAAACGTCGTCGCCATCCAGCGCGGCACGCAGCGCCCCAGCGAAGTCGTGATCGTCCAAGGCCATATCGACAGCCGCGTCTCAAACATCCTCGATGCCACCAGCGACGCCCCCGGCGCCAACGACAACGCCTCGGGCACCGCGCTCGTCCTCGAATCCGCCCGCGTTCTCAGCCGCGAAAAGTTCCCCACAACCATCGTCTACGCCGCGCTTTCGGGCGAAGAACAGGGCCTCCTCGGCGGCAAATTGCTCGCCGATTATGCCACCGCACAAGGCTGGACCGTCAAAGCCGTACTCAACAACGATATCGTCGGCGGCTCCACCGGCTCGGACGGTTACCGCGACAACGCCAATGTCCGCGTCCTGTCCGAAGCCCTCCGCGCCGATTCCACCGATGCCCTGCGCGCCCAGATGCGCCGCTTCGGGGGTGAGAACGACAGCCCTTCTCGCAACATCTCCCGCTGGGTGGCAAAACTTGCCGAAGTTGACACCGAAAAAGGTCTAGCCGTCCGCCAGATCTGGCGCGCTGACCGGATGGGCCGGGGCGGCGATCAGCTTCCCTTCTCCGACAAGGGCTATCCCGCTGTCCGGTTTACCGTTGCGGTCGAGGATTACGAACACCAGCATCAGGACCTGCGCACCGAAGCGGGCGTAAAGTTCGGCGATACGGTGGACGAAATGGACTTCCCCTACCTCGCCAAAGTCACCCGGCTCAATGTCCGCGCACTCGCCAAACTCGCCCGCACACCGATACCGCCCGCCCCAGTAGTCAAAGGCGCGGTCAGGCCCTGCACCGATATCGAATGGCAACCCGTCCCCGGCGCGGTCCGCTACAGCTTGTGGCAGCGCCCCACCGATGCGCCGATGTGGCAGACCAAGCTGCTCGAAACCGCTGACACCAAAGCCAGCCTGCCCGGCGTCCGCGCCGACGACTGGCTGTTCGGCGTCAACGCGGTCGCGGCAGACGGCTCGGAAAGCCCGATCGCTTCGGCCGTCCCCGGCGGCCAGTTTGCCCCGCTTATCTCGGCAATTACCAAGCCCTAACAGCTTGCCATCGGGGGCTTGAACGACCACATGCTCCCAATGACCAAACTCCGTTTTCCCCAAGGCCTCCCCACGCGCCAACAGGTGCTCGATTTCATCGCCCAGTCCGATGAGCCGGCCGGAAAACGCGAAATGGCCAAGGCCTTCGGCCTCAAAGGCACGGAAAAGATAGCGCTCAAAGCCTTGCTCAAAGACATGGCCAACGAAGGCCTCATCGATGGCAACCGCAGCGCCTTCCACGCAATGGGAGGCGTTCCGAAAGTCACCGTGCTGCGCATCGTCGAGATTGACGAGGGCGAACCCATCGCCGTGCCCGACAGCTGGCAGCCCGATGATGCCAGCCCCCCGCCACGCATTCGTGTGATCGAACCGCGCGGCAAAGTGCGGGATCGCACCGCCGCCCTTCGCACCGGTGACCGCGTGCTTGCCCGCACCGAAGAGGCGGGCAAGGGCTGGATCGCCCACCCGATGAAAAAGCTGCAGGGCGGCGAAGAGCAGATGATGGGCGTCGTCGAACTCGACGCCACCGGCAAAGGCTGGCTCGCCCCGGTCGACAAGCGTATTCGCAATGCCGTGCCCGTCTCGGACCTTGGCGGGGCAGAGAATGGTCAGTTGGTTCTAGCCGAACCCAATGGCCGCTCACCGCGCGCGGGCATGAAGGTCGTGGCGGTATTGGGTGATCCGCTCGCCCCGCGCGCCTTCAGCCTGATCGCCATTCACAAGCACGGCATCCCCTTCGTATTCCCCGAAGGCGCTGTAAAACAAGCCGAACTGGCAGCGAAACTCCCGCTCACCGAAGATACCCGCGAAGACCTGCGTCACCTGCCCATCGTCGCCATCGATCCGGCTGACGCGCGCGACCACGACGATGCGATCTGGGCCGAACCCGATGGGGAAGGGGGCTTCAAGGCCCTCGTCGCCATTGCCGACGTCAGCTTCTATGTTCGCCCCGGCGGCGAGACGGACCGTGAAGCCCGCAAGCGCGGCAACTCGGTCTATTTCCCCGATCGTGTCGTGCCGATGCTGCCCGAAGTGCTCAGCGCCGAAGTCTGCTCGCTGAAATCGGGCGCAGACCGTGCCGCAATGGCTTGCCACCTCACCATCGACAGTTCCGGCCACATCAAGGATTGGCGCTTCACGCGCGCCATAGTGCAGATCGCCGAAGTCATCGCCTATGAAGAGGCGCAGCGGCGGATTGATGCAGGTGAGGCCGCACCGCACCTTCAAAACCTCTGGTCTGCGTGGAGGCTCCTCGAAAAAGCCCGCAACGCCCGTGATCCATTGAACCTCGCCCTGCCCGAACGCCGCGTCGTGCTGAACAGCGAAGGCAAGATTGCCGAAATCGCCATCCGCGAACGACTCGATGCCCACCGCGTGGTCGAAGACTTCATGATCGCCGCCAATGTCGCTGCGGCCAAAGCGCTCGAAGCCAAAGTCGCCCCCGTCGTCTATCGCATCCATGAACCGCCAAGCCGCGAAAAGCTGACCGCGCTGAAAGACTACCTCGCCACCTTCGACAAGAAGCTGTCGTTGGGGCAGGTCATCACCCCAACGCTGTTCAACCGCATGTTGAAAGACATCGCAGATGAAGCGGAAAAGGCGCTGATCATGGAAGCCGTGCTGCGTAGCCAGACTCAGGCCTATTACGGCCCGCGCAATGCGGGGCACTTCGGCCTTGCGCTCGGATCCTATGCCCATTTCACCTCGCCAATCCGCCGCTATTCGGACTTGCTCGTCCACCGCGCGCTGGTCGATGCCTACGGGTTGGAGCAACCACGGCCCAAGGCAGACTTGCCCGCCAATTCTGGTCTGTCAGACCGGGATCGCGCCGATCTCGCCCGCGTGTCTGAAGCGCTCAGCAACACCGAACGCCGCGCGATGGAGGCCGAGCGCGATACTATTGATCGCTATGTGGCCGCATGGCTTTCAGGCAAGGTCGGCGAAGTCTTCGACACCCGCGTCACCGGCGTGCAGAAGTTCGGCCTCTTCGCCACGATCATCGGCCTTGGTGGTGATGGCCTGGTGCCCATCTCCACATTGGGCGCGGAACGCTTCAACTATGATGAAAAGGCACAGCGCCTGATCGGCGAATTGAGCGGCGAGGAATTTGCCATGGGACAGATTCTCAAACTGCGCCTCGCCGAAGCCAACCCGCTGACCGGAGCGCTCAAGTTCGAACCGGTCGATGTGGCCGAAGGCGTCCAGCGAATCGAACGGCGCGGCGCCAAGACCGATCACAAGGCACGCAGGCAGGGCCAGTTCATGGCCGGAAAGCGCGGCCGTCCATCAAACATCCGCCACCAGGGCCGCCGTAAATAGGGCAACAAACTCCCCTGCCGCAAGCGGGAGGGGTCGGGGGAGGGCATATTACCCCGCTAAAAACATCGTCTTCCCACCTGCGCGGGAATGACGCAGATCAGCTGAACTGGTCGATCTCTTCGTCCGACATCGTGCCAGGCACAATCATCAACGGGCAAGGCAATTGCCCCGCAAT
>JBEQBV010000247.1:0-5682 GCA_041639635.1 Novosphingobium sp.
CCGAGATCGAGCGTGGCGCGGCCGGACACCGTGGTCTGTTCGCTTTTGTTGAACAGCGGACGGTTCAGGCGGACGCTGTAATTGTCTTCACCAGCAGTGATCCCGGCAATGCTGGGGGCAAGCGGCGTTCCGAACACGGTCGCCCCGGCAGGGGCCGTGCGATAGGTGCGGGCAAAGCCGTTACTTTCGTTGACGGTATGGCTGGCGATGACATCGAATTTCAACGTGTCGGTCGGTTCGAATTCAAGCCGCCCGCGCACGCCGTAGCTTTTGTCGTTGTTGAGGCGTGAACCGTCTTCAAGATTGCGGATATAGCCTTTGCGATCGGCGTAGAACGCATTGACGCGGAAGCCGACACCGGTGCCGAGGGGGCCGGCAAGCGATCCTTCAACGCGCAGTTCGTCATCCGTGGTGGCCGTGCCAGTGATCGCGCCGGTCAGAACTTCGGATGCGCCGCGCGACACGATGTTGACCGCGCCTGCCGAGGCGTTCTTGCCGAACAGCGTGCCCTGCGGTCCGCGCAGCACTTCGATGCGGGCGATGTCGCTGAGGCCCGAGAAGGCCTGTGCCTGTTGTAGCAGGGGCACATCATCGACAATCACCGCGACCGATGGTTCGATGGCGGTGCTGAAGGAAACCGTGCCAATGCCGCGCAAGTTGAGCGAGTTGTTGGTGGGCACGTTGCCTTGCGTCAGGGTAAGGCTGGGGGCGAGGCGCGGAAGGTCGGCCACGGTGGCAACGTTGCGATTGGTCAGCGTATCACCGCTGAGCGCGGTGACCGCAACGGCCACGTCCTGCATGTTCTGTTCGCGCTTTTGGGCGGTGACGATGATTTCTTCGAGGCCGGAATCATTTTGGTCAGATGCTGCCTCGGCTGAACTGGCCTGTCCAGTGTCTTGCGCGAATGCGAATCCAGGCACCAGCGCGATTGCGGTAGCGGACAACAGTAGCCTTTGTAACGACATGCTTCTCTCCCAACTGAACATTTGGCTTTCGTATTGGTCTGACCGAATTGTGAGGAAGCACTTTCTTGTCAAGCCAAATTCTGTGCAATTTCTGCGGGATTTCTGCTATGACCGTATCTGTACTTAATCGAAAATGCAGGAAATCCTTGCCAAAGCAACGGAAAATCGCTCTATTATCGGCCTGACCAATATGAAGTTGGTGTTCGATGGGGTGGATTGGTTTGATGCAAAACAGCTTTATCGGCCTGATTGCGCGGCGTGTGGCAGCGCGCGCTTGCTTCACTCCTTCCTGATTCGAAGGATGGCCAACATGATCAAAAAACTGCCGCTGCGCTGGTGGATCATCGCGCTGATTACGCTGGGCACGATCCTCAACTATCTGGCGCGTTCGACGCTTTCGGTGGCGGCACCCACGCTCAAGACCGAATTTGCGATGACGACCGAGCAGTATAGCTGGGTGATCCTTGCCTTTCAGGCGACCTATACAGTGATGCAGACGGTGGCGGGCGCGGTGCTGGATGCACTGGGCACGCGGATCGGCTTTTTCGTGTTCGCGGTGGGTTGGGCGGTGAGCAATATGGCGCACGCCTTTGCCACGGGCTGGATGAGCCTTGCGGTGTTCCGCGCAGCATTGGGCGCGACCGAGGCCGCGGCCATTCCGGCGGGCACCAAGACCGTGGCGCAATGGTTTCCGCCCAAGGAACGCCCGCTTGCCACGAGCCTGTTCCAGATGGGCACGAGCGTGGGCAACATGATCGCCCCGCCGCTGGTGGCGTTTTGCATTCTGACGTGGAACTGGCAGGCCGCGTTTATCGTGACAGGTGCGCTCAGCCTTGTCTGGGCCGGAATGTGGTGGGTCGGTTATCGCGATCCGGCGGACCACCCCCTGCTTTCGCAGGCTGAACGCGATGCCTTGACCCAGATGAGCCAGCCCGATGCCGCCAAGCCCGCAACCAAAGCCGACGTGCTGCGCAGCCGGTCTTTCTGGGCCATTGCAGTGCCGCGCTTTCTGGCGGAACCGGCCTGGCAGACCTTCAACTTCTTTATCCCGCTGTATCTGGTGGCGGTGTGGAAGCTTGATCTGAAATCCATCGCCATGTGGGCTTGGCTGCCCTTCCTTGCTGCCGATTTTGGCAGCCTTGCGGCGGGGTTGCTGCCGCCATGGTTGATGGCGCGGGGCAAATCGCTGCTTTCTTCGCGCAAGATCACGATGACGCTGGGCGCGCTGTGTATGGTTGGGCCTGCTTGCATTGGCCTTGCCACGTCGCCAGCCATGGCGATCGCGCTGTTTTGCGTGGGCGGTTTTGCGCATCAATTGCTCAACGGCGCGCTGATCACTTTGTGTGCCGACGTGTTCGACAGCCGCACGGTGGGCACGGCCAGCGGCATGGCGGGCACATCGGCGTGGATCGGCGGCATGCTGTTCACACTGCTGATCGGGCAGAGCGCAGACCTGTTCGGGTATAACCCCCTGTTCGTGGCGCTGGCGGGATTGGATCTGCTGGCAGCGGTGGTGCTGTGGGGGCTTTTGAAATCCGACGGTGGCAAGGCAACTGTCTGAAATAGTATAGAAACTGTGGTGAGGATGAAACGCATGACTTTGGGTTGGAAGCTGAAAATAGCAAGCACCACAGGTGCGATGGCTTTGGCCATGGCGCTTGGGAATCCGGTTTATTCGCAAACGGCGCTGCCGTGGCTTTCGCCCGATGTGATTGCCGACATGACGGCGGCGCGCGATGAGGCTGCGCGCGAAGGTATCGCCAATCGCCGGGCAAAGATGTTGCTTGCCGCCATGACGCTGGATCAGAAGTTGCAGCAATTGACCGGTGCCCGGCCCGAGATCCTGCCCGACCTGCCGGCGTGCTACGGCGCGCGGCATGTGACCGGAATTGCGGCGCTTGGTGTGCCGACCTATCGCATCACCAACGGGCCGGTGGGGCTGGGGCAGAACGATTGCGTCTCGCCCGAAGTGGCCAAGATCCCGCCGCCAGTGAACGGTTTTGGCGGCATCAGCATCGGGGCCTATACCCATCCAAGCTCGGCCAAGGCGACGGCGCTGCCATCGGCCATGGCGGCAGCGGCATCGTTCGATCCTGCAGTGGCGGGCCTTTATGGCGAGGTGATCGCCACGGAGATGCACAATCTGGGCCTGCACGTATTCGAGGCTCCCGGCGTCAATCTCGCCCGTCTGCCCATTCTGGGGCGGAACTTCGAGTATTTCGGGGAAGACCCCTATTTGAGCGGGGTGATGGCGGTTGCCGAAACCAAGGCGATCCAGGCGCGCGGCCTGATTGCCATGCCCAAGCATTATGCCGCCAACGAGCAGGAAACCAACCGCATGGCCATCCAGACCACGGTGGACCGGCAGGTTTTGCGCGAATTGTATCTGCTGCCGTTCGAGATGGCGGTGAAGGATGGCAAGGCTGCATCGGTGATGTGCGCCTATAACTATGTGAACGGGCAATCATCGTGCGAGAGCCGCGAGCTGCTGACCGATATCCTGCGCAAGGATTGGGGCTTTACCGGCTATGTCCAGTCAGACTTTTTCGCGATGAAAAGCACGGTGGCCAGCCTTGCCAACGGCATGGATCACGAAATGCCGCTGCCAAATTTCTGGGCGCCGGAAAAGATCAAGGCCGCGCTTGCCAGCGGTGAGCTGACCCTTGCCCAGATCGATGAAGCGCTGGAGCGGCGCTATACCCAAGCCTTCAAGGCGGGGATCTTTGACCGCAAGCTGGAGCAATCGCCAATCGATTATGCGGCAGGTGGCAAGCTGGCGCGGGCCATTGGCGGGCGAGGAGCGGTGCTGTTGCAGAACAACGGGGCCTTGCCCTTGCGCAGCGGGATCAAGTCGCTTGTCCTGATCGGCAAGGCCAGCCAGGTCTATGCACAGCAGGCGGTGGCAGGCGGCGCGGTGACGGGTGAGCCGATGGGGTCGGGCGGCGGCAGTTCCGATGTTGTGCCAGCCTACACCGTTTCCCCGATTGAAGGGTTGCGCAGCGCCTTGGGCGCGACAGCTTCGGTCAAGCTGGTGCTGGTGGATGATGCCAATGCCTCGGGCACCGTTGACGGCACGCAAGTACCCTTTGCCGATGTGCTTGCCGAAGCGGCCAAGGCCGATGCGGTGGTGATCATGGCGGGCACGATATCGGAGGAAGGGGCAGACCGTGCGACTTTCACCGATACCAGCGGCCATCAGCTTGCGGACGGTGCAGCGCTTGGTAGCGGGCTGGATTGGTATGCGGCGCGGTCCAACGCCATTGCCACCAGCGGCGAGAAGAACTCCGCACGCAACAGCCGGACGACAGCGATGATCGAGGCTCTGCTGGCGGCGCGTTCGGCTACCGGGCGGTCGATGGCGGCCAAATCGGTGCTAGTGTTGAAAGACAATGCGGGCGTTGCGCTGCCGGGTGCTGTCGTCGGGGCCAAGGGGCCAGCGATCCTCGAAACATGGTTCCCCGGGCAGGAGGATGGCAATATCGTGGCCGATGTGCTGTTTGGCCGGGTCAATCCCTCGGGCAAATTGCCGGTGACTTTTCCGCGCGCGGGCAAGGGCTTCCTTGATCATGCGACCCCGGCGCAGTTTCCCGGCGTTCTGGCTGCAGACGGCAAGACCCAGACGGTGACCTACAGCGAGAAGCTGGCCATCGGCTATCGCTGGTATGATGCCAATGTGAGCGGCGGCTGCGCGGTGCGGGCGGGGCGGAACCCTTGCGTCGCTTTCCCGTTCGGCCATGGCCTGTCCTACACCACATTTGCCCAGAGCGCGCCGAAGCTTGTGTTCGACAGCGCGCGCAGTTCATGGCGCGCGCAAGTGCGGGTCAAGAATAGCGGCAAGCTGGCCGGGGCCGAAGTGGTGCAAGTCTATGTCTCATTGCCGCAAAGCGCGAATGCGGTGGGTGCGGTGCAGCCGCCCAAGCGTCTGGTGGGCTTCCAGCGCATCGAATTGCAGCCGGGCGCATCGGCCGCGGTCGAGATCGCGATCGATCCCGCTGCGACCAATCACCCGCTGGGCGTGTGGGATGAAAAGGCGCACGCATGGGTGATCCCAGCAGGCCGCTTTACGGTCTGGGCGGGGCGCTCGTCTGCACCGGCAGATCTGGTCAGGGTGGGCTATATCGACCGGTAGGCAGGCATTGGGGGGCTAGTCCCGCGAGGGAATGGCCCCCCGGCGCATGATTGTCCAACCGGCAAGGGCATGGCCGCCGCGTGCAGCCTGCTCCTGCGCCTCGCCGCGAAGGCGCGCGGCAAGATAGCCTGCGTTGAAGGCATCTCCCGCGCCGCTGGTATCGACAGGGGCGAGCACGCTTTCGGGCGCGATGATCCGGCCATCGGGCAAGCGGCATCCGTCCGCGCCAAGCTTTACTACGGTTTCTGCGCAGCCAAGGCTTTGCCAATGGGCGGCCACGGCGGCGGGATCATCGGGACTGCCGAGCAGCGCTTCGTCCTCAAGCGTGGGCAGGCCGATGGTGGCCAGCGCAATTGCGGCATCCCGCGAAGTCCGTGCAGTTGCGGCATCCGGCCAAAGGCGTGGCCGGTAGTTTCCATCGAACGCAACCTGCCCGCCGCGTTCGCGCACCTTTCGGGCCAACGCCAGCAATGCATCGCGGCTATCGGGCGGAAGCACCGCCAGCGAAACCAGCGAGAACGCCAGCAGATCGGCCTGCGCGGCGCTAGCCAGAGCGTCATCTATCCCTTCGCACGCAAACACCTGCCG
>JBEQBV010000248.1:0-5671 GCA_041639635.1 Novosphingobium sp.
GCGCTGCTGCGCAACCGTGCCTTTGCCGCAGTGTTCGCGCTCGCTTTCGTGCTGGGGTCGGTCATGTTTGGCACGGCCTATGTGATCCCGCAGTTTCTCGCCGCGATTGCCGATTACAACGCGCTGCAGGCAGGCAAGATCGTGTTTCTTTCGGGCATTCCGGCGATGATGATGATGCCTTTGTTCCCGATCCTCATCTCGCGTGTAGACCTCCGGCTGATCGTTGGCACCGGCATGTTTTTGCTGGCGATGTCTTGCTACCTCGACATCACGCTTACCGCGCAATCAAGAGGCGACGACTTTGTCGTGACGCAGTTGATGCGCGGGCTTGGCACCGTGTTCTGCATGATGTTCCTCAATCAAGCGGCGATCAGTTCGGTTTCTCGCGATGAGGCGGGTGATGCGGCCGGATTGTTCAATGCCGCGCGCAATCTGGGCGGCTCCATCGGCCTTGCCGCGCTTGCGACCTTGCAGGACGAGCGTTGGGAGTTCCATCGCTGGGCCATCCACAGTTCGCTGGGCGCCAATGATCTGCGCGTGCAGGACTGGGTCGGGCAACAGGCCATGACCTATGGCGGCGGGCCTGATGGCATGGCTGCGGCGCTGCGATCGCTTGATGGCATGGTCATGCGCGATGCGCTGGTCATGGCGTTCAACGATGATTTCCTCGCGCTGACGATCGGCATCGTTCTGGTCGCGCCGCTTGTTTTTCTTCTTCGCCCGCTTCCCAAGGGCTACCATGCAAAGGCTGCACACTGATGCCCCGCTCTTCATTTATTCGCCGTGCTGCAGGTGCCAGCTTGCTGGCGGCACTGTTAGCGGGCTGCACCACAGTCGGCCCGAACTATACCGGCGCGCCCGATGCGACACCGCAAGCTGCAACGCGGGGCGCTTTCATCCGCGCAGATGGTGCTGCGAATGCAACCTCTCCTGCCCCGCGCTGGTGGGAAAGCCTTGGCGATCCGGTGCTGAACCAGTTGGTCCAGCAGGCGCTTGCCGATTCCCCCTCGATTGCCGCCGCCAATGCGCGCGTGGCCCAATCGCGCGCGTCGCTGGCCGCAAGCCGCACGGCAGTTCTGCCTACAATCAACACGTCGTTTGCCGCGCCCTATATCAACGTGCCGGGCAACCTGCTGGGCGAAGGCAGCGGGCGGGACGAGATCAACGCCTATAACCTGGGCTTTGATGCCTCGTGGGAAATCGATCTGTTTGGCGGCACACGCCGCAAGGTTGAGGCCGCCACGGCTCGCGCCGAAGCCGCCGAAGCAGGCGCTGCCGATGCGCGCGTTACGCTGTCAGCAGAGATTGCGCGGGCCTATGTCGGACTGCGGGCAAGGCAGGCGATGAAGGGTTTGCAGCAGCGCCAGGTCGAGATTGATCGTGAGCTTTCTGGGTTGGCCCGTCAGCGTTTTGCTGCAGGCACGATCGCGCAGCAACCGGTCAATGCGGCTGAGGCGCAAGCCTTTGCCAGCGAAGCCGATCTTGCGCGAAGCGAAGCGGAAATCGCGGTGCTGATCGATCAGATCGCGGTGCTGGTGGGCAAGGAACCGGGTGCGCTCGACAGTATGCTGACGGCTACCGCCCCCGTCCCGCTGCCACCGGCGCAGGTCAATGTCGGCGATCCGGCGATGCTTCTGCGCAGCCGCCCCGACATTCGCATGGCAGAGCGCCAGCTGGCCGCTGCCAATGCCGATGTTGGCGCGCGCATGGCCGACAAGTTCCCGAAGATTTCGTTCCTTGGCCTGCTGGGCCTTGGCGGGCAGAACATCGGCGATGTGCTGGACCCGGGCAATCTGGTCGGCATTGCCTTGCCGCAGCTCAAGTGGAACCTGTTTGACGGTGGCCGCGCCGAACGTCAGGTCGAAGTGGCGCGCGGCGCGCGTGCGGAGGCTGAGGCGAACTACCGCAATGCCGTGCTGCGCGCGTTGCAGGATGCCGAAGGTTCGCTTGCGCGCTTTGGCGGCCAGCGCGTCGCTTTCGGAAAGGCACTGGACGCCGAAGCGCGGGCACGCCGCAATGTAGATCTGCAGCAGCAACGTCTTGCTGCAGGCCGCATAGCGCGCGCCGAGCGGCTTGATGCTGAACGTCAGGCCTTGCAACTGTCGATGGCGACGGCTTCGGCAAAGGTCGAGCTTGCGACCGGTTTCATTGCGGTGGAAAAGGCGCTGGGCCTCGGCTGGCAGGGCGTGGAGCCCAATAAATGAGACCGTTTCGCCCATTTTATAGTATATTGACTCTGCCACGGGCTGAGGCACTCTATTCCCATAAGAACTCGTACGAACGAGGATATGGGAACGATGCGCTGGTTTACAGATGCGGGCGTGCGGTTTTGGCAGGCCTATTGCGAAGGTTTGGAAATGTCTTGCCCGGTACACAACCGCTTGGCCGACGCTTTAGCGGAGCGGCTTTGCGAGCGAGACCGCAATCATGACGCCGCCAAGCTCACCGAAGGACAGGCAAGCTCTACAGTCCACTGACAGTTGCGATACGCATTCGGCCGATGTTTCACCGTCGGCCGACGCTGGCCTGATCCGCGAGGGCACCGCAACCGGTGAAAGCGATGCAGACCATTTGAGGGCGACCACGATCAGCCGGCGTGGTCGCCCTTCACTCGAAGAAGCGCAGCGTTTGCCGCAACGCATTCTTGAGGCAGGTTGGGAAGTCCTGCGCGAGCACGGATTTGATGCGTTCACCTTTGATCGCGTCGCCCGCCATGCCCGCATTGGCAAGGCCACCATTTACACCCGCTTTGCCAGCAAGCGCGAATTCTTCGATGCCCTGCTTGGGTTGAAAACGACCGAGCGCAGCCTGAAGATCATGGCAATTGGTGCCGGTCTTCCTGCGGTAGAGGCGTTCTGCCTGCGCGCGGCGGCCATCATGGAAGTGCTGCAATCCACCGACGGGCTGATGATGGAACGACTGGTGGACTGGTGCGATCAGGAGTTCGGGGACAGCCAGTATGGCTACCGCCATGCGATGTATGCCGAAGCCATTGAAAACGTTTCGGCTGAACTGTCTGAAATCGCAAAAGAGCAAAACATCGCGCTGGCACAGCCGGAACTGGCCGCGCGCTTCTGGATTGAGGGCATTCTGGGCCACGTGCGCATGGCCGGTGCCGCACCGCTGCCGGAACGCGAGGAAAACGAACGCTGGGCCCGCGCCTATTCGGAGTTCTTCTTTGCAGGCCTGCGCAGTTCGCAGAACCTCACTTTCGAATAGCGCGGAAGTTGAAGTCGATGCCGACCGCGTCCTTCAGTTGATCGGTGGCGGACCATTCTGCCTCGCCCACCCCGAAGGCAAGCCGCTGCAGGGTGGTGCTGCCCGTAGCGACAGCCTTGTCACCATCAATTTTAAGATTGAAGCGCAATGCCACCGGCCTGCTCTTTCCGTGCAGCGACAGCGTGCCATTGGCGACGTAGCGCCCCGTGCCAGCCTCGCGGATCGCGGTTGAAACAAACTGCGCCGTGGGGTGCGCTGCCACGCCGAAGAAGCTGTCGCTCTTCAGCATGTCATCGCGCTGGCCATCGCCACTTTCAACCGAAGCGAGGTCTATCGTTGCGCGGATCGAGGAACCGGCAAGGTCCTGAGGATCGAACGTGATTTTCGCGTCCCACCGGCCGAATGAACCCTTGATTGACTCACCGCTGTAATCGGCCGTGAAGCCAAGCCGCCCACCTTTTTCCAGCGCCCAAGGGCTGGCCTTTGCCGTGACCGCAACTTCAGAAGCGGCTGGCGCGGGCTCCTCTGCGATCGCGCTGGCGCTGTTGTCTGGCAGCGGCTCTTCGCGCACAGATGCTGTCGATGCTTCGGCAACCGGGGCAGCGGCGGGTGCCGCAAAAGTCATGCCTCTGCCTGAAACAAGCGCTACAAACCCGGCAAACACCGCCAAGGCCGCAGCAAGGCTGATCCCCGAACGGCTGGTGATCGCCGTCGGCAGCATTCTGCCGATCACGTCTTCGCGCTTGAAATGATGATAGAGAGCGCCGGCCACGTGCAGCAGCACCAAAGCCAACGTCATGGGTCCAAGCAAGCCGTGCATTACCTCCGCCGGTTCGTGCAGAGCCTGACCCACGGGCAGATCCGGCCAGGGCACCACGCCGAATAGCATGGTCTGCAGCCGCACCTTGGCGGTCGACACGATCACCCAACCCGTGATCGGGCCACCGATCATGATGGCATAGAGCAATACGTGCACCGCCTTTGCCGCCAGCATCTGCAGCTTGCCATCAGGAACCGGCGCAAGGCGCGGCTTGGCGAGCCGCACGGCCAGACGCATCAAGCTGAGCAGCAGGATCGTGATGCCGACCGACTTGTGGAACTGATATCCGGCAAACTGCGCCAAACCCTTTGGCAGATGCTCGAGCCCACCACCAAGGCCCACCTGAAACAGAAGCAAAAGGGCCAAAACCCAGTGCAAGACAATGGCAGCGGATGCATATCGGGACGGAGAAATGGCGGTCATCGGCAACCTTGATAGAAAACAGGGGGCTTGATGGAACACAGGGAGCTTCACGAAAAATTATGCCCCACGGTGTCTGATATGACGAGTGGCATACACACATCGACCAACGCAAGGCATGTTCCTTTTGCTTGTCATGCTCGATGGCTACATTAGCCAATGATATTTCAACGGGAGACCTAAATGTCCAATAGCCCATGGGCCCACCAACGCAGCGCCTCCATCGCCGATGACATCGATTTCGAAATCAAAGGACAGGAACTGCAGTTCTTGGAAATCGAGCTTGATCCGGGTGAAAGCGCAGTTGCCGAAGCGGGCGCGCTTGTGTGGAAAGATGCCGCTGTCGGCATGACCACGGTGTTCGGTGATGGCAGTGCCGATCAGCAAGGCGGCTTCATGGGCAAGCTGCTGGGCGCAGGCAAGCGCCTTGTCACGGGCGAAAGCCTGTTCACCACGGTGTTCACGCACAACGGCCACGGCAAGGCACGGGTTGCCTTTGCCTCCCCCACCCCCGGCGCAATCCTGCCGATCAAGCTTTCCGACGTGGGCGGAACCCTCATCTGCCAGAAGGACAGCTTCCTTGCTGCTGCACGCGGCGTCTCCATCGGCGTGGCATTCCAGCGCAAGGTGATGACGGGCCTGTTCGGCGGCGAAGGCTTCATCATGCAAAAGCTTGATGGGGATGGCTGGGTCTTCGTGCAGATGGGCGGAACGCTGGTGGAGCGCGAACTGGCACCGGGACAGGAACTGCATGTCGATACCGGCTGCCTTGCCGCCTATACGCCTTCGGTCGATTTCGATCTGGTCACGGCGGGCGGCGTGAAGTCGGTGCTGTTCGGCGGCGAAGGCCTGTTCTTTGCCCGCCTGCGTGGCCCGGGCAAGGTCTGGATCCAGTCCCTGCCCTTCTCCCGCCTTGCCGGACGCATGCTGGCCGCTGCCGGATCGCGCGGTGGGCAGAACCGTGGCGAAGGCTCGATCCTGGGCGAACTTGGCGATTTCATCGGCGGCAATAACTGATCTGACGGAAAGAAGGGCCGGCGGATTGCTCCGCCGGCCCCAAAGTGACCGCAGGCAATGCGGCATGGTGGAAACGGTTCAGAACGCCTTGCGCAGGGTAAAGCCCCACGTGCGCGGATCGCCGGGAAGCCCCGCGATCAGGCCGGTGTTGCCGGGGCCAACGAACAGCTGCTCAAAATAGTTCGCGTCAAAGGC
>JBEQBV010000249.1:0-5659 GCA_041639635.1 Novosphingobium sp.
CCGTAAAAACCACGCCGCTGCCTGATTTTCGCAGTCAGACATTCATCGCCGGAGACACGACAGAGCCTGCGCATGCCGAAAGCGGCAACGCCGGACGAGCGTGAGTTCATCTTGCCCGAATAATCAAGTCATTTCCGATCAGATTGTCAGGCATATTTGGCCTTCACCCCGGCAGACCGCAAAAGGATTGTCTCCGTCACCCACGCCCGCGATACGAAGCAACCCCTTGATCGGGAAGCCAAAGTCCGGCCGGTGGTGGGCCGCTTTGCCAGAAAACATCGATCGGAATCCCGCCACGCGGGTACCAGTATCCGCCGATGCGCAGCCATTGCGGCTTCATCTCATCGAACAGGCGCTGACCGATGCCGACCGTCACATCTTCATGAAAACCCGCGTGATTGCGGAACGAGCCAAGGAACAGCTTCAGCGCCTTTGATTCCACGATGGTCTCACCCGGCGCGTAATCGATCACCAGATGCGCGAAATCAGGCTGGCCGGTGACGGGGCACAGCGAGGTGAATTCCGGCGCGGCGAAGCGGACGAGATAGAGAGTGCCGCTGCGCGGATTGGGCACGTAATCGAGCACAGCATCCTCTGGCGAGGCAGGCAAGCTACTGTTCTGGCCCAGAAAAAGGGGTGTATTGGTCATGAATCAGCCTGTTTTTCCGAAGTGCATCTAGATGCACCTAGCGGCACTTGAGCGCGCGTTGGCAGCGCTCTGTTGCGCCGTCCCATGCACTTGTCGCGCCTTGCGGGCAAGGGGGCGGATCGTGCCCGTTCGGTCAGCCCGCGCCGCACGACATGTCGCTAGTCTGAAGGCAAAACGGACGCAGTGATGCCGCGCGCCGGGAGCCGGCAATATTCTGATGCACGACGTTGCCAAATGACCACAAATTCATAGTGACGCAGGTCACAGTCGTGTCTAGTCTGTCGCACGTGCGAACTCGCAAAGACGGGTCGCCCGCAGGCAGGCAGGAGCAGACAAACTTATGGATTCGCTGGTTTCCACCCAGTGGCTCGCCGACGAAATGGGCGCGAGCGACTTGCGCATTGTCGACGCCACCGCGTTTCTGCCCGAGCATGGCCGGGTGCCGCTGCTGGAATATGAGGCCTGCCACATCCCCGGCGCAGTGTTCATGGATCTTTCCGAGCTGGTAGACTCCGCATCGCCGGTGCCTAACACTCTGCCCTCGCCCGAAAAATTCGCGAGCCGCATGCAGGCGCTGGGGCTTGGCGATGGCAGCCGCATCGTGATCTATGATGACAGCCCGGTGAAGACCTCCACCCGCGCGTGGTTCATGCTGACGATGTTCGGCGCGCAAAACGTCGCACTGCTTGATGGCGGGATTGCCAAATGGAAAGCGGAGGGGCGCAAATGCGCGCAAGGCACCGAAACGCTGCGCCAGCGGCACTTTACCGTGTGGTCCGATGACAGCCACGTACGGTCCAAGGCCGATGTCATTGCCAATCTTGAGAGCCGGGCCGAACAGGTGGTCGACGCGCGTGGCGCAGGCCGCTTTACCGGCGATGTGCCCGAAGCCAACCCAGCCCTTGCCAGCGGCCACATCCCCGGCGCGCGCAATGTGCCCTATGCCAGTCTCTTCAACTCAGATGGCACGTGGAAAGCGCCGGACGCGATCAAGGCCCTGTTCGAAGCGGCAGGCGTGGATCTGGCGCGGCCGCTGATTACCTCGTGCGGATCGGGGATGACGGCCAACGTGCTGATTTTCGCCGCACATTTGATCGGCAAGGAGGACGTCGCGCTCTATGACGGATCGTGGAGCGAGTGGGGGCTGGACCCGGCTACGCCCAAGGCGACGGGGGCGGCTTGAGGCAGTTGAGCTACGCGAGTTGGTTGTTGGCTGGATTCCCGCCCTCGCGGGAATGACGAAGATAGGTGGGAATGACGAATGTAGGTGGCGGCGCACCCTTTGCACCTAACCCCATGACTCCCGCCCCTTCCCTCTGCTATCGCGCACACCATGAGCAATTCTGACGATTTTGACACCCTCGGCCCCGCAACGCGCGGGGTCCTCGCCGGGCGGCGTGAGGCTTGGACGGGGACGCCGGAGCATCCCGGGGCGGTGGTCAATCCGGCGGTTTGGCGGGCTTCAACGCATCTTTATCCCGATATGGCGGCGCTGAGGGCGCATCCGGCCAATGAGGATGGAAATTTCTACTACGGTCGGCGTGGGGGGCCTACGCAGTGGTCTTTGGCTGAGGCGCTGACACAACTGGAGCCTGGGGCTTCTGGCACCGTGCTCTATCCATCGGGGGTGGCGGCGATTGCGGGGGCTTTGCTTACCGTGTTGCGGCCCGGCGATGTGCTGTTGATGACCGACAATGCCTATGAGCCGAGCCGGGCGATGGGGCGCGGGTTGCTGCGGGATTTCGGGGTTGAGACGCGGTGGTTTGATCCTACCGACCTGGCCTCTTTCGAGGCAGCGTGTTGTGAGCGGACGCGCGCTGTTCTGCTGGAAAGCCCCGGCAGTTTGACGATGGAAGTGCAGGATGTTCCCGCGCTTACGGCGGCGGCGCGGGCGCGCGGGATCGTGTCTGTGCTGGACAATACCTGGGCCTCGCCACTGGGCTTTGCCGCGCTGGCGCATGGCGTGGATATCTCCATCATGAGCCTGACCAAGCACGTTTCCGGCCATTCGGACTGCATGATGGGCTCTGCCAGTGCAGGCGAGGAGTGGTATCGAAAGCTGCGGGTGCGGGCGCAAGGGTTGGGCAATGTGGTTTCGCCCGATGATGCCGCGCTGATGCTGCGCGGGCTTCGCACGATGAAGCTGCGGCTGGAGGCAGAGACGGCTTCGGCGCTGGCCATCGCGCAGTGGCTGGTAGCGCGGCCCGAAGTGGCGCGAGTGCTATGCCCGATGTTGCCCGGATCGCCGGGGCATGACTTGTGGGCGCGAGACTTTGGCGGCGGGTGCGGGCTGTTCAGCTTTGTGTTGAAAGGTGGGACGAGTGCGGCGCGCGATGCCTTGATCGATGCGTTGCAATTGTTTGGCATCGGCTATTCGTGGGGCGGGTTTGAGAGCCTTACCACGCCGGTTGATCCCGCCAGCATCCGCACGGCGAGCGCTTGGCCGCTCAAGGGCATGGAACCGGATGACCGCTTCGGGGTTCGGCTGTCCATCGGGCTTGAAGACACGGCAGATCTGATAGCCGATCTGGAGCGCGGGCTTTCTATCTGGGCAGCGCATGAGGGGCAGGCATGACCGGATTTGGCGACCAAGTGGCGCGTGCTGTCAAAGCTTTGAACGAAATTGGCTTTGATCTTGGCACCTATCACATTTCTGTCTGGGGTGCGCTGCGCATCGTGATCGTGGTCATGCTGGTGATCGCCTTTGCGCGGTTGCTGGCCAAGTTCGCGCGGCGGATGCTCCGGCGGATCGACAGTCTGGACCGCACGCAGCAATTGCTGGGTGAAAAGATCGCTACCATCGTGGTGTGGGGCATATCATTCTTTGTTGCGATCGACGTTTTGGGCATCAGCCTGACAGCGCTGACGGTGTTTTCGGGCGCGTTTGGCCTTGCCATCGGGTTCGGTCTGCAAAAGACGTTCGGCAATCTGATCGCCGGAATCATCCTGCTGATGGATCGGTCCATCAAGCCGGGGGATGTGATCGCGGTAAACGATGGCAAAGGCAATTCGTTTGGCGAGGTGAAGAAGATCGGCATCCGCGCGGTATCCGTCACCACCCGTGATAATCGCGAATATCTGATTCCGAACGAAAATCTGATGACGCAGCAGGTGGAGAACTGGTCCTATTCCTCGCGCGAGGTGGCAATCAATATTCCCATTGGCGTGGCCTACGGCAGCGATCTGGACAAAGTGGAGAAGCTGCTGCTGGAAGCGATCAACTCCACGCCGCGGGTGCTGCCCTTCCCGTCACCGGGTGTGTTGCTGAGCGGGTTTGGCGCGAGCAGCATCGACATGACGATGATCGTGTGGATCGATGATCCCGAAGGCGGCGTGGGCAACGTGAAATCGGACGTGCTGTGGCGTGTGTGGCGGCTGTTCAAGGAGCATGGGGTGGAAATCCCCTTTCCGCAGTCGGACGTGAACCTGAAGGACAGCGCTGGGTTGCGCGCGCTGGCGGCGGCAGTGGGCACGCGAGGAGCTGAGGGGGATTGATTTTACGAGAGTTCCCGTCACCCTGAACTTGGTTCAGGGTCCATCTCTCCTTAAGCGCTGGGCGCAGTTGAGAGAAGCAAGCTGCGAGCTTTGTTGTAATGCGGCCACCACCGCATGAGACGATGGATGGACCCTGAAACAAGTTCAGGGTGACGGGTGGTGCTTGTTCAGGGTGACGGGTCTTCTTAGGTTGGCGTTTGGCGGCGCTAAAGCTGATCTAGGCGGGGGGCAAAGGTTTCTCGCTGGCAGGTTGGCGTGGGCAGGGCCATCTGCGCTTCATGAGAAATCCCTCTGACAGAATCGGAACTGTGTTCCTCGTAGGCGCTGGGCCGGGCGATGCCGATCTGCTGACGCTGCGGGCAGCGCGGCTGGTGATGAATGCGCGCGTGCTGGTGCATGACGGGCTGGTCGATCCTTCGATACTGGCGATGACGCCCAGGGGGTGCCGGATGATCTCGGTCGCCAAGCAGCGGTCGCGTCACACGATGCGGCAGGAAGAGATCAACGCTCTGCTGGTGCGCGAGGCTTTGGCCGGGAACGATGTGGTGCGGCTGAAGGGCGGCGATCCGTTCGTGTTCGGGCGCGGCGGTGAAGAGGCCGAGGATTGCTTTGCAGCAGGCGTGCCGGTGCAGGTGGTGCCGGGCGTGAGCGCGGCGATGGGCGCGGCGGCTTCGGCCATGATCCCCCTCACCCATCGTGATGCGGCCAGCATCGTCACGTTCGTGGCGGGGCAGTGCAAGGGGCTGACCGAGCAGAACTGGGCGGGCCTTGCAGGCGTGGGCCGGACGCTGGTGATCTATATGGGCGTGGCGACGGCAGAGGCGATTGCCGAGAAGCTGATGGCCGATGGACTTTCGCCCGCGATGCCAGTGGCGGTGATCGAGAACGCCAGCCGTCCGCAGATGCGGGTGCTGCGCGGCGCGCTGGCTGCGCTGGGGCCGCTGGTGGCGGACAACAAGGTCAAGAGCCCTGCCCTTATCGTGATTGGCGATGTGGCAGGCCGGGGAGACATGATGGAATTGCAGAGTGTTTTGGAGGCCGTGAAGTGAAGATCATTACCGCAAGCGATCTGCGCACCGGCGATGTGGTGTGGTGGACCGGCGAAGGCTGGTCGCGCCATGTCAACGACGCGGTGGAAGCGGGCGAACACGCCGAGGCAGTGATCGCGCGCGAGAACGCCAAGCAGATCGTCACCGACACTCAAGTGATCGAAGCGACGCGCACTGACGAGGGTGTGCGGCCTGCGCATATCAAGGACCGTATCCGGGCGCTTGGCCCCACGGTGCGGCTCGACCTTTCTCTCAAGCCTGCCGATCCTGCGGCAGGGAACTGGGTGATCTGAGATGTATCAGTACGACCAATATGACCGGGCGATGGTCGATGCGCGCGTGGCCGAATTTCGCGGACAGGTGGAGCGCCGTCTGGCGGGTGACCTGACCGAGGACCAGTTCAAGCCGTTGCGGCTGAAGAACGGGCTCTATCTGCAATTGCACGCCTACATGCTGCGCGTGGCGA
>JBEQBV010000250.1:0-5645 GCA_041639635.1 Novosphingobium sp.
TCAAGAGTCAATAAAACACTGTAGACACAGTGACTTAGCGTGCTCTAGCGTTGGGTTGAAAAGCCTAGCGTAGCGTTGTAATTCTAGCTCCGAAGGCAGGGGTCAGAGGTTCGAATCCTCTCGGGTGCGCCACTTTTCCTGATGGCTGGTATACGATGCCTCGCGCAGGTTGATTGCGGCGAGAGAACCTTCCTGCGTCTCTTCCCCCGCGCTGTTCCATGCGGCCCCCTTGCGCCGCAGCGTGCGACCATTACGACATTGCTGATTGTTGCCGAACTGTGGCGGTATCGTCCGCACAATTCAGCACGAGGGGGCGTTTGTATGGTCAGGATTTGGCGGACGGCCGTTGTGGCACTGGCCTTTGTGCCCGGATTGGCAGCGGTGCATTCGGCACGGGCTGAAGCCGTTCAGCCAGGTTCGCTGCTGGCGCTGGACAACGCGCTGACGCGGTCAATCGATCGCCAGAACGCCAATCCCAACCGGGAGACGCAGGTGGCCAGTGTGCAGGCGGCCAAGGCGCTTGTCGCCGCTGCTGAGAAAGCGCCCATCGGGGCCACCACCGCCCCATATCTGGCGCGAGGGCTGGTTGCCCTGGCCGATGGCGCGCGCGAAGATGGCGATCTGGAGGCAACGCTGGCACAGGCCGAAAGAGCCTATGCGGTTATCAGCCTCTATCGCGATCTTGCGCCCGATGCCTATGTTCAGGCGATTGCCTTGGCCGCCGATGTCGAAATGCGCCGCGCATTGTACCGCAAAGCGGCAGAGCGGTTGGGCGAAGGTGCGCGTTACCTTGAACAGCGCCGTGGAAAAATGCCCTCCACACCGGCGCTCGACATGGCCGAATCCAACATTGCCTATGTTCTGGCGCTCGCCCATCTGCAGCTTGGCGAATATGACGATGCGGTCCGCGCGCAGGAAGCGGGTGTTGCTGCGCGGGTGCGGGCGGTGGGCGAATTCCACCCTTCGACCATCAGCGCCCGCTACAATCTGGCTCTGCGTCTGGTGCGCGCAGGCCGATATGCAGAGGCCGAGGCGCTGGCCCGGCTCGCGGTGGAACAGGTGACCGCGCATGTCCCGAAAAGCGATCTTGGCCATGTGCGCGCGGTGGAATCGCTCGCGCTCGTTCTGGCAGGGGCAGGCAAACGCAGCGAAGCGGTTGAGGTGGCGCGCCACGCGCTGGAAATCCGCGTCGAAACCACCGGTTCGCACGATGGCAACTATGCCAGCGGGCTAAGCACGCTGGGCGGCCTGCTGACCGATCTGGGCCGCTATGCCGAGGCTGAGCCCGCGCTGCAGCAGGCCTTGGCCACGCTTGATGCGCTGGGCGAGAGGGCAAGCGCGCAAGACCGGCTGCGTACGCTGACCTTTCTGGGTCACACGCGCCTGGCGCTCGGCAAACTGGCACCGGCGCGCGAAGCACTCGATCAGGCCTTTGAAATCTGGAACCGCTCCAAGGCCGCAGGAGCCGCCGAAACGCTGCTGCCCGGCATTGCGCTGGCCCGGCTCGATGGTGGCGATACGGCAGAAGCAATGGCCGCGGTGCAGGCGCACCTTGCGGTGGCCCAAGGCCCACGTGTTCCGGCTTTGGGCAAGGCGCAGGCTTGCGTCATGGCGGCGCTGGTGGGGGCAGATGCGACAGGCTGTGCGGGCCGGGCCGGGGAAGATCTGGTGCGTGCCGTGGCTGACCGGCTGGATGGCAGCGCAGATGGTGAACTGCTTCTGGCCGATCGGCTGTCGCTTGAACTCGCCATGCGGCTGGCCGTGCAGCGGGGCGACATGCAACTGGCGCTCAATGCCTCGCAGATTCTGGTCGGCTCCAAAGTGGCGAGGTCCACCCGGCTTGCCGCTGCCCGCGCCGGTGCTGCCAATCCTGCACTCGCCGCCCGCATGCGCAGCTTGCAGGATGCCGAACAGGCCTTTCGCCGCGCCAATTCGGTTTACCTGTTGCTGCTGGGCAATGGCGGCGATTGGGAGGCGGCGCGTGGCTCGCGCGATGCCGCGCTGACGGAACTGACCCGCCAACGCGCGGCGCTGGCACAGTCTGATCCGTCGTGGGCCGCACTTACCGCACACCGTGCCGTTTCGCCCGATGAACTTGCGGCGTCGCTGGCAAAGCATGAAGCGGCGCTGGCGATCATTCCCGCGCTTGGTTCATCTTTCGTGCTGTTTGCGAATGAAGGCAGTACGCAGGTTCAACGCATGAAGCCCACCCGGGCGGCTTTCGCAGGCAGCGCGATGCAACTACGCCGGGCGCTGGATCGCGGGACGTTCGATCCGTTCGCTGCGCACGATCTTTATCGCGCCATCTTTGTCGATCTGCCCGCAGCCGCTCTGCGCAAGGCCCGCGCTCTGCGCATTGTCACTGGCGATGATGCCGCCGCCATTCCTTTTGCCGCGCTGCTGGAACAGCCGATGGGCAGGATCGGCACTCGCGCACCGTTCCTGATAAGGCGTTATGCCATCGCGATCAGCCCCACGCTGGTTCCGGTTCAAAAGCAGGACCGCCAGTCCGTGGCACAGGGCACGATGCTTGCATTCGGCGCGCCCACGCCGTTCGGGGCTGATCGGCTGGCTGATAGCAGCCCGGCACGGGCGCGCACGGTCCTGGCCAGTTCGGTGTTCCGTGGCGGGAAGGCCGATGCAATCTCGCTTGCCGGTTTGCCATCGCTCGAATCCGCCGAGGTTGCCACCGTCGCCCGCAGCATGCGCAACGCCACAGTGCTGACTGGCGCTGCGGCGAGTGAAGATGCCTTTCGGGCTGCCCCGCTGGATCAGTATCGCGTGCTGCTGTTTGCCACGCATGCCTTGGTTGCGGGCGATATGGAGGGCATTACCGAACCTGCGCTGGTGCTTGCCCGCCCCGCTGCCAGTTCGCAAAGTGATGGCGTGTTGACCGCTTCGGAAATCAGCTTGCTCAGGCTTGATGCCGATTGGGTGATCCTGTCTGCCTGCAATACGGCTGCGGGCGATGGCGGGGCTGCGCCTGCCTATTCAGGTCTTGCCCAAGCGTTTCGCTATGCCGGCGCGCGCACACTGATGCTTTCACATTGGCCGGTGCGTGATGATGCCGCCGCGATGATCACGGGCCATATCCTGCGCGATGCGGCAAGCGGCCGTTCCCCGGCCGAGTCCCTGCGCCGCGCCATGTTGCGCGTGATGGATGATCCGAAGCTGCCTGGTGCCTCCAATCCGCACGTCTGGGCACCGTTCGTGGTGTTTGAATAGCAAAGCGGCGGCGAGGCCCTGCCCCGCCGCCGCTTCGTTTTTTATCCCGCGAGTCAGAAGCGGTCGGCGTTCATCACCTTGGTCCACGCCGCCACGAAGTCAGCCGTGAACTTGGCCTTGCCATCGCTGGATGCATAGACCTCTGCCACCGCGCGCAGTTCCGAATTGGAACCGAACACCAGATCAACCGGGGTTGCGGTCCACTTCACCGCGCCGCCGTTGCGGGCCTTGCCTTCGTAAAGGCCCGGTGTTGCCGCCTTGGTCCACACGTTGTCCATCGACAGCAGGTTCACGAAGAAGTCGTTGGTCAGCGTGCCCGGACGGTCGGTGAACACGCCTGCCTGCGATCCACCGGCATTGGCACCCAGCGAGCGCATGCCGCCCACCAGCACGGTCAGTTCCGGCACGGTCAGGTTCAGCAGATCGGCCTTGTCGACCATCGCTTCCACCGGCGCATAGAACGAATCTGCCGCATAGTAATTGCGGAAGGCATCGGCCTTGGGCTGGAGGAAGTTGAACGAATCCACATCGGTCTGCGCCTGCGTAGCATCGACCCGGCCCGGCGTGAACGGCACGGTGACGTCCTGCCCGGCCGCCTTGGCGGCCTGTTCGATGGCCGCGTTGCCGCCCAGCACGATCAGATCGGCAAGGCTCACCTGCTTGCCGCCCTTGGCACTCTTGTTGAAGGTGGTGCGGATGGCGTCCAGTTTGGCCGTCACCTTGGCCACTTCTGCCGGATCGTTGACCGCCCAGTCCTTTTGCGGGGCAAGCCGCAGACGCGCGCCATTGGCACCGCCACGCATGTCGGTCGCGCGGAACGACGAGGCCGACGCCCATGCCGTGCGCACCAGTTCCGCCGTGGTCAGGCCTGACGACAGGATGCTGCTCTTCAGCTGCGCGATGTCACCGGCATCGACCATGGCGTACGTCGCCTGCGGCAGCGGGTCCTGCCATGCCAGCGTCACTTTGGGCGCGTCCTTGCCCAGATAGCGGGCTTGCGGCCCCATGTCGCGGTGGGTCAGCTTGAACCATGCGCGGGCAAAGGCATCTGCCAGCAGATCGGGGTTCTTCTGCCATGCCATCGTGATCTTGCGGAAGCCGGGGTCCTCGCGCATCGCGATGTCGGTGGTGAACATGATCGGCGCGTGGCGCACATCGGCGCGGTGCGCATCGGGCACAAGGCTGGCAGCGGCTGGGTCCTTGGGGATCCACTGCGTGGCACCGGCCGGGCTCTTGGTCTTCACCCATTCAAAGCCATAGAGGTTGTCCAGATACTGGCTGCTCCACGCAATCGGATTGGCCGACCATGCGCCTTCAAGACCGCTCGATACGGTATCTTCGGCATTGCCCTTGCCGCACTTGTTGGCCCAGCCAAGGCCCTGCTGCTCGATCTTGCCCATGCCGGGATCGGCGGCAACGCATTCCTCGGGCTTGCGCGCGCCGTGCGCCTTGCCAAAGGTGTGCCCGCCCACGATCAGCGCGGCAGTTTCTTCATCGTTCATCGCCATCGCGCCGAACGCACGGCGGATGTCATTGGCGGCGGCCAGCGGATCGGGCACGCCGTTCGGGCCTTCGGGGTTTACATAGATCAGGCCCATCTGCGTGGCGCCCAGCGGACCCTTCAGGTTGCCCTTGGCATCGCGGCGCTTGTCGTCCAGCATCTTGGTTTCGGGGCCCCAGAACACCAGATCGGGCTGCCACGCATCGATGCGGCCACCGGCAAAGCCCAGCGTCTTGAAGCCCATGTCTTCCATGGCGACATTGCCGGCCAGCACCATCAGATCGCCCCAGGACAGCTTGCGGCCATACTTCTGCTTGATCGGCCAGACGAGGCGGCGTGCCTTGTCGAGGTTCACGTTGTCGGGCCATGAGTTCAGCGGTTCAAAGCGCATTTCGCCGCCATCCGAACCACCACGCCCGTCACCGGTGCGATAGGTGCCCGCGCTGTGCCAGGCCATGCGGATGAAGAACGGGCCATAGTGGCCATAGTCGGCAGGCCACCAAGGCTGCGATGTGGTCAAAGTCTTTCGGATATCGGCCTGCACCGCATCGAGATCGAGCGAGGCAAATTCCTTGGCATAGTCAAAGTCCGGGCCATAGGGATTGGCCTTTACCGCCTCGTTCTGGCGCAGCGCGGTCAGGTCCACGCTCTTGGGCCACCATTCCTTGGCGGCGGTGCCTTCGGAAATGACCGGCGAGGCGGCGGCTTCCTGCGCATGGGCGGCTCCGGTCAACGCCAGCATCGAGCCGGCGGCCAGCAATGCGGCCAATGTGAATTTCCTGATTGTCATGGCTGACTCTCCTCCTGTTGTCCCCACGCATGAACGCGGGCTGACACGTCGGTTAAGTCAGATTTCAGGGTATTCCCAATGGGTTTGCCTCATTACAGTAATCGACAAAACCGTTGAATGTGACAGATT
>JBEQBV010000251.1:0-5631 GCA_041639635.1 Novosphingobium sp.
TTCAGCGACGGGCCGATGGGCCGCCAGTTCACCAGATCGCGCGAATGCCAGATCAGCATACCCGGTGCCGCATCGAACGACGAATGGGTCATGTAGTAATCGTCGCCGTCCTTCAGTACCGAAGGATCGGGATAGTCCCCCGAGATGATCGGGTTGAGGAACTTGCCATTGCCAAGGTCGGCCTTGCGCTGCCCCTCGATTCCGCGCCCCCATGCAGACGCTTCGCCAGTGGCCTTGCACGCACCTGCCGATGCAGCGCGGCTATAGGCCCCATGCAGCAGCGCCGGAACGCCTAGCGATCCTGCAACTGCGGCCTTCATTGCATCCCTGCGGGTCCCCATAGCCTTCATCCCCATAAAAAGAGCAATCATTCTAATTTTATCGCAAACATGTCAAACGGCCTCCCCTGCCGATGCCTCATCCGCCTATCCTTATCGCCAAGCGCCAAACGCCTGCGGCTGTCGCATGATTACAGGCAAAACAGAACTCGAAGAGGATCGCCGCCATGTCAGCGCCCGCACACGTACCAGCCGACCGCATCGTCGATATCGACATCTACATGCCCCCTGGCCTTGAAAACGATGGTTTCCACAAGGCATGGAGCGATCTTTCGGCGAACAATCCCGCCATCGTGTGGACGCCGCACAACGAAGGCCACTGGATCGCCCTTGGCGGAGAGGCCCTGCACGATGTGCAGTCCGATCCCGAGCGTTTTTCCTCGCGCATCATTGTCCTGCCCAAATCAGTGGGAGAACTGCACGGGTTGATCCCCACCACCATCGATCCGCCAGAGCACCGACCCTATCGCCAACTCCTGAACGCCCACCTGAACCCCGGCGCAATCCGGGGCGCGGCCGACCGCATCCGGGCCACCGCGGTGGAACTGATCGAAGGATTTGCCGCGCGCGGACATTGCAATTTCACCGCCCAATACGCCGAGCAGTTCCCGATCCGCGTGTTCATGGCGCTGGTCGGCATCGATGCCGCAGAAGCGCCGAAGATCCGCCACTGGGCCGAATGCATGACCCGCCCCGGCATGGACATGAGCTTTGACGAGGCCAAGGCCGTGTTCTTCGATTATGTCGGCCCGCTGGTGGACGAACGGCTCCACACCCCGGGCGAAGACATGATCAGCGCGATGCTGCACGCCGATCTGGGCGAAGGCCGCCGCCTGACCCGGGACGAGGCCTTGTCCCTCGTCACGCAAGTGCTGATTGCCGGGCTGGATACGGTGGTCAATGTGCTGGGCTTCATCATGCGGGAACTGGCGCAAAACCCGGCTTTGCGTGCCGATCTGCGGCAGCGTGGTGGCGATCTGACGCCGGTCGTCCATGAACTGTTCCGCCGCTTCGGCCTTGTCACCATCGCGCGTGAAGTGCGCGATGATATCGCCGATTTTCACGGGGTGTCTCTGAAAGCGGGCGACATGATCGCCATCCCCACACAGGTCCATGGGCTTGATCCTGCCATCAATGCCAATCCGCTGACCATCGATCCGGCGCGCAACCGCCCGCGCCATTCAACCTTTGGTTCCGGCCCGCACATGTGCCCGGGGCAGGAACTGGCGCGCAAGGAGGTGGCGATCACGCTTGAGGAGTGGCTGCGGCGCATTCCCGATTTCAGCATCGGCCCGGACAGTGATCTTTCGCCCGTCCCAGGCATCGTTGGCGCATTGCGCCGCGTAGAACTGGTCTGGCCCACCTAGCGCAACCGCTAGGTTGAGCCGAATCGGCGCTTGGCGCATAAAACAGGCACCGCTGCCGGTTTTAGAGCGCGGGATGGAGAGACCATGCTGGACGCGATTAACCCCCACGGCCTGCCCGAACCTGCACAGGGCGAGGATCTTGCCGCAATCCGCTGTCCCGATGCGCCCAGCATGCAGCAGATCGTTGCCGCCGATGCCCTGCTCCCGCCCGCCGTGCTGGCGATGGAGGAGCCGGCGTTTCTGGGCAGCGCGCCGGTTAGCGTGAACCGCTATTTCGACCAGACTATCTTCGAGGCTGAAATCGAGAAGATCTGGAAAAAGACCTGGCAATGGGTCTGCCGCGAAGATCACATCCCCGAACCCGGCGATTACTACACCTACGAGGTTGCCCACCTTTCCTATGTGGTCGTCCGGCAGGATGACATGTCGGTCCGCGCCTTCGTCAATTCCTGCCTCCACCGCAGCACCAAGTTCAAGCGGGGCGAAGGCATCGGTTCAGGCGACGATATCCGCTGCCCCTACCACGGCTGGACATGGAACAACGACGGCACTTTGAAGGCCGTGCCCTGTGCGTGGGATTTCAAGCATATCGATGCGGCAAAGACCAATCTGCCCGAAGCCCGCGTCGGCCACTGGGGTGGGTTCGTGTTCATCAACCCTTCGCAAGATGGGCCGAGCCTTGAGGAGTTTCTCCGCCCCTTGCCCGATCACTTCAAGGATTGGGACATCGCAAACCGCTATGTCGCAGTGCATGTCGCCAAGGAACTGCCCTGCAACTGGAAGACCGCGCAGGAAGCCTTTCTTGAATCCTATCACGTGCTGGAAACGCACCCGCAACTGCTGAAGGGCGTGGGCGATGCCAACGTCCAGTATGATTGCCATTCGGACCATGTGACGCGGTTCTATGCCGCGAGCGGCGTCAATTCCCCGCACCTTGCGCAGCCGCTGTCCGAAAAGGAATTGCTGGCTACGATGATCCTGGGCGACAAGGATTCACGCGACGACAGCCTGGATGTGAAAGAGGGCGAAACCGCCCGCACAGTGATGGCGCGGCATCTGCGCAAGATCATGGGCGAGGCGTATCAGACTGATCTTTCCGCCGTATCGGACAGCGAGATGATCGACACCATCGAATATCACGTGTTTCCCAACATGGTGCTGTTCCCCGGCCTGTCCCTGCCGATGGTCTATCGTTTCCGCCCGATTGGCAGCGATCCCAACCGCACGCTGTTTGAAATCCTGTTCCTGCGGCCCAATCCGATGAGCGGGCGCGTGCCCGAACCGCCAGAGCCCTATCATGTGGCCGAGCATGAAAGCTATGCCAGCGCGCCGGGCTTTGATCCGGCGATGGGCCATGTCTATGATCAGGATACCGACAATCTGCGCGCGCAGCAGCAGGGCTTCCGGGCCAGCGCGGTGGGCGTGCAGAACCTGGGCAACTATCAGGAATCGCGCATCCGGCATTTCCAGATGGTGATCGACAAGTATCTGGCGGCGGAGGGCTGAGGCGATGGCGTTCGACATGGAAGCCGAGGTCCGCGATCTGTGCGCCCGGCGCGATATCCACGATGCGCTGTGCCGCTATATGCGCGGGCAGGACCGGCTTGACCCGGAATTGCACCGCAGCGCCTTTCACGATGATGCATGGGTCGATTGCGGGCTGATGCAGGGCACTGCGGATGAATTCGTGGCCTTTGCCCAAGGGTTCCTCGCCGATCTGGAGGGCAGCCAACATATCATCGGGCAGGCGCAGATCGTTGTGCGCGGCGATGTGGCGAGCGGCGAGGTCTATTTCTATGCATGGCACCGCACGCGCGAAGAGGGCGAGCCGAAGGATCTGGTCGTCGCCGGACGATACGTGGACGAATATACCTGCAAGAATGGTGAGTGGCGTATCAGCCGCCGCCGCGAAATAGTGGACTGGGCGCGTACTGACCCGGCAGCAGACGGATTCCTTGAAGGCAATCCGTTGTGCCGTCCCGGCAGGCGCGGAGACGATTTCAGCCAGACCCGCAACTGGCCGGTTTGAGAACAAGATTGAGGACGCCGAAATGACCGTTCACGAAACGATTTCCCGCTATTCCCCGGAGTTTGACGTGGCCGTGCGCGGCGATGTGATCACGGCGGACCGCTATATAACCCGCGAATGGATGGAGCTTGAGAACAAGAACCTCTGGCCCAAGGTGTGGCATCTGGGCGGCGTGCTGGCCGATCTTGAAGAAGAGGGCGATCTGATCCGCCACAACTTCGGCAAGGAATCGGTCATCATGGTCAAACAGGCCGATGGCGGGGTGAAGGCGTTCTACAACACTTGCCCGCATCGCGGAAACCGGCTGGTGCTGGGCGATGTGGGATCGGCCCCGCGCATCACTTGCGGCTATCACGGCTGGCAATATGCGCCCGACGGCACGCTGGTGCATGTGCAGGACCCCGATGATTTTGCCGGCGGCAACCCTTGTGGCAAAGTGCGCCTGTCAGAACTGCGCTGCGAGACGTGGGGGCCGTTCGTGTTCTGGTGCATGGACGATGACGTGGCGCCGCTGCACGAATGGCTTTGGCCCTATACCGAGCGTCTGGCGGGCTACAAGCTCGACAACTGGGTGCGCGTGCTGAATGTTTCGGCGGATTGCGATTTCAACTGGAAGATTATCCGCGACAACTTCAACGAGAGCTATCACCTCCCTACCATCCACCCGGAATTGGCGACGTTCATCAACGATGGCCTGCCCACCACCGTCTTCGAAATGTACGAAAACGGCCACAACGCGATGTGGATGATCGGCCATCAGGCCACGAGCCGCAAGGACTACGTCAGCGGCGATGTGCCGCCGGGGCTGTACGAAGCGGCCGAGGCATGGGGCATCGATCCCAAGGAATACCGGGGCCGTACCGCCGATATTCGTGAAGCGGTGATCAAGGCCAAGCGCGAACGCGGGGCCGATGCGGGGTATGACTATTCCACAATGACCGACCAGCAACTGGTGGACTATTTCCACTGCACGCTGTTCCCGAACCTCACGATCACGATGTCGCCCGAACAGTGTCAGATCTTGCGCACCGAACCGCACCCCACGGACCCCGAAAAGTGCGTATTCCAGCACTGGTGCCTTTATCCACCCAATGCGAAGCAGGCCGAAGTGCAAACCCCGGTCGGCCCCGCGCCGCTGCGCCATGATGCGATCACGCGGCATTCGAAATATGGCGATGGCGTTTCGGTGGGCTATGTGGCCGATCAGGACCTTTCCATCGGCACCACGCAGCAGCAGGGCCTCAATTCGCGCGGGTTCAAGGGCTGCATCCTGCCGGGCCAGGAAAAGCGCGTGCAGCGGTTTCATGAGAAGCTGAACGACATGGTGCTGGGGCATCCGACGACGGCCTGAACAACAATCCGCGCGTCCCCGCCCTTCGGCTGTCCGGCAGGTCGGCCGCTCAGGATAAACTTCCGGCGTAGCCGGATGGCGGGGACCTCAGGGTTGTTACAGAACGGCAGCTGCAAACGCCTGAGGCCCCCGCTTTCACGGGGGAGCGGGGGCGTGTGCGATAACAATGGGACGAGGCAAAATGACCAACATCACCGTCACCCCCGGCCAGACTGGCCCGCATCTGATGCAAGCCGCCTTCATGGTCGATGATGTGGAAGCCGCCGCGAAAGCGTGGATCGCGGCCACCGGAATCGGGCCGTTCTTCATGGTGCCGCATATCGAACTGGCCGAGGCGAGCTATCGCGGGGCCCCATCCGAAGGCATCGATTTTTCAGTGGCTCTGGCCCAATCGGGCGGCATGCAGATCGAGCTGATCCAGCAGCATTGTGATCGGCCCAGCGCCTATCGCGATACGATTGCCAAGGGGCAGACCGGGTTCCACCACTTCTGCATCTATACCGACGATTACGACGCCTGCCGCCAACGCTATGTCGATCAGGGCCA
>JBEQBV010000252.1:0-5627 GCA_041639635.1 Novosphingobium sp.
GACGCTCTTCCGATCTGCTTCGCGGCGAGTCCAGAGTTCAGCATTCGTGGTCATCGGTCGATGCCTCCCATCAGGCAGTATTTGAGTTCCAGATATTCATCGAGACCCTGGCGCGATCCTTCGCGGCCAAGGCCGGATTGCTTGATCCCGCCAAACGGGGCGACTTCGGTGGAAATGATCCCGTCGTTGACGCCGACCATCCCGTATTCGAGCGCCTCCATCACCCGCCAGATCCGCCCCATGTCACGGGCATAGAAATAGGCGGCGAGGCCATAGGGCGTGTCGTTGGCGATGCGCACCGCCTCGGCCTCATCGGCAAAGCGGATCACGGCCACCACCGGCCCGAAAATCTCGGACGAAGTCACGGCCATGTCCGGCGTCACTCCGGTCAGGATCGTCGGCGCAAAGAAGCGTGCGCCCACCTCTGCCCGCCCGCCACCGGCCAGCACCGTGGCCCCAGCGGCACGGGCGTCAGCCACCAGCGCTTCAACCTTTTCGACCGCAGCCTGATTGATCAACGGACCAATCGTGGTGCCCGGCTCCGCACCATTGCCGATCACCAGCGCCGCAACCCGCTCCTCCACCTTGCGAACAAAGGCATCGTGGATGGAATCCTGCACCAATATGCGATTGGCGCAGACGCAGGTCTGCCCGGAATTGCGAAACTTCGATGCCATCAGCCCATCGACCACCGCATCCAGATCGGCATCGTCAAACACGATGAACGGCGCATTCCCGCCCAGTTCCAGGCTCAACCGCGCCACATTGGTCGCGGCCTGCTGCATCAGCAATTGGCCCACGCGGGTCGATCCGGTAAAGCTCAACTTGCGCACCAAGGGATCGGTGCAAAACAGCGTCCCAACCGCCGCCGGGTCGAGCGTTGGCACCACTCGGAACAGCTCTGCCGGCACGCCCGCGCGATGCGCCAGCGTTTCCAGCGCCAGCGCCGAAAGCGGCGTTGCCTCTGCAGGCTTGACCACCATCGCACAGCCTGCGGCCAATGCCGGAGCTACCTTTCGCGTGATCATCGCCACCGGGAAGTTCCACGGCGTGATCGCCGCGCACGTGCCTACACCCTGCTTGATGGTCAACACGCGCTTGCCCGGGGCAAATGTCGGGATCGTCTCGCCATAGGCGCGCTTGCCCTCTTCGGCGAACCATTCGATGAACGCCGCGCCATAGGCCACCTCGCCCCGCGCCTCGGCCAAGGGCTTGCCGCTTTCAGCAGTCACCAGCGCCGCTAGTTCATCCTGATGCGCCATCATCAGATCGTGCCAGCGGCGCAGGATTTGCGCCCGATCTTTGGCCGTCCGCGCGGCCCATGCCGGGCGCATGCTGTCTGCCCTCTCGATGATTTCGGATATCTCTTCCGTGCCATAGGCCTTGATCGTGGCAATGGGTTCTTCGGTGGCGGGATTGACCACAGTCAGGCCCTGTCCTGCGCCAAGCGTTGCAAAAAGCATGATATATCCGTGTGTTCAGGTGGAAGGGGATGTCGTCGCCAGCAACATCCGGTGCTGGCGGATCGGAATCTGCAGCAGCGCAAAGCTCGCCACGAAAAGCGCGACGCACAGCCCCAGCACCGCGCCATAGCCGGTGCCATCAATTAGCCGCCCAGCGATTAGCGGACCTCCACCCAGCCCGGTCATCTGCATCGCAATCGCCAGCGACATCATCCGCCCGCTCGTATCAAAATCGCAGATGCGCCCCAGAATGAACGGCAGCACGAAGTTCCAAAGAAAGTTGAAACCGCACACGCCCAGCGTGAACAGGGTGAGCGACGGCTTGCCCAGCAACAGTGCAATACTGGCCGCACCCACCAGAATGCCAAAGGCAATCGCGGCATTGCGGTTCAGCCTGCTGGCCAGAAAGACCGAAGCCAGTGCGCCTGCAATCGCCACGATCTGTGAAAGGAACAGGCTGTCGGCCACCTGCTGTTCGCCAAGCCCTGCCCCGATGCCCACCAGGAAAAGTACAGCCCACGCAATGCCTTGCGCCATATTATAGGCCAGCACGCCCGCCAGCGCCACGCCCAGCAATGCACGTGACAGCTGCCGCGCTTCAGGATTGTCCATGACGTCTTGCACAAAGCCGCGCGGCACCTGCGCAATTGTGATCAGGCCAAGCGCCGAGGCGACGGCAAAAGCGGCGAACAGGCCGGGAAAGCCAATGACATCAAGGATCGCGGGCAATTGCCATAGCGTAAACGCGCCATAGGTCAGCAGCAGCACCAGATAGAGAGCAACATTGCGCTCCGTCCGCCGCGTCACGCCAACGAACGTAAAGCTGATCGAGATGATCGTGCCCTCGCCCAGCCCTGCGACAAAGCGCGAGAAAACAAACGCCGCGCCCTCGAAAAGCGCCGATCCGACATTGCCGATCACCGCCGCCAGCAGCCCTGTGGCCACGACGTGGCGCCAGTCCACCCGCCCGCCGAAAATGGCCAGCGCTATGGTCGCCAGCGCCACGCCCAGCATTTCCACCCCGGCCAAATCAACCGCCGCCGCCTCGCTCATTCCCAGTTCGGTTACGAATCCCTGCACGATTCCCGGTTGGATGATGAAGGAAAGCACGCCGATTGTGCCCAGAACCACAGCGCTGATGACCGCTTTCCAGCTATTCACATCGCATGCTGCGGGATCGGCAGCTTCAGGTCTGGCAACACTGGCATGCACCATTAAAGCAAAGCCCTTCAAACGCCGGTATCCACCTTCGCTTCAAGGTTCGGCTCGCGATCAGAATTCCACGCCTTTTGGCGAGATGCTTGGCAGGACCGGTCAATGCGCAAGTGCAACCATCCTTTTCCACCCCTGATCAATCAGGATAATTTCTGACGATTTCTATCAATATTCGGAATGTCCGAATCGATAGGCTCCTGCCCCAACGAGAATGTCTGTTCCTGACCTGAACCTGCGCGTTCAGGCAGGCAGCACCGGGGAGAAAACGATGTCGCATGCAAGAGTGCGCACCGCTGCGCTTGATGGTTGGGCAGGCCTTCTGGCCGAAAAGTCTGCCGCTGCGGTTTCACTTCCAACGCCTGCCTGTTTGCGGGATGCAGTCCCGCCGGGCAATCCTTTGCCGACTGCCGCCAATTCGATGCCGCTGGCTGATTTCGTGCGCTTTTCCGAAGATGTGGTGCGGCAGACCCGCGATGTGGCGATCCCCTGGCTGGCAGGCGTCCACTATGATCTCGCCTCGCTCGGCCCCATCGGCACGGCCATCAATTCCGCCGGAAAAGTCGGCACAGCGCTGCGGCGCATGGTCGATTATTTCGCGCTGCTGCAGGATTGCACCGATATCCGGTTAGAGCGCGAGGAGGACATGGCCTCGGTCAGCTATCGCATTCTCGATCCCGATATCTGGCCGCGCCATCACGATGCGATGTTCTCGCTCGGCATTATCGGGCAGATCATCCGGCGCGGCACGCACGGGGCGTGGGACAAGGTAGAATTCGCGTTCGAGGCGGAAAGCCACGAGATGCGGGGCGATATCGGCAAGGTCCTGCGCGCATCGTGCACCTTCGGGGCTGACAGCAACCAGATCCGCTTCCCCGCGCAAATGCTCGATCTGACCCTGCCGCCAACGCAGGGACCGCAGGCTGATCTGCGGAAACTTTCGGGCGAAATGGTCGCTTTGCGGCGCGGCACCTCGCTGATTGAACGGCTGGCGCAAGTCGTGTTCCGCGATCTGAACACCCAAGGTATCGAACAGGAGCGCATCGCGCGCGAGATCGGCATGTCGAGCCGCACCATGCGGCGCAAGCTGGCTGAAGAGGGCAGCTCGTTCCAGCAAGTGCTCGATGAATGCCGGATGCGGCAGGCGGTGTTCGAATTCCGCACCCGCCCGGACCTTTCCATCGCGCAGATCGCGCTGCGGCTGGGTTATGCAGAACACAGCAATTTCACCCGCGCCTTCCACCGCTGGAGCGGCGTTTCCCCGCAGGCTTACCGGTCAAACCTGGCCCGCACTGCGCATTGATTCAGAGACTGACCCATGACAAGACTGCTGCTGCTCGAAGGCAACACCGCCGACAAACGCGCCCGCGCGCGCGATCTTGGCGTGCGCAATTCCAGCGAGATCTACGCGCTGGCGATAGCCGCGCACTTTCCGCAGATCGAACTCGATGTGCTGAACGGCGCCGACGCGGGCGAGGCCATGCCGCAGGGGCGCACCTGGGCCGATTACGATGGCTTCGTCATCACCGGCTCGTCGCTCCATGCGTATGACACAGACTTTGCCGTAACCAACCAGATCGCGCTGGTGGCGCAGGCGGCCGATCATGGCCTGCCGATTTTCGGATCATGCTGGGGCCTTCAAATCGCTGTGGTGGCGGCAGGTGGCGAAGTGGGACTCAGCCCGCGCGGACGCGAAGTGGGCTTTGCCCGCAAGATTGCGCTGAACCCGGGGGGCCGCGCGCATCCGATGTTTGCAGGCAAACAGGCTGTGTTCGATGCGCCGTGCATCCACTATGACGAGGTTACGCGCCTGCCACAAAGCGCCACGCTGCTCGCTTCGAACCGCCACAGCGCGGTGCAAGCCGCGGTCATCCCGCTGGGCCGCAGCGAGGTTTGGGCGGTACAATATCACCCTGAGTTTGACCTTGGGCAGATCGTGCAGCTCTATACGCTCTATGAAGACGATATGGTGGCTCAGGGCTTCTTTGCAGACGTCGCAACACTGGCCGCCTATCGCGATAAGGTAGCCGCCCTTGCTGCCGATGGCACCCGCGCAGACCTTGCCTGGCAGCTTGGCGTGGACGAGGATCTGACCGACGACATCGTGCGCCGCGCAGAGATCATCGCGTGGATAAATGCGTGCGTTCTGAAGTGCACCTAGATGCACCTAGAAGCACCTAGCTGCACCTAACCGTCCATAACACGCTGCAAAGGGGGCACAAATGCCCCCTTATTCGCAGCTCAGTTCCACCCGTCGGCGGGCTTGTCGAACCACACGTGGACCTGGCTGGTGCCTGTGGCATTTTCATAATCCGAAAACTGCCGCCCCTTCGCTTTCCACTCTCGCCCACCGCACGCCGCCGCCATCATCAGATAATGCCCGAACCGCGCTTCGGGGGCGTGGCGCAGGTATTCGGGCATCGAATCGATCACTGCAGCGTGGTTTCCTTCAGCAAACCAGCGCAGCCGCTCAAGATCGGCCTCGCGCGCTTCGGGGCTGGAAATGTGAATGGGATCAGAGGCTTCGTGCAGCGGGATCTGCTTGAACGGCCAAAACCGGTGGCTCATCGATCCGCTGGCGATGATCACCACGCGCTTGTCGGACTCCCGGATCGCGCGGCCGATGCCTTCGCCGACGGTCAGGAAATCATCGGGTTCGCCCGAATAGGCGTGGCTGACGGATAGCCACTCCTCCTCCCCTTGCAGGAAAGTGGTAAGGTTTACAGTGGGATAGTGGATTGGCAGCCAAGGATCATCGATGGCCGTCGTGCGCACGCCGGCCTCGGTCGCGCGTTCGGCAATGGCATGGGCCAGCGCGGGCGAACCTTTGATATCATAGGGAATCTGCTTCATCCCGCGCGGCAACTCGTCCGATGTGAACAGCCCCGCGCGCCTGCTGTGCGCGGTTACGCAGAATTCCACGATGGTGAACCAGTGCGTATCCAGCAGCAC
>JBEQBV010000253.1:0-5590 GCA_041639635.1 Novosphingobium sp.
TTCGCGCTCGACAAAGGCGTGACCGCCACGCCGCAATTGGCCGCCCGGCTGGAAGACCCGGCATCGGGCCGCGTGCTCGAAGTGCTGACCACCGAACCGGGCGTGCAGTTCTACACCGGCAACTTCATCGATGGCACGGTGACTGGCAAGGGTGGCAAGCTTTACCGCATGGGCGATGGCATTGCGCTGGAACCGCAGAAGTTCCCGGATGCGCCCAACCAGCCCACGTTCGTTTCCGCACGGGTCGATCCCGGCAAGCCCTATCGTCATGTGATGATCTACCGCGTCAGCAAGGCCCGCAAGGCGCGCTAAAACTTCAAACTCCCTCAAGCATCCGAAAGCCACGATGACCGACTCTTCCGACAGCCGCCCCAAGCTCCGCTCACGCGCATGGTTCGATAACCCCGACAATATCGATATGACCGCGCTCTATCTTGAGCGGTATCTGAACTTCGGGCTGAGCCTTGAGGAACTGCGTTCGGGCAAGCCGATCATCGGCATCGCGCAGACCGGCAGCGACCTGTCGCCCTGCAACCGCCACCACATCGTGCTGGCAGAGCGGGTGCGCGAAGGCATCCGTGAGGCGGGCGGCATCGCGCTGGAAATCCCGGTCCACCCCATTCAGGAAACCGGGAAGCGGCCCACGGCCGCGCTGGACCGCAACCTTGCCTATCTGGGGCTGGTCGAGGCGCTCTATGGCTATCCCATTGATGGCGTGGTGCTAACCACTGGCTGCGACAAGACAACGCCCGCGCTGCTGATGGCTGCGGCCACAGTCGATATTCCGGCCATCGCGCTGTCGGTCGGCCCGATGCTGAACGGCTGGTTCAAGGGTGAGCGCACCGGATCGGGCACGATCGTGTGGAAGGGCCGCGAGATGATGGCCAAGGGCGAGCTGGACAATGACGGCTTCATTAAGCTCGTCGCCAGCTCTGCACCATCGACCGGCTATTGCAACACGATGGGCACGGCCACCACGATGAACAGCCTGGCCGAAGCGCTGGGCATGATGCTGCCTGGCTCGGCGGCGATCCCTGCGCCATATCGTGACCGGCAGGAATGCGCCTGGCGCACCGGCAAGCGTATCGTGGATATGGTGCACGAAGACCTAAAGCCTTCGGACATCATGACATTGGACGCATTCCACAACGCCATCGTCGTCAATTCTGCCATCGGCGGATCGACCAACGCGCCAATCCATCTGGCCGCCATCGCGCGCCACGTGGGCGTGGACTTGCCGCTGACTGATTGGCAGCGGCTGGGCCACAAGATTCCGCTGCTGGTGAACCTGCAACCGGCGGGCGAATATCTGGGCGAGGATTACTATCGCGCAGGCGGCGTGCCCGCCGTGGTGGCGCAACTGATCGGGCAGGGTCTGATTGCCGAAAGCGCAATGACCGTGAACGGCAAGACCATCGGCGAGAACTGCCGTGATGCGGTGATCGAGGATGAGAAGGTCATCCGGCCCTTTGCGCAGCCGCTGCTTGAGGACGCCGGCTTCATCGTGCTGTCGGGCAATCTGTTTGACAGCGCGATCATGAAGACCAGCGTGATCAGCGAAGAATTCCGCGCGCGCTATCTCTCGAACCCCGATGATCCCGAAGCGTTCGAAGGCCCCGCCGTGGTGTTTGATGGGCCGGAGGATTATCATGCGCGGATTGATGATCCCGCCACCGGCATCACGCAGGACACCGTGCTGTTCATGCGCGGCACCGGGCCCATCGGCTATCCCGGCTCTGCCGAGGTCGTGAACATGCGCCCGCCATCCTACCTGATCACCGCTGGCGTCAACGCGCTGCCGTGCATCGGCGATGGGCGGCAATCGGGCACATCGGGCAGCCCTTCTATCCTCAACGCCAGCCCGGAAGCGGCCGCGATGGGCGGCCTTGCGCTGCTGAAGACCGGGGACCGCGTGCGCATCGATCTGCGCAAGGGCACCGCCGACATGCTGGTCAGCGCAGCCGAGCTTGCCGAACGCCGCGCCGCACTGGAGGCCGCCGGCGGCTATCCCTATCCGCCATCGCAAACGCCGTGGCAGGAAATCTACCGCGAGCGCGTGGGCCAGCTTTCCAGCGGCGGCATTCTGGAAGGGGCGGAGAAGTACCAGCGCATCGTCCACACACATGGGTTGCCGCGCGACAACCACTGACGATTGCTGCTGAAAGCAGGCATTCCCGGCGGGCGCTACGAATTGCTACGTAGCGTCTGCCCGACCTGATGTTCAGAAAACTGTTTCATTTCCTGCAGCTTAACCAAACCGCAACAGGTGGTGGGCGAGAAGCTGCAAGATGCGGGCTTTGCTGGATATTTTCAGGCTGGATACAAGCGACGCGGAACTCACGCGGGCGCAGTTCCGCTCGTTTTCCCGGCAGATGCCGCTGCTTTATGCGATTCTCGTGTGCAACGCGCTGGCGATCACGTTCACGTCATTTGATTCGGCGCAAGCCATCAAGACCTTTGTCACCCCTGTTGCGATGTGCGCCATGGCCATTTCGCGGGCGTTCTGGTGGTGGCGGCAGTCCGATCCTGATCGGCTGAGTGATGCCCAGATTGTCCATTATCTGAAGCGCACCTGCACATTGGCCGTCATCATGTGTCTGGCGTTCGAACTGTGGTGCATCTGGGTGTACCAGACGGCAGATGGCTATGCGCGCAGCAATATCACCTTCTTTCTCGGGCTGACCGAAGTCAGCACGGTGTTCTGTCTGATGACCCTTCGCGCGGCCGCCATGCGCGTGGCAGTGGTTTGCACCTTATCGTTCGCGTTCTATTTTTCGTGGGCGAATGGCGGCCACTTGCTGCCGCAAGCGCTGGTGCTGTGCTGCGTCAGCGCGGGCATGATGGTGGTGACGCAAAGCTACAACCGCGCGTTTTCTGAACTGATCAATTCGCAGCGCACCTTGCGCATCCGCCAGCGCGAGACGGAGAAGCTGAGCGAAGAGAACCGCCGCATTGCCTTTAGCGATCCCTTGAGCGGGTTGCCCAACCGGCGCGAATTGCTGACCCGGCTGGACCGGCTGGAAGCGCGCCGTGATCTGCCGCACGATTGCCTGGCCGTGATCTTCATCGATCTTGACGGGTTCAAGGCCGTGAATGACGAACATGGCCATCAGGCTGGCGATGCGCTGATCCGTAGCGTGTGTTTGCGATTGAGCCAGCATTGCCCACCCCATGCCACGCTGGCGCGGGTGGGCGGCGATGAATTTGCGGTGGTGCTCGAAACGCCTGATGCGCAAGCCACCGCGCTGAAGCTGGCGCGCGCGATGCTGGAAGAAATCGCTCTGCCCGTGCTGGTGGACCGGCACGTGCTGCAGGTGGGGGGATCCATCGGCATTGCCGCCAATGTCGATGCGCAGGGCCGCCCGCGCGAATTGCTGCGCCGCGCCGATACCGCGATGTATCACGTCAAGACGCGCGGCAAGGGGCAAGTCGCGATCTATGATGCCGGGTTCGATGAAGGGCGGCTGCGGCGGCTTGCGATTGAGGCGCAGATCGGATCGGGCCTTAATCGCGCTGAATTTGATGTGTTTTATCAACCCATCGTCGATGCGCATACCGGTGCAATTGTCTCAGCCGAAGCTCTGCTGCGCTGGCCACGCCGCCCGCAGGGGCCGCTGCCACCCGATGAATTCATCGATATTGCCGAGGCAACCGGGCAAATCCATCCGCTTGGTCTTTACGTACTGGAACGCGCCTGTCGCGAGATCGGGCCGCTGGGCGATCTGAAGCTCAGCGTCAATGTTTCACCTGCACAGTTCCGTGATCCGGCGTTCGAACGGCAGGTTTGCCACGTGCTGGAACAGACGCGCTTTCCGCCTGAACGGCTGCAGTTTGAAATTACCGAAGGCTATCTGCTGGCCAATCCTGAACGTGTGGTCAGCGCGGTGGAAGCGTTCAAGGCGCTAGGTATGTCGGTGGCGCTCGATGATTTCGGCACCGGATTTACCAGCATCCACTATCTGCGCTCTTACGGGTTCAGCCATATCAAGATCGACAAGTCGCTGCTGGCGGGCCTTGCGCCCGGTGCCAAGCCCACCATGCTGGTGACCGGGGCGATCACGCTGGCCTGCGGGCTCGATATGGCAGTGATTGCCGAAGGTGTGGAGACAGAAGCGCAGGCGGAAATCCTGCGTGCAGCGGGATGCCATGAATTGCAGGGCTACCATTTCGGCAGGCCGATGCCGCTGGTCCAGTTCATTGCGGCGTGTGAGCTATCGGACAGAGCGATTGCCGAACAGCGGCGGCTGCGTGTGGCGCGGTAGTTTGGCCGCACATTAGAACACTCTCTCACTTCACCTCAACTCCGCTCACCCTGAGCCTGTCGAAGGGTCTCGGCGCTTGGGGTGCGCCACCATGCTTCGACAGGCTCAGCATGAGCGGTTTGGGGTTAGGTGAGCGTGATAACCTACTCGGCCCCCTGCTTTTCCCGGAACACCCGCGTCCGTTCCGCCGCCCAGTTGGCCAGCGCTTCGGTGCGCAGGCGCGCGCCTTCGGGATCGGCTTCCAGCGGCAGTACTGAATCGACGATGGCATCGAAATGCGCGCGCAGGGCGTCTTTCATTTCGGGGTAGGGGATCACGTAAAGCTGGTTGGCCTCAATCGCGGCCTTCACATGCTGGGCCAGTTCTACAGGGTCCATGCCGTGCTGGTGGATCGAATGGAGCGAGGCGATGGAGTCCTCGTTTTCCACATAACCGCTTTGTCCGAATTGCGCGGGCCGCAGCTTGCTGGCTTCGGCAATGTTCGATTTGATATTGGCCGGGCACAGCACAGAAACGCCGATCTGATACTTTTCCAGCCCCATGCGGTAGCCTTCCATCAGGTTCACCACGGCGGCCTTTGCGGCGGAATAGGGCGCGGCAAGGGCGCTGCCCATCAGCCCGCCGACCGAAGACGTGGTGACGATGTGTCCGGGCTTTCCGCTGGCGATCATGCGCGGCACGAATGTGACCATGCCGTTTATCACGCCGCCAAGGTTGACGCCAATGATCCAGTCAAAATCATCGTAGCTGGTGTTCTCCACCGGGCCAAAGCTGTTGACGCCCGCCGTGTTGAACAGCAGCGTGGGCGCAGCGCCGAACACGGCCTCCACCTCGTCTGCGGCGGCGGCATAGGCGGCGCGGTCCATGATATCCAATGTGATGCCATGGGCCGTGATGCCTGCTGCCTGTAATTCGGCCACGGCCTTGGCCACGGCATCGGCACGAATATCGGCCACCACGATCTTTGCACCCGCCCGCCCGAACACCTGCGCCTGACCAAAGCCTGCGCCCGATGCGCCGCCGGTGATGAAGGCGATCTGGTTTTCGAATGTTTGCACGGCGCGGCTCCTCTGCCCGATTTATTGTTAGTGTAGCTTACAATATCGGCCGTTTGAGGGCAAGCCGTCAAGCACGATCTGCAAAGCAATGGTGGCGGCATCCTTGCTCAACACAGTTTCATCCAGTGGAACGCAGGAGAAGGGCGCCGATGGCATCAGCGGCAGTGCCGCGTTAGCTTTTCCTCGACGCGAAGATGCGCCGGTCAAGGACGCACCGCAAGCCGGAGGGGACGGATGTCCAGTAGTGTTTACCGCGCAAATGCGCGTACC
>JBEQBV010000254.1:0-5583 GCA_041639635.1 Novosphingobium sp.
TTCTTTGCCGCGGCTGACAAGATTGCTGCCGACCTTGCCGCAAGTCCGCCCACCGCCGATGAAATCGGCCGCGTGACAGAGCCACTCAAGCAACTTATCACCCGCGCCAGCACCGGCAACGGCTTCTACATGTTCCAGTTGGAAGGCGCAGCCAGCGATCCACGCAAGATCGCCGCAATCCGCACGATCCTCAACGACTACAGCCAGACCACGCCAGAACGCATGCAGGCTTTGGCGCAACGCTATCTGGTGAAGGACAAGAGCTGGCGGCTGGAAGTGGTGCCCGAAAAGAAGCCTTGAGCGCGCCTAACAAGCGTTCTTCCTGTCATTGCCCGTCAGGCCGTTGTCCACGCTGCGGTCGTCGCGGGCGATGACGGCGGCCTCTTCGTGTATCGTGATCTTGTCGATAAACAGCGTGCCGAACAGGCCTTTGTATTCGTACCACACTTCGGCCACCATCACCGCGCTGCCATTGGGTGCCTTGATGGTCTTGCCGCCCATCAGCAAGCCGTTGGTTATGGATGAAAGCAGACCGCCGGTTGGATCAGCCTTGCCGCGCTTTGATTGCTGCTTGCCTTTGCCCTTGCACTGTTGCCAGTGAATGTACTGCTTGCCCGTCACCGGATGGCCTTCAAGGCTGGACAGGATCACCCGCCCGTTCTCTTCCAGATTGGCCGAAGAGCCTTCCTCCAGCGCACCATTGAGCACGGATTCCACGTCCGCACTGCTGATCGTTGGGGTAACGCCGCTGTTGTCGGTCTGGCCGATGCGCGAAGCGTTGTCGGCCATCGATACCGCCACCTGGCTCACCTCCAGCGCCGTGGCATTCAGCCAGGCGATTTCGGCGCCATACATGCCCAGCGTCATGAACAGCGGCAGGACCAGCGCGAACTCCAGGACTGAGACCGCTTGCGTATCGCGCAAAAGGGCGGCCAGCGGGCGGGTTTGGCCAAAGCGCCGGATCATGGGCAACTCCCTGCAGTCGATCCATAGTCTGTCTGATTGCCAAAGGGCTGGTTCTTCACCACAGCCGTTGCTGTCAGCGTCCGTTGAGACCAGCGCTGCGGCGCGAAGGGCACCTTGAACACCGGGTTGAAGCGCGCGGTGACGCGATAGACAACGACGTCATTGGCATTGCCCGCATCGTTGGCCTTGCCGATGTCTTCGTCCCACTGGCCGTTGCGGTTTTCATCGGTGTAGACCTCGTTGTTGTCGCACCGCGAATTGGCATTGGCATCGTTCCATTTTTCCGAGCGCCCAACGTCGGCAAAATCGTAATAGCTGGTGCGCTTTGTCTCTATGGTCACTCCCGGCAGAACCGGCCTGATGGCGTCGAGCACGGAATCATCGGCCAGCTTTATGTTGCGCGTTTCCGTGGCAGAGGCGCGGGCCGCGCGATGGACAGCGCCGGTCAGCACCGATTTTCCATAGACCATCTGACCCACGTCCATGATGCCGATCAGGAACACCAGGAACAGCGGCAAAACGATGGCAAATTCCACAATCGTCGCGCCATCGCTGTTACGTATCAGGCCACGCCTGATCATTTCACCACCCGCAGTTCGCCCACCTGCTTGGCGATATCCTGAAACGCCTGTTCAAGCTGGCTGGCATTCGATGCGGTAAAGGCGCTGTCGGTGGACGCGCATGTCGCAAGCTCTGGGGTCATCCCGGCGGCAAAGGCGATCACCCACACGCGGATGCCTTTGGCCTTCACCGCTTCGCACACGGCGAGAAAGCGTGAGTTGTGCCGCTGCGTCTGGTTGGTCACGCCATCTTCGGTAATGCGGCGGTCGTGATACTCCATGCCCCACGATGACTGGATCGACCAGTTGGGCGCCATTTCGCCATCGGTCATGAAGATCAGATGGCGCGAAACTTCGCCGCCATTGAGCGGGCGTTCAAGCACATTGTCCGACCAGATGCCGGTGGGCGACATCAGCCGCGCCCCCCAGATCAGCCCGATATCGTGATAGGTGCCACCTTCAGGCACGAGCGCATTGGCATAGGCAGAGAACGCATCCCGGTCCATTTCCCCCAGCAGCCGGGCGGGCGATGGGCAGAATGACAGCGCCTGCTGCCCCGTTGATGAGGGCATCGCGTTGTTCATGTAAACATTGCCACGCGAATCGGTGAAGGTGCGGATATAGGCCACTTCGGGCCACATCGGGGCCCACCGGGTGGTGTTCGTGCCATCGGGTGCATTGTCGATATCAAGATCGTTCGCCCCTTCCGGCGTGAAACCCGTCTGCGACGACCATGTGAAGGATTCTTCCGAAACCGTTGATCGCTCTTCGATGCATCCCTTCCAGCGTGAGGAAACAGCCGCGCCGCTGGTGCCGGTATTGGTGCTTGCCGTGGCGAAATTCTTGTATTGGCTGACATCGAAGGTCAGCGGGCGATATTCCCACTGGCGAAACGATCCGTTGCTGTTTCGGATCGCGCGGCGAGACTGGTACGTCCAGCTGTCGACAAGGTAATCGGGATCGCGGTCGCGGATCAGGGCACCCACGTTCACGCTGGAACTGTAGGGAACGAAGCCATAGCGGATGCGCGCGCTTGTGCCCGATGCGGCAGCGGCCACCGTATCATAGAAGCTGACCATCGATGAACGCAGCGCCTGAATGCGCGTCTGCGAACTGCCGGATAGCGTAGACGTCATCGACCCGGTAGTGTCGAGCACCATCATGATGTCGCTGTTGCCCACTTCCATCGAAGCGGTGCAGGTTGATCGCAGATCAAATCCGGCAAAGCCGAACAGCTGCATCATGATCGGCGGCAGCGTGGTCGTCGCCACCGCCTCGATCGTGCTGCCGCGGTCCCCGGAAGTCATCTGGAATGTCGTTTCCCCGGCACCCTGTTTGTCGGCGTTGAAATTGGCAAAGAAGTAGTTCTCGCCCTGCGCGGTCGCCGTCGCATCAAGCCCATTGGAGGTAACGGCACGCCGCCCGGCCAGCACTCCGGCATCGCACGCTGCCTGCAACCGCGTTTGCACCCGCCAGCCACGGCTGATATCCACCGCGCCGCCAATCAGCGCGGCCACCGCAAAGATCGCCAACGCCGACAACGGCAGAATGTTGCCAGACCGGCAGCCGAAAAGCGCGCTGAGGAAACGGCAAAAGGCGATCATGGGGTGAATGCGGGCGGCCTTATGGTGGATGATCGGGGTTAACCGCCGATCCACCAAAAGTTTCAGTCAGACGGATTAGGGGAAACCCCGTATCGCCTGACCAATTGCCTCGATCATTCTGAACGCAACGCTGCCTTTGCAATTCGCGGGCTTGCGGCGTAAAGGCGCAGGCCTTGAAAGGAAGCAATTGTGGCACAGAACTGGACTGCGGATTCATGGCGGGGATTTGAAGGGCGGCATCTGCCGACCTATCCCGACGCGCAAAAGCTGAACGAGGTCGAGCAGACCCTGACGAGCTTTCCGCCGCTGGTCTTTGCCGGCGAAGCGCGCGCGCTGAAGGCTGATCTGGCGCAAGTCGCGGCGGGCAAGGGCTTCCTGCTGCAGGGTGGCGATTGCGCCGAAAGCTTTGCCGAATTCCACCCGAATAACATCCGCGATACGTTCCGCGTGCTGCTGCAGATGGCCGTCGTGCTCACGTTCGCCAGCAAGCAGCCGGTGGTGAAGGTCGGTCGCATGGCCGGGCAATTCGCCAAGCCGCGCTCCTCGCCGGTGGAATCCATCGGCGGCGTTGAATTGCCAAGCTATCTTGGCGACAACATCAACGGCATCGATTTCACCCCGGAATCGCGCATTCCCGATCCCGAACGCATGCTGCGCGCCTACAGTCAGGCAGCGGCCACGCTGAACCTGCTGCGCGCATTCTCGACCGGCGGCTATGCCAACCTGCGCCAGGTCCACCAGTGGACACTGGAACACATTGGCAAAAGCCCGTGGGCCACGAAGTTCAGCGAGATGGCCGACAAGATCGGCGAAGCGCTCGATTTCATGGAAGCTTGCGGCGTCGATCCCCGCACCGTGCCGCAGCTTCAGGGCACCAGCTTCTACACCAGCCACGAAGCCCTGCTCCTGCCCTATGAAGAGGCAATGACGCGGCAAGATTCGCTGACCGGTGACTGGTACGATACCAGCGCGCACATGCTGTGGATCGGCGATCGCACGCGCTTTGAAGGATCGGCCCATGTCGAATACTTGCGCGGGGTGCACAACCCCATCGGCATGAAGTGCGGTCCTTCGCTGACGCCGGATGCGCTGCTCAAGATGCTCGACACGCTGAACCCGGCGCGCGAGGCAGGCCGGATCACGCTGATCAGTCGCTTCGGGCATGACAAGGTCGAAGCAGGGCTCGCCCCGCTGGTCCGCGCGGTGAAGCGTGAAGGGCACCCGGTAGTGTGGTCATGCGATCCGATGCACGGCAACGTGATAAAGGCCGACAACGGCTACAAGACGCGTCCTTTCGACCGCATCCTGTCCGAAGTGAAGGGCTTCTTCGCCGTCCACCGCACTGAGGGCACCCACGCTGGCGGCATCCACATCGAGATGACCGGGCAGGACGTGACCGAATGCACCGGCGGTGCCATCGCGATCACGCAGGAAGGTCTCGCCGACCGCTACCACACCCACTGCGACCCGCGCCTCAACGCCGCGCAGTCGATCGAACTGGCGTTCCTGTTGGCCGAGGCGCTGAATGCAGAGCGGGCGGAGGCGAAGGCCGAAGCGGCCTGATTTGACCTGAAACCTCGTCATTCCCGCGCAGGCGGGAATCCAGCGCGCAACCGTTGAAACTGGATTCCCGCCTGCGCGGGAATGACGAAGTTTGGTGGACGCACACCAAGTCTCCCAAACCGCTCGTCCTGAGCCTGTCGAAGGACGCTGGCTCAGCCCTTGCCTTCAGGCACCCTTCGACAAGCTCAGGGTGAGCGGGGTTGGGTATGAAGGGACGCTACCGCGGATGACGCGAATTCAGCGCAATCCCCGCTAGGTTTTGCGCCCGCTTGATCCAGCGAATGCGCGCAGGCGGATGCGCGGCGGCCAAGGCCTGAAACCGCGCCAGATGCGCTCGATCAGCCTCTGACCGGGCCTTCACACGCCCGTTGGCTTGTTCGATCACCGAAGTGCTGTCCCCAATCAGATCGAACGCCACAGCGCCGCTGGCCAAAGCACATTCCAGCGCGTGGATCAGCGCCAGCCACTCAGCATCGCCGTTGGTGCCGTCACCCAGATCATCGCGCGCATGCGCCACGCCGCGCAGCACGGCGGCCACCTCGATACGGCCCGGATTGGGCCGACAACCCCCATCAAAGAAAACCTTGAGCCGCCGTTCCATCGGGCTGCCCGTATCAGGCCCCGGCTTTCACCGCAAAACGCATCGCCAGTTCGGCCAGCGGCTTCACCCGTTCCGACATCGCCTTGGCGTGCGCGCTTGATGCCGTGCCGTCGATCACCCGCTTCTTGATCCCCTGGATGATCGCCGCCAGACGGAAGAAGTTGTAACCGATGTACCAATCCAAATTTGGCAGGCCATCGCGCCCGGTCCGCGCGCAATATCGCGCCACCACTTCGTCCAGCTCGGGAATGCCCAAGGCCTTCCGATCAACATCCTGCACGCCGGAACG
>JBEQBV010000255.1:0-5560 GCA_041639635.1 Novosphingobium sp.
TGCTTTTGTGCAAGGCGCCCGACACGGTAATCTGGCTACGCGGCGCACAGCACAATGGTCGCAGGACCCTTGCGCGAGCGATTGCGAAGCATATCGGACTGCATGCAATAATCACCGGCCCGAGTGCGAAAGAACAAGCCGATACTGCCCTGCGCGCGTTCCTCGACAAGGCAGCCATGCTTGTCGATGCTACAGCGAACAGTCCCGCACCACTAATCCGCAGCCCGTCTGACGCGCCGCAACCGGGCCCTGAAACCATTACGGTTGCCCCCTGCCCGCTGCAGATCGTACCTACTTTCGTAGTGACCGCGGTCGGTGCCACCTTAGAGGCTAGTGCACGGCCCGTTCTGTCCATCGATGTGCCAATGCCCCGTCCGGACGCTCGATCGCAATTATGGCAGCAGCTTGCCCCTTCGCTGGCATTGCAGGAGCGCCAGGGACTTGCCGCAGCTTGGCGCATTCCATCGGGCACTTTGATCCGTGCCGGCAGAGCTGCAGCGCGGGCCAATGCGCTTGACCATATAGGGGTGCGGCGGGCTCTGCGTGACTTGTCAGATGGACGGTTAAATGCCGTGGCTGACCGGGTAGTCGAAGCATCAGACGAAAATGATGGCAGACCATTTTTGATACTGCCCGATCTCGCCCAAAACGAATTGGACTTGCTGGAGCTGCGCTGTCGCCATCGTGAAGCACTGGCTGCCCACGTTGGAGCTGACCATTCCGACTTAGGTGGGGGTAGTACTGGCGTCCGCGCATTGCTGGGCGGGCCGAGCGGCGCGGGAAAGACGCTGGCAGCACGCTGGCTGGCGGGAAAGCTGGGCAAGGACCTGTGGCGCATAGATCTTGCGGCTGCGACATCGAAGTACATTGGCGAGACTGAGAAAATGCTCGACCGCGCCTTTGCCGCTGCCGAGGAGCGAGACGTTATTATGCTGCTCGACGAGGGCGATGCCTTGATGGCTCGGCGCACCGATGTGAGCAATGCCAACGACCGCTATGCCAACCTCGAGACCAATTTCCTGCTGCAGAGGTTTGAGAGCTTCTCAGGCATCCTGATCGTAACCACCAACGCTGCAGACCGGATTGATCCTGCATTCCAGCGACGCATGGATTCAGTAATCACATTCAACTTACCCGACGAGATAGCACGCTATCAGATCCTGCAACACATGTTGGGCCAACACCGAGTGGGTGACGATCTGTTGCAGGAGATTGCCGTTCGCTGTGCGCTTTCGGGCGGGCAATTGCGCAACGTTGCCCTGCATGCGCGATTACTGGCCATATCTGGCGATGGCATAGTGACTGACCGTGAACTGCGCAGCGCAATAGAGCGCGAGTACCGCAAGGTTGATGGCTTTTGCCCCTTGCGGCCCCTGTTGAGCGCGGTGAACTGATATGGCGGGGGCAGAATGAGCAACGGTGTTCGTTCCGCCCTGAAAGTGCAGCAGGCCGAACCCGCTCCTGCACCCCGCGTGTCTGTGCGATCGGCCCCTCGCGTGCAGCCGTCTTCTTTGCGACTTTCACAACCAGGTGACGCCGGCGAGCGCGAGGCTGACCGTGTTGCCGGACAGGTCATGGCAATGCCTGACGGGCTGGCGCACGGCGGGATGATTGCTGCCCGTGAACGCATTCCGCTGCTGGTGGCGCGGGCGCCAGCAGGATCTATCAGTGCAGCATCGGGCGAGAACGTGGCATCCGATGTAGCTTCGGAAATTCGTTCATTAGCGGGGAGCGGTACGCCACTGCGCACCGAGACACGTCGTTTTATGGAACCGCGCTTTCGAGCCAATTTCAGCGACGTACGAGTGCATACCGGAGGCAAGGCAGCGAACCTTGCTTCGCGACTTGGGGCAGCTGCCTTCACCCATGGCCGCGATGTAGTATTCGGCAAGGGAGCCTACCGCCCGGAGAGTGACGAGGGCAAGCGGCTGATCGCTCATGAGCTGACCCATACCATTCAGCAGGGCGGTGTGAGTGGCCGGGTTCATCGTTCCATCGACACTGCTCCAGTGACAGTGCAGGAGCGCAGCGGGCTGCAGGTGCAACGTGGTATTGTCAGCCGCGCGCTCGACTGGATTGCCGACAAGGCCAACTACATTCCCGGCTTTCGCCTGCTGACGATCGTGATCGGGCGCAATCCGATCAACATGGCTGCGGTCGATCGCAGTGGTGAGAACATCCTGCGGGCGATGATCGAATTCATTCCTGGCGGACCAAAGATCGCTGAGGCTCTGCAAAACCACGGTGTCTTGCAGAAGGGCGGCAAGTTTATTGAGGCGCAGTTTGCCGCACTGGCAGATCTTGGTGGCAGCATCCGGGATGCGTTGATGCAATTCGTTGATTCGCTGGGCCTGACCGACCTTGCCAGCCCCGGCGACGTATGGGAGCGCGCCAAGCGTATCTTCACAGCACCGGTCGACCGCGCAATCGCCTTCGGCCGCAACCTGGTGAGCGGCATTGCCGAGATTGTGAAGGAAGCGATCATCAAGCCGCTGGGGGCTTGGGCCAAGTCTAATGTGCCAAAATGGGACTTGCTGGTTGGCGTGTTTGGCAAAAACCCAATCTCAGAGGAAGGTGAAAGCCCTGCCTCTGCCCTTATCGGCGCCTTCATGGAACTGATCGGCCAGGGCGAGATCTGGGAGAACATCAAGAAGGGCAATGCCGTTGCCCGAGCCTGGCAGTGGTTCCAGACCGCGATGAAAGGCGCAAAGGCGCTGGTCATGGGCATTCCCGGCCGAGTGGTCGCTACGATCAGATCGCTGACAATTTTCGATATCGTGACCATTGTCGGCGCCTTCGCCAAGATCGCCGGTGCATTCGGCAGCTTCGTCGGTGATTTTATGCGCTGGGCAGGTGGCACTGTGCTGAACCTGCTGGAGATCATCCTGTCGGTGGTCGCACCGGCCGTGGTGCCATACCTCAAGAAGGCAGGAGGTGCGTTCAGTACCATCATCCGCAACCCCATGGGCTTTGTGCGTACGCTTGTGGCGGCGGGTAAGGCCGGGTTCAACCAGTTTGCTGGCAACTTCCTCGAGCACCTGAAGGCTTCGCTGATTGGCTGGCTGACAGGTGCGATGGGCGGGGCCGGCATTTACATTCCCCAAGGGCTGAACTTCCGCGAGATCCTGAAGTTTGCGCTGTCTGTAATGGGCCTCACCTGGAACAACATCCGCGCCAAACTGGTAGCTGCTACCAACGAGACTACGGTAAAAGCGCTGGAAACCGGGTTCGATCTCGTCAAGACGCTGGTCACCGAAGGCCCGGCGGCAGCTTGGCAGCAACTCATGGAAACGCTGTCGAACCTCAAGCAGATGGCGATCGACGCGGTGATGGACTTCGTGAAGTCGCGCGTCGTTCAAGCGGCAGTGACCAAGCTGCTGTCGATGCTCTCGCCCGCCGGCGCCTTCATCCAGGCGATTATCGCCATTTACAACACGGTGATGTTCTTCGTCGAACGGCTGCGTCAGATCGCTGCAGTTGCAGCGTCGTTCATCGACGGGATCGCGGCAATTGCGGCCGGCAACATCGCGCCTGCAGCAGCTCGGGTGGAGCGTACTTTGGCCGGCCTGCTCACGTTGGTCATCAGCTTCCTTGCCCGCATCGCCGGACTGGGCAAGGTCAGTGACGCAGTAATCGGCCTGATCAACAAGATCCGTGCCCCGATCGACAAGGCGCTGGACAAGGTGGTGGCGTGGATCGTGGGCAAGGCCAAGGCGCTGGGTACCATGATACTGCAAGCCGGCGTGCCGAATGATCCCTTGAAGCGGACCCAACTTGCCATTCGAGATGCGAAGATCGTGGCCAAGGGCTTAGGCGGCAAGCCGTTGACCCAAGGCGTACTGGAAACAGCCCTTTCGGCAATCAAGACGCGCTACAGCCTCAGCGCTCTCAGAGTTTTCCGGAAAGGAAAATCATGGTGGGCTTCAGCTGAGATCAATCCGAAAACGGCAGAGGAAATAGCTCAGGAGAAAGCGGAAGATCTTGCAAAGCGTATTCGCGTCATTGCCGACAGCAAAGTCAACGCACTTAAGCTCAAGCGAACCAAGGGCGAGGGAACGCACGAAAGTCCGATCGTGATGCCCGCCGGCTCAGGCATAGTCACGATTGCCAAGAAGTTGGATCAGGTTCCGTTGGCGCGGGGCAAGATCGTGGTTGTGGACACGGCCCAAGGAAGCAAGAGCGACCAACGAGCTGTGGTTCAGCGTCCCGCATTCGGAGACGCCATCGTCTCGGGTGCAACGTCGGGCGAAAAGCGAGTTGAGATTGGCAAATACGCCAAGGTTATAGAGGAGATCCGCAAGCGCTTCGGGGCAAACGACGCAAAGTCTGCCGCCGTCATTTTCAGCGTGCTGCAGGGCATGCCCATTCCCGACAACATGAAGGAACATTCTGGATGGATTGGTGGGCTCAAGACTCTTGCGGCACAGGAAATCAGGCGAGACGCCGTCGCCGCAATCACGCTTCCGGCCAATATTGCCCTCGCCGAAGCAGGTAAGAAGGATCTCGACCAGGTGTTCATAAACAGTGTGCGGAACCGCGCTGGAACCGGGAGTACGGGTGGTGATTTTTCGCAGTCTGTTGTTGGAGCCAACGCCATCATGCGCGGTGTTCGTGAACAGACTGGTCTCGATCTGCCGGCCAATGCGCCAGCCACACGCGGAACGGCGGCAAATCGTGCTGGAGCCATCGCGGTCGACGCCGCAACCGTTACGGAATTGGCCAAGCTGCGTTTGAAGTCGAAGCATGAACCATCAAACGATGAGATTGCTGGCGTGGTGGAAGAGGAAATTCAGAAGGTAATGAAATGACTGTCCCGATCCGTCTCGTCATCGAAAGCAGTTATTCCATCTGGGAGGTGTCTTGCTTTGCTGCTGACCACAGCCTGATCTTCCACACTTATGTGCCGGTCTCGGAAGATTCACCTGAAGAAGTGATCTGGTCAACTCGCGATGGGCAGACGCGGCTGCACCGGCTTGAGGACCAGTTTGCTGGCATAGTTTACTTGCTGCTGGACGGAGCTGGTGCAAAGGCCCTGGCCGCATCGGCCGTGGAAAAGCTCGATGGCCTTGATACTCAGACGCTTGCGCATGCGATGAGCAGCCATGACAGCGCAGCTCTTTCGGCTCCGGCCATTGCCGCCCTCGGCGTCCTTGCCCCCCGCACGTTTGATCTTGTGTTTTTTGATCTCTTTAGGTGGGTGCTGCATCATCCGGACGAAGAGATCAGACGGGCAGCCATCAAAGCGACTGCCTACGCTCCGTGGCCAGAACTCGCCACTGAGTTGCAACGTTTAGCAAGCGAAGATGAGGTTGACGACATCCGCACGCTCGCCGGTCACGCGGCCAGCCTGATCCAGTCTCAAACTGCTGCCGAGCCATGAGCCCTCGGATTACCGCCATCATGCCCACAGCAGATCGGCGCGACCACGTGCCTGCTGCCATCGCGCAGTTTTTGGCACAAAGCCGTGTGGATGCCGAGCTTCTGATCCTTGATGATGGCGCAGAAAGCGCCGCAGACCTCATCCCCCCTCACCCTGCCATTCGCTATGTCCGCGAGGAAG
>JBEQBV010000256.1:0-5555 GCA_041639635.1 Novosphingobium sp.
CGATCAAGTACATCGACGAAAACAAGGGCTGATCGCCCCTTTCCCCGTTTTGCCCTGAGCTTGTCGATGGGCTGCCCACGGTGTGAAGCGCCGGGCAGGGGAGGACTTCGGCAGGCTCAGCCCTATTGCAGGGGCTGGGCCTGTTTGCTTATTTTCCGGAGATTTCAATGCGTCGTGTCGTCGTAACCGGACTTGGCCTCGTCACCCCGCTGGGGGCGGACGTGGAAACCGTGTGGAAGAACCTGCTCGCTGGAAAAAGCGGTGCGGGGCCGATCACCAAGTTTGATGTGAGCGACCAGAAGTGCAAGATCGCATGCGAGGTGAAGCCTGCCGACCATGAGTATGGCTTCGATGCAGGCAAGCGCGTGGATCACAAGATTCAGCGGCAGGTCGATCCGTTCATCGTGTTCGGCATTGATGCCGCAGGCCAGGCTCTGGAAGACGCTGGCCTTGTCGACATGGACGACGCCCTGAAGATGCGCACCGGCTGCTCGATCGGATCGGGCATCGGCGGCCTTCCGGGGATTGAAAGCGAATCGATTGTGCTGAAGGAAAAGGGCCCTGCCCGTGTTTCCCCGCACTTTGTCCACGGCCGCCTGATCAACCTGATCTCGGGCCAGGTGTCGATCAAGTACGGCTTGATGGGCCCGAACCACGCGGTCGTCACCGCATGCTCCACCGGTGCGCATTCGATCGGCGATGCCGCGCGCATGATCCGCGATGACGATGCCGACATCATGCTGGCAGGCGGCGCGGAAAGCACGATCAACCCGCTGGGCGTGGCCGGCTTTGCACAGGCCCGCGCGCTCAACTGCAGCTACAATGATCGGCCGACCGAAGCGAGCCGCCCCTATGACAAGGACCGTGATGGCTTTGTGATGGGCGAAGGCGCGGGCGTGGTGGTGCTGGAAGAATACGAGCACGCCAAGGCGCGTGGTGCCAAGATCTACGCCGAAGTCGTCGGCTATGGCCTGTCGGGCGACGCCTATCACGTGACTGCGCCGCACCCCGAGGGCAAGGGCGCGGAACTGGCCATGCGCATGGCGCTGAAGAAAGCCGGGATGACCGCGGGCGATATCGACTATGTCAACGCCCACGGCACCTCGACAATGGCCGATACGATTGAACTGGCCGCAGTTAAGCGCGTGCTGGGCGATGATCTTTCGGGCGCTTCGATGAGCAGCACCAAGTCTGCCATTGGCCACCTACTGGGCGGCGCAGGCGCGGTTGAAGCAATTTTCTGCATCCTGGCCATTCGGGACCAGATCGTGCCGCCAACGCTGAACCTGCACAATCCTGATGAAGGCACCGAGGGCGTTGACCTCGTGCCGCACGTCGCCAAGCGCCGCAAGGTGCGCGCGGCGCTGAACAATTCGTTCGGCTTTGGCGGCACCAACGCCAGCGTGATCGTCAAGGCGGTGGAAGACTAAGCGGGGCAGAAGGCCGGAGACGCAACCGATGGCCCGCCGTCGTCGCTCTAAGCTGCCACTGCTGGCCGTGCTGCTTGCCATCGTGGGCGCTGCAGGATGGCTGCTGGGCGGCTGGATCGCGGCAGGCCCGCTGGAACAGCAGATTGAATTCGATGTGCGGCAGGGGGCAGGGCTTAGTGCGCTGGCCGATGATCTGGCCGAGCAGGGTGCGATCCGTTCGGCCGCACTGTTCAAGCTGCGCGCGCGGTTGCTGGGGGGCGGGACCGAGGTCCGCAAAGGCGCGTTCCTGATCCCCAAAGGCGCCAGCGAATCCACGATCCTTGAAATCCTCAAGGGCGACAAGGTCATCCGCCGCCTGATCACGATCCCTGAAGGCATGCCCTCAATCATGGTGGCCGAACGGCTGATGGCCAACAAGGACCTGACCGGGCCGGTCCCCGTGCCTAGCGAAGGTTCGGTCCTGCCCGACAGCTATGATTGGCAGAAGGGGCAATCCCGGGCCGCGGTGCTGAAGCGCATGCAGGCAGCGATGGACAAGACGCTGGCCGAGCTGTGGGCCAAGCGCTCGCCCCGCACGGTCGCCAAAACGCCGCAGGAAGCGCTGATCCTTGCCTCCATCGTGGAGAAGGAAACCGGCAAGCCCGAAGAGCGCCGCATGGTGGCAGGCCTCTATTCGAACCGCGTGCGCAAGGGGATGTTGCTGCAGGCCGATCCCACGATCATCTATCCGATCACCAAGGGCAAACCGCTGGGCCGCCGCATCCGCCAGTCAGAGATTCAGGCGGTGAACGGTTATAACACTTACACGATGGTCGGGCTGCCCGCCGGGCCAATTACTAACCCCGGACGGGATTCGATTGCAGCCGTACTTGATCCAGCCGAAACTGCGGCGCTGTTCATGGTCGCCGATGGCACCGGCGGGCATGTTTTTGCCGATACGCTGCAACAGCACAATGCCAATGTCGCCAAATGGTTTGCCTTGCGGAAGGCGCGTGGCGAGCTTTAGTTGCATCAGCGAACCTTGGTTGCAGGCGCGAAATCTTGTCCGAAACGGTTATCAATTTCTTCCAATCTTAAGGATTCTATCCTAAGCATAACTACGGAGGCACGAGGGCAAAGCTTGCTTTGTCCAGATTCCGGGGAACATTGCGGCTGTACCGAGCCGCCTGCTGATGCAGGCATTTGCGGTTTTGCCGAGTGTTCCCACCCCTCCCTGCTTTGCGCCGGACAAGAGCTTCAATTTGTGCAAAGCTTTGGCCATGCTGCCTGATCGCGCTCCCCTGATCATCACCGCCACGCTGCCGCCAGAGCTCCAATCGTGGGCTGATCGCTTGCGCCGGACGCACTATCCACCCGAACGCAATCAACTGGCCGCGCATGTCACCCTGTTTCACGCGCTTCCACCAAGCTTGCTGGGTGAAGCGCGTACGCTGCTGGCTGCGCTGGCTTGCGAAGTGGCTCCCATTGCTGCGTGGGTCGATGGTGTGATGGATCTGACCACCGGCACCGCTTTTGCCATTCACAGCCCCGCCATGCTCGATCTGCGCGCGCAGATGGCCGAGATGTTCCACGGCATGTTGAGCGCGCAGGACCAGGGCGTGCCCCGCCTTCACGTGACCGTGCAGAACAAGGTTTTGCGTGCCCAGTCGAGAGCGTTGCAGCAGGAACTGGAGGCGCAGTTTGTGCCCCGCAGCTTCGCTTTTGCGGGCCTTGAACTGCACTACTACCGCGGCGGTCCATGGGAGGCTGCGGGGCGTTGGACTTTTCGCGGCAAACGCAGGGCTTGATCGTGCGCATGAAGCACGACAGGGCAGGGGGATGAGCGAACACCCCGATTGGTACAGGACCGGGCGCGGCCATGTGTGGCTGCCCTATACCCAGATGAAGACCGCGCGCTCGCCGCTCCCCGTGGTCAGCGCACAGGGTGTGCGGCTGACACTGGCCGATGGGCGCGAACTGGTCGATGGCATTTCCAGCTGGTGGGCCTGCGTCCACGGCTATCGCCATCCGCACATTGAGGAGGCGGTGCGTCGCCAACTGGAAACGCTACCGCATGTGATGCTGGGCGGCCTTGCCCATGAACAGGCCTATGTTCTGGCGCGGCGGTTGGCAGCGCTGCTTCCCGGTGATCTCAACCACGTGTTCTTCAGTGATTCGGGCTCGGTCGCGGTCGAAGTGGCGATGAAGATGGCCGCGCAATTCTGGCTCAATCGCGGCCAGCGCCGGGTGAAATTCCTGTGCTTTCGCGGCGGGTATCACGGCGATACCTTTGCCACGATGAGCGTGTGCGACCCGGACGAGGGGATGCACAGTCTGTTCAAAGGTGCGCTGCTGGAACAGGTCGTAGTCGATCTGCCCTGCGATTCAGCCGACGAAGCGGCGCTGGGCGAAGTGCTTGCCCAGCATCGCGGAGAGCTGGCCGGCATCGTAGTGGAGCCGCTGGTGCAGGGCGCGGGCGGCATGGTGTTCCACAATGCCTTCACGCTGCAGGCGCTGCGCAGGCTGGCCGATGAGCACGATCTGCTGCTGATTTTCGACGAGATTTTTGTAGGGCTCGGGCGGCTGGGCGATGCGATGTTTGCCTGCCAGATCGCTGGCGTTCAGCCCGATATTGTCACCCTGTCCAAGGCGCTGACCGGCGGCACGCTGCCGCTGGCCGCCACCATCGCCAGCACGCGTATCCACGATGGCTTCCTGTCGGAAGATCCGCTGCACGCCTTGATGCATGGCCCGACGTATATGGGCAACGCCCTGGGCTGCGCCGCCGCCAACGCCTCGCTGGACCTGTTCGAGAACGAGCCAAGACTGGAGCAGGCCTGCCGCATCGGAGCAACGATGGAGCGGCTGCTTGCCCCGTTGCGCGGCCTTCCCGGCGTGAAGGACGTGCGAACGCGCGGGGCCATCGGCGTGGTCCAGCTTGACCGCGCTGCCCCTGCAGACCAACTCTCTGCTGCCTGTATCGAGCGCGGCGTCTGGCTGCGGCCGTTCCGCGACATTCTTTACACTACGCCACCGCTGACCATCAGCGAGGAGGACCTGGCCCAAGTCGGCACCGCAATGGTTGCCGCCATCAGCACGTGGAGCCAAAACCTTTCGCGCAGCTAGCGGAAAACCTCTTGCGTAGCCCCCCACCGCTGGCTAAACGCCGCCCTTGCCCAAGGGCAGGCCGCTTTAGCTCAGTCGGTAGAGCACATCATTCGTAATGATGGGGTCACGTGTTCGAGTCACGTAAGCGGCACCATTTTCCCATTCGCCAATGCCCGCGTTTGGTTGAAAAAACCCCGGAAATCTGCCATACGATGGACTGACTTAACCGCCAGTGCCCGCTGACGTTCGTCTCTAATCAGGCGATTCTGGGGGCCACGGTGGGTGCCATTTAGCAACTGCTGAAAGGCGTGGCCCCCAATGGCACTTTCGACGACCACAATCCGAAACGCGAAGCCGCAAGCGAAGCCCTATAAGCTGACCGATGAAAAGGGGCTGTTCTTGCTGGTCCAGCCATCGGGCGGGATGCTTTGGCGCATGAAATATCGCGTCGATGGCGCCGACGCAGACGGCAACCCAAAGCGGGTGGAGAAGAAGCTGGGGCTGAGCACTCGATGAGCCGGCGCGGCAACTGCCACGACAATGCCGTCGCGGAGAGCTTCTTCTCCTCGCTCAAGCGCGAGCGCATCCGGCGCCGAACCTACAAAACGCGCGAGGAAGCCCGGCAGGACGTGTTCGACTACAGCGAGATGTTCTATAACCCGGTGCGTAAGCAGGTCAGGAACGGGATGCTGTCACCCGTCGAGTTCGAACGACAGCAGTTTGTGAAAGCGGAAGGCGTTTAGAAAACTAGGGGCTTATTCACACCTCACCTAAACGGCACCATTTTCCTGACATCTCTGCCCGCTCAGGGCTGCTTCGGGCTCAGCAGTCCGGTCATTGGCCAGAACGTCAGCGTGTGCACGTCGTGCGCGCTGGTCCATACGCCCTTGGGGGTGTAGCGCAGCGCGCCGCTGCCTTCTGCTTTGCCGTAACGGCCGGTCACGGTCATCGTCTTGGGATCGATTTCGGCCATGGTCTGGTCGAAGGTGGTGCGCAGCCAGACTTTGCCGCCGCCTACATCGATATCGCCATATTTCA
>JBEQBV010000257.1:0-5538 GCA_041639635.1 Novosphingobium sp.
GCCAGCATGAAGCCGACGCCTTCGTGATCGATCAACTGCTTGCCGAAGGCCATGCGGCGGTTGGCATAATCGACCGCAATCTCCTGCGCGCGGATGCACCCACCCAACCAGCGCATGCAGTGCGACAGGCGCGCAGGCGACAGGCGGATCTGCGCATACTTGAAGCCTTCACCGGCATCGCCCAGCATCTGGTCTGCGGGAATGCGCAGATCCACGATGTCGATTTCGGCATGGCTGCCGGGCATCGAGCTGTCGATGGTGTTAGGCACGCGGGTGATGCGGATGGCAGGATCGGGCAGGTCAACGAGGAACATGCAGGCCCCGCCCTTGCTGTCGGGGTCTTCCGATTTGGCCATGACGATGCCGACTTTGGCGCCATCGGCCCCGGTGATGAAGGCCTTCTTGCCGTTGACCACCCAGTGGTTGCCGTCCTTGCGGCAGGTGGTGATCATCATCGAAGGGTCAGCGCCCGCGCCCTGCAATTCGGCCGGTTCGGTCATGAAAAAGGCTGAGCGCGCCTCGCCCGAGACCAGTGGCTTCAGGAAGCGCTCTTTCAAGTCTGCACTGCCGACCTTGCCGATCAGGTACATGTTGCCCTCATCGGGGGCCTGCGTGTTGCAGGCCAGCATGCCAAGTGGGGTGAGGCCCGACTTGATCAGGATGACGGCGGTTTCGCGCTGGTTGAAGTGCCCACCATCGTTGCGGATATGCGGCGTAAGCACGCCCGCCTCACGCGCCAGCGCGCGCAGTTCCATGACCAGTTCATCGGTCGGCGCACCATGGTGATCGCGGCGGGGGTCCTGCTCATAAGCAAAGACCGTCCCGCGCACGAAGGCCTCCACGCGGGCGGCAACGTCCAATGCTTCGCTGCTGATGGTCACGATCCCTCGTCCTTTTCTGTTGTCTTTACGGCACTATTGCGCGCCGGTGCCAATGGGCAAGCACAAAGCAGATGGCTCAACCCAGCTTGCGCAAGGGTTCTGAACCGTCCCAATCCTTGCCCGCGTCCTTGATCATCTGGAAGATCGCGTCTGCGCCGGTCATGTTCTGCAGAAGTTCGATGACGTGGCCGGGGCCGTTTCCGGCGTCCACGTAGATCACTTCACCATCTGCGCCGACTGTGCCTTCAACCAGAATCTGCGCGCCTGCTTCTGCACAGGCAGCGCGCGCCTCTGCGATGGAATCGACAAAGATGCAGATGTGGTGCAATCCATCGGTCACCGCATATTCGCCGGTGTAGATTGACGGTTCGCGGTTTTCCGGGCGGATCAGTTCGATCTGCACATCGCCCCAATAGGCGATGGCAATGGAGAACACTGCGCTGGTGGGAACGCCTTTGTATTTGCAGTCCCCCAACGCCACGTTTTCCATCAGGAAGAACGGGCCGACGCCCATCGTTTCGGTCCAGTACCGCACCGCCGCATCGAAATCGGACGGCAGATAGGCAAGCTGGCCGACAGGGCCGAGTTGGGTAATCGCGCGGGTCATGCGAACAGTCCTTCCGGCGCTTCGAGCAAGCCTTTGAGCGTCTGCAGGAACTGCGCGCCTGCCGCACCATCGATGGCGCGGTGATCGACCGAGAGCGACAACTGCATACGGCTTTCAAAGCTGATGTCGCCGTTATCCGCTTCCACCGCCACGCGGTTCACCCCGCCCACGGCAAGGATCGCGCCCTGCGGAGGGTTGATGATCGCATCGAAGGCTTCGATCCCGAACATGCCGAGGTTCGAGACGGAGAAGGTGCCGCCGTCCATGTCCTCGTACCCCAGCTTGCCCGCCTGCGCCTTGTCGATCAGCGCGCGGGTGGTGGCCGCGATCTGGGCGATGTGCATGCGGTCTGCCTGCCGCACTATCGGCGTGACCAGGCCCTTGGGGCTGGCCACGGCAATCGCCACATCGGCATGGGGGAAGCTGTGGACCGCATCGCCATGGACCTGCACGTTCACGTCCGGGTGCTTGACCAGCGCCAGTGCCACGGCCTTGACCAAGTAGTCGTTGATCGAGGCTTTCGTGCCCAGCACCAGATTGGCCGTCTTGCGCAAGTCCATCAGCGCATCGACGCTGGCCGATACGCGCAAGTAGAAGTGCGGGATGGTCTGCTTCGCCTCGGTCAGGCGGCGGGCGACAACCTTGCGCACCTTGTCGAAAGGCTGGACGCTGGGCTGGTTGGCCACGAGTTCGAACGGCGCGCCAAAGCTGGGAGCGGCGGCGGTGGTCGGCTTGACCAGCGCCAGCACATCGGCCTTGCTGATGCGCCCGCGCGGGCCTGTGCCGGTGATCCCGGCAAGGGCAATGCCGTGCTGCGCGGCGATACGGCGGGCCAGCGGGGAGGCGAAGGCTTCTGCTGTGTCTTCCACCAGCGTAGCGCTACCCTTGAACGACGCGGCGCGTTCCGGGCGCATGGCCTGCACCACATCCTGATAGGTGATGCGGCCATTGCGGCCTGATCCGGCGATGGGTTCGATGTCCACGCCTTCGGCTTCGGCCAGCTTCAGCGCTTCGGGGCTGATCGCGCGGTTGGTGACGATCTTCTTCGGCTCACGCGCGGGTGCTGGCGTTGCAGTTGGAGCGGGTGTTGCGGCAGGTGCTGGCGCAGAACCGCCGCCCTTGGCTGCGACCGATGTTTCGGCAGGCTTGAACCCGTCGATAAAGGCATCGATCTCGGCATCGGGCGTATCGGCATCGGCAAAGACCGCCAGCAGCGCGCCCACCGGGAGCGCCTCTTCGCTGGCGGGCGTCAGCAGGCGCTTGAGCACTGCGTCGTATTCGGCTTCGACCTCGTTGGTGATCTTGTCGGTTTCGATCAGGCACAGCAGCTGGCCCTTGGTAAAGGCCTCGCCCTCTTTGACCATCCATTCGGCGATGGTGCCTTCGGTCATTTCGATGCCCCATTTGGGCATGCAGAACGGTTTGATATTGGCCATCTCGTGGCTCCTCAACGGTAGCTCAGAACCTTGCGAACCGCCGCTTCGATCTTGTCGGTCGAGGGCAGGTAGGCCGTTTCCAGCTCGCGCGCGAACGGGACGGGGGTGTGCGGCGGGTTGATCGACAGCGGCGGCGCTTTCAGGCTGGCAAAGGCCTTTTCAGCCACGAGCGCGCAGATATCGGCACCAAGGCTGCAGCGCGGCGGGGCCTCGTCCACCACGATGAAACGCCCGGTCACTTCCACCGAATCCAGAATCGCTTCTTCATCGAGCGGGCTGGTGGTGCGCAGGTCGATCACATCGCATCCGATGCCTTCGGCGGCCAGCTTGTCGGCCACCGCCTCGCAAAAGCCGAGCAGCAGACCGGTGGAGACGATGGTCACGTCCTGCCCCGCGCGGGTCAGGCGGGCGTGGCCGAAGGGGATCATGTAATCGGGATCGTCGGACACTTCGCCCTTCATCCCGTAGAGCGCCTTGTGCTCAAGGAAGATCACCGGATCATCATCGCGGATCGCGGTGCGCAGCAGGCCCTTCACATCATCCGGCGTGCTGGGCATCACGACCTTGAGGCCGGGCATGCCGGTGAGGATCTGGTGAACGGCCTGGCTGTGCTGGGCCGCCGCGTTATATCCGGCGCCATAGGCCATGCGGATGACGGCGGGGCACTTGGTCTTGCCGCCGAACATGTAGCGGAACTTGGCCAACTGGTTCCAGATCTGATCGAGCGAGACGCCGATGAAATCGGCAAACATCAGCTCGGCAATCGGGCGTTTGCCCGAAAGCGCAAGGCCCGCTGCCGCGCCCATGATCGCGCTTTCCGAAATCGGCGTGTCGATCACGCGGTCTGCGCCGAACTTGCCGAACAGGCCGGTGGAGGTGGACCAGATGCCGCCGATGGCCTCAGGCCCGCCGGGCGTGCCCATGCCGCCGACAATATCTTCGCCTAAGCAGACGACGTTTTCGTCGCGGGCCATTTCCTCGGCGATGGTCGATACGACCGCTTCGCGATACATCATTTTTGCCATTGGTTCGCTCCCCCGGCTCAGTACGAGATATAGACGTCGGTCAGGACGTCTTCGGCGGTGGGCCTGTCAGCGGCCTTGGCTTGCCGCACCGATTCCTCGATGGCTTCGAGCACTTCGGCATCGAGCGCATCGAGATCTTCGTGGGTCAGCAGCTTGGCGTCGGTCACGCTCTTGCGGAAGTTCTTCAGGCAATCGCGAAATTCGCGGATGCGGTCCAACTCGCCGGGGCCACGATAGCGCTGCGGATCGCCTTCGAAGTGGCCGAAGAAGCGTTCGGTATCGAATTCGACCGCCGCCGGGCCATTGCCGGGCACGCGCACATATTCCAGAACTTCGCGCATGGTTTCAAACACGCTGAAGAAGTCAGTGCCATCGCCGCGCCATACCTTCATGCCGAACGCTTCGGCGCGGCTGGCGATGTCCTTGTTGGTGCCGACCGCATATTCAAAGCCGGTGTGTTCGGAATAGTGGTTGTTTTCGAACACGAAGATTGTGGCGGCCTTGGTGACCACGGCCATGTTCATCGCTTCGAATGTGGTGCCCTGATTGCACGCGCCATCGCCCGAAAAGGTGATGGCAACGTGGCCCTTGCCATCGATCTTGCAGGCAATGCCCGCACCCACCGCGATGGGCGATCCGGCGCCGACGATGCCGTTGGCGCCCAGCATGCCCTTGTCGATATCGGCAATGTGCATGGAACCGCCCTTGCCCTTGCACAGGCCTTCGCGGCTCCCCCAGATTTCCTTCATCATGCCGTTCACATCGCAGCCCTTGGCCAGACAGTGGCCGTGGCCGCGATGGGTGGAGACGATCTTGTCTTCGACCGAAAGATGTTCGCACACCCCCACGGCCACGGCTTCCTGCCCGCAGTACAAGTGCGTGAACCCGGCAATTTCGCCGGTCTGGATATCCACGTGGAGGCGTTCTTCGAATTCGCGGATCACCTTCATCTGGCGATAGGCGCGCAACAGCGCGTCACGGCTCAATTGCATCCTCTAGCTTCCTTACGCTTAATGTTCTTACAGGCCGAGCACAGTGCGCGCGATAATGCCCGCCTGCACTTCATTGGTTCCGCCAAAAATCGTCCAGGCGCGACTGTTGAGATAGCGCGCCGAGGCCACCTGTGCCGCCTTGGAATGAATGCCCGCAGGCGCATTGTCGCCATAGAATGGCCGGGCAAAATCAAGCTGCAGCCCTGCCGCTCCATAAAGATCGACCGCCAGCAGATCGACATCCTGCCGCAGGTTCGATGCCAGCAGCTTGCACAGCGAGGTTTGCGGCCCCGGACTGCGACCCTTGGCCACTTCGGACAGGATTTTCAGCTCGATCATTTCAAGGCTCTGAATCTCCAGCCGAACTTTGGCCAGCCGCCGCTTCCAGTCTGCATCATCGGCCAATTTGCCGCCCCGGCCATCGGGCTCGTGCGCTGCGGCCTGTTCGATCTGGGTCAGATCATATTCCAGCTTGGGCGCATGGCACGATCCGCCGCGTTCGTTTTCCAGCAGGAACTTGGCCAGTTTCCAGCCATCGCCTTCCTCGCCCACGCGGTCTTCCACGGGCACGATCACGTCTTCGAGGAACACCTGATT
>JBEQBV010000258.1:0-5489 GCA_041639635.1 Novosphingobium sp.
TGGAAACCGACAGCAGCATCGATGCCCATAGCGACACCCGCAACGTATCTGTGTCCACCGGGCTGGTTACTCTTGCGCAGAACGATGACGAACTTGCCATGGCTGCTGCGCACGAACTGGCGCACATCATCCACGGAGATCGCAAGGGCAGCGGCATCGGCAAACGTCGCCGGATGGAGGACGCCGCCGATTCGCTGGGATTGCAGCTGCTGCATTGTGCCCGGTACGATGCTGCACGCGGTGCCATGCTGTTCGATCGGCTCAAGGCGCGTGATTGGCTGGGCTTTCTGCGCGCGCCAACGCATCGTTCCTTTGGCAAGCGATTGGATCGGCTGAACAGGGAGATACCCCTGCTCACCTGCCCGCCGCGGCCCAATCCCGCGCAATAGGTGCACCGTATCGGGCATGTCTGCCGTCATGGCTGATGGATTGATCTGCAACATCGCCGGAACAGACACCAATAAAGGCTGAGCAATCAAAACGCGCGGTCGTGCACAAGGACGCGGGCGGTGTTGAAGATGATGTGCAGATCGCGCCAGATCGTCCAGCCATCAAGGTATTCAAGATCAGCCTGCAGGCGGTGGGCCAGATCGTTTTCCGTATCGGTCGCGCCGCGCAGGCCGCGCACTTGCGCCAGCCCGGTCAGCCCCGGCTTGAGGGAGTGGCGCAACCAGTAGCGGTGATCGACTTCCCAGAACAGCTTGTCGCCCGCCAGCGATCCAATGGCATGCGGACGCGGCCCGACGATCGACATCTCGCCGCGCAGCACGTTGAACAGCTGCGGCAGTTCATCGATGCTGGTGCGGCGGATGAAGCGGCCGATGCGGGTAATGCGATCATCGTCTTTGCTGGCCGAGCGGTTGCCAGCGGCATCCAGCTTTTCAACCCGCATCGAACGGAATTTCAGGATGGGAAAGAACCGGTTGCCGCGCCCGGTGCGCTTCTGCACGAAAAATACCGGACCGCCGTCTTCCAGCTTGATCAGCAAGGCCACGAGCAGCAGCAGCGGCCCAAGCGCAATCACTGCACTTCCCGCAACGGCGCAGTCAAATGCCCGCTTCACCGCACGGGCGCGCAGGCCAAGCGGGCCGCTGGCCACGATCAGGGCGCTGTAATCCTTGTCGCGCCGCGCGCCGATCACGCCCAGCGTGCGCACTTCAGGGTCGACGATTTCGCCCGATACGTTGGCGCTTTTGAACACGAGCGCCCAGGCCGCGCGCCGCTCGGGCGGGCAGCTCACAAGCACGCGATCCATGTTCAGCATGTAAAGGCCCAGCCGATCCATCATGTGCGGATCGCCCAGATCCGGCGCGAGATGATGTTCGTGCGCATCGATGTGAAAGGCATGGGCGACGCGCAAAGCCGGGCCACTGTCGTCAATCAGCAGTGTGTTGGTCGCAGCCTCGCCGCAGCGTGCCTGGATCAGCGGGCGCACCAGAGAGCGCAGCCAGACCAGCAGGAACATGCTGAAGCACAGGCCCAAGATTGCCGACACGCGCGAAAATTCTTCAGTGCTCTTGGTGGCAAAGCCAATGAACAGCAAAGCCGCTTCTGCCCCCAGCAGCGACATCAGCGCGCGGCGGCGCGCGAAATTGATACGGCGCAGCGAGGTTAGCGTATAGACCTGCAGGCTGAGCGCCAGCGTCCAGTAGAGCGGCACCATGACTTGCGCATGAAGCAGCGAATCCGGTTCGAAGAAGTTGCCAAGATACAGCCAACTGGCCGTGCCGGTTCCTGCGAAGATCGCCATGGCATCAAACAGCAGCAACGCGATGTAAAGTTGCAGGCGGCGTTGCTCAAGCGAAGGAGCCAGTGGTAGGGTAACGCGCTTGCGTTCCTTTGACTCGCGCATTTCGCTTGCCGGAATGTGCTTCGTCATTGCGAATTGCTGCCCCTCATGCCGGGATCGGCTTGTGAATTATAGACAGGCCGTTCCAAGCGCGTACCAGTGCTGAACGATCAGCTCTTGTTGCACTGCGGTAAAATACCTAGCGCTATTACTATAGCAAGTCCATTTTGGAGCAAAAGTGAGATTCAGCACACCACATGGCGGAAATCCGCCACACTCTATCGCGCTGCAGCACGCGCTATTTCTGCAAGCCCCTGTGCCAGAACCAGTTCACCATTCCGGCTGTCCGAAATCAGGTTGCGGTGCAGCATCACGAGTCGTTCGCAAAGCCGCACCAGCCGCGCCCCGCGCCAGCGCGTGAGTTGCTGGGTCAGATCGGCGCGATCGCGAAAAAATACGCGCCGTGCATCACTTTCCTGTTGCATGAAGGCGTTGACGTTGCCCCGTTCTCCCATCCGTGCGGCCAGCTGCACAAGTTGCGCGGCGCGACGTTCCAGCGCGAGCACAAGTCCTACCGGATTGATGCCCTGTTCGCGCATGCGAGATAACTCGGCCGGGATACGCCGCACTTCGCCGCCAAGCACGGCATTGACCAGCGGCATCATGCTATCATCTTCGTGCGTTGCGCAGATGGCTTCAAGCGCTGCTGCATCTGCTGTGCGCCGACCTTGCGGACTGGCGTCGAGGAAAAGCGCCAGCTTCTCAATCTCGGACCGTGCGAGGCGTGTATCGAGCGAGGCAGACTTGGCGATCCGTTCGGCAAGGTCGTCGGTAAGGCCCACACCCATGGCATCGGCCATTTGCCGCACGCTGGCGGCGATCGCCTTCAGATCGGGCGGATGGAACATGCCGATCATGGCCTCGGCGCGGTTGTCCAGCAGCTTGGCAATGCGCGATTTGTCAGTCGCAGATGTGGCCACGATGATCACCGGCCAGCCGCCAACCGGGCTTTGCAGCAGTGTTTCCACTGCATCGTGCGCATCATCGCCGGTGGCGCGGACATGGATGATGCGCCGGTCACCGAACAGCGAAACCGACCGCGCCTCGTCCGCCAGCCGCACCGGATCGCGCTTCAGTTCTGCGCCGGTCAGATCTACCTTTTCCGCAGCGCCCGAAGCTGCGATGATCAACGCAGCGATCTTTGCAGCAGCGTCACTCGCTCCGGATTCGTCAGGCCCGCAGAAATAGAAGATGCGGCAGTCCTTTGCCGCACGGGCCGCGCTGGATGCAAATGTCTTCTGGGTGACTTTCACGGGCGCTTCACCGCAGGCTCTTAGCGCGTCTGGCTCAGGCGCACCGATACGCGCGTCACGATCTGGTCGGCCACTTCTTGCGAGATGTTTTCCAGCGCGGTCTGTTCTGCCGCGATCACCGCATATTCGCTGTTCACCACGTCAAACCCGGCGTCGGACCCGGCGGTGGCATCGAGCAGCACTTCGCCGCTTTGCTGATCCACCAGCTGATAGCGCGCGCGCAACGTGCGGCGTTCGCGCGTGATCGCGTCGTTCGAAAGCTGCCCCAGCCCTTCGACCTTGTCATCCAGTCTGATGTCCAGCCGATAGCGCGTGCTTTCGCTTTTCGCGCCAGAACCCAGCCGATCGGCCAAGGCATTGCGCACCAGCCAGCCCGATTGCCCCTCGATCGGTGAAATCGCCACATCGGAAAGCGCGCGCGCAACCGCGCCATTGCCGCCGCCGGCATACATCGGCTGCAATCCGCACCCTGCCAGCAGCAGGGGAGCCAGCAAAGCCAGGCGCTTAGGCAACAAGGTTCACCAGACGGTCAGGCACAACAATCACCTTCTTGATCTCCGCCCCTTCCAGTGCACGCTGCACTTTCTCGGACGCAAGGGCAAGGCGCTCAAGTTCTTCCTTCGGCGTGCCCTTGGCCACGGTCAGCGTATCGCGCAGCTTGCCCTTGACCTGAACGGCAACGGTCACCTCGTCGTCCACTAGCAGCGCGGGATCGACTTCGGGCCAGGCCGCATTGGCGATCAACCCGCTGCCAAAGCGGGCGTATGCCTCCTCGGCCAGATGCGGCATCATCGGGGCCACCAGCAGCAGCACCTTCTGGATCGCGGCAGAGCGGCTGGCCGAAGGCGGGGCCTTTTCAATCGCCCCGGTCAGTTCATAAATGCGCGCCACGGCCTTGTTGAAGCCCAGCGCCTCGATATCGGATGCCACCAGTTCGACCGTCTGATGCGCCTTGCGGTCCAGTGCCTTGTCCTCGCCGGTCGCTGCGGCATCATATTGCCCGAACAAACGCCACAGGCGCTGCACAAAGCGCGCACAGCCCTCGATCCCGGCCTCAGACCATGGCAAGTCGCGCTCGGGCGGGGAGTCCGACAGCATGAACCAGCGGATCGCATCGGCACCGTATTTGGCGACAATCTCGTCCGGGTCCACAACGTTTTTCTTGGACTTGGACATCTTGATCACGCGGCCGACTTCGACCGGCGCGCCATCGGCCTTTAGCGTTGCGCCTTCGCTCGTGCGTTCCACTTCAAATGGCGAGAAGAACACCGGCTGGCCGTTTTCAGGATTGCGGCGTTCATAAGTCTCGTGCGTCACCATCCCCTGCGTAAACAGGCTGCCGAACGGCTCGGTCACCTCGATCTTGCCGATCCGCGCCAGCGCCCGCGTCCAGAACCGCGCATAGAGCAGGTGCAGGATCGCGTGTTCGATTCCGCCGATATATTGCTCGACCGGCAGCCAGCGCTTGATCGCTTCGGGATCGAACGGGCGGTCCTCCGGCTGGCTGGCAAAGCGCAGGAAGTACCACGACGAATCGACGAAAGTATCGAGCGTATCGGTCTCGCGCCGGGCGGGGTGGCCGCATTGCGGGCAATCGACGTGCTTCCATGTGGGGTGCCGGTCAAGCGGGTTGCCGGGCACGTCAAACGTAACGTCCTCGGGCAAGGTCACCGGCAGCTGCTTCTTGGGCACCGGCACCACGCCACACACCTCGCAGTGGATGAACGGGATCGGCGTGCCCCAATAGCGCTGGCGCGAAACGCCCCAGTCGCGCAGGCGCCACACGGTCTTGCCCTCGCCCCAGCCTTCGCCTTGTGCACGGGCAATGACGGCGGCCTTGGCATCGCCAACGCTCATGCCATCAAGGAAACCGGAGTTCACCAGCACGCCATCGCCCGCCTCGGCCTCACCGGCAAAGGGCTTGTCCGCATCGGCAGGGTCAGCGGCAACCACGCGCAGGATCGGCAAACCGTACTTGGTGGCAAAGTCAAAGTCGCGCTGGTCATGGCCTGGCACGGCCATGATTGCGCCGGTGCCATATTCCATCAGCACGAAGTTGGCGATGTAGACCGGCAGGTCCGCGCCGGTGAACGGGTGCTTGGCGGTGATGCCGGTGTCAAAGCCCAGCTTCTCCGCCGTTTCCAGCTCGGCTGCAGTGGTGCCGCCTTTCTTGCACAGCGCGATGAAGTCCTGCGCTTCGGTCGAGCCCGCCGCCACAGCTTGCGCCACCGGATGATCCGCCGCCACGGCCACGAAGCTTGCGCCAAAGATCGTGTCGGGGCGGGTGGTGTAAACCTCCAGCCGCTCGCCAGTCGAAAGATCGAACGCAAATTGCAGGCCTTGCGATTTGCCGATCCAGTTCTCCTGCATCGTGCGGACCTTTTCGG
>JBEQBV010000259.1:0-5463 GCA_041639635.1 Novosphingobium sp.
TTCAAAGACGTTGCCAATTTGCAACTTTGGCCGATTTCTTGTTACTTGGGAACGTTTGCAGCAACATTCTTTCACGCAGGAAACCCTCTACGCAATAGCATTGCCTTCACACTGACACCCAGTGTCTCCCCGTCGCAACATCGTCATTCATGTGTCACACGAGACCGGTTTTGGAGCAGTCACAGGGGCGGCTAAGGGCTGTTGGCAACTGCTCGGTCGAAAGTGATTCTTCGACCACTGCAGATGGCACGGTGCCACAAATCGCGCCCGCGCTGGAAACCACGCCCTGCAGGGCGCACAAACGGGGTCAAACACGATGCAACTCAGATTTCTTCTGGCCGCAAGCGCCGCCAGCCTGACGATGGCGACCGCCATCGCGACGCCGGCATTCGCGCAGGAAACTACATCGGCCATTCGCGGTACTATCACCAGCAACGGTGCGGCTGTGCCTGGTGCAAGCGTTACGATTGTCCACACGCCTTCTGGCACGACGAACACGACCGTATCAGACAATGACGGCAATTTCAGCGTGAACGGTCTGCGCCTCGGTGGCCCTTTCACTGTTGAAGTGCTTGCGGATGGCTTCCCCCAAGCAACAGTAAGCGATATCTTTCTCGCTGCTGGTCAGCCCTTCCGCCTCCCGGTGACGCTGGACGGCGACCAGACCATCGTGGTTACAGCCAGCTCAATCAAAAGCTCGGCCAAGCTGGATTCGGGCGCTGCCACAGTCCTGAGCGTTCGTGACATCGCTGGTGTCTCCAACGTCAACCGTGACATCCGCAACCTTGCCGCGCGCGATCCGCTCGTCAATCTTGACCCGACCAATGGCAACGCGATTTCGATTGCCGGACAGAACAACCGCTTCAACCGCTTCAGCGTCGACGGCATTGCCTTTGGCGACCCGTTCGGTCTGGAATCCGGAGGTCTCGTTTCGACCCGCGGCCCCGTTCCGCTTGATGCCATCGGCGAATTCTCGGTCGAAGTTGCTCCGGTGGATATCCAGCAGGGCTTCTTCCAGGGCGGCGCAATAAACACGCAGTTGAAATCAGGAACGAACGATTTTAGCGGCTTGGGTGGCTTCTATTATTCGGACGACAGTCTGCGCGGCACCCGTTCAGGCACCACAGTTCGCACGGGCGCATTTGAATCGCAGATTTACACGGCGCAGCTGACCGGCCCGATCATCAAGGACAAGCTGTTCTTCGCCGTGACCTATGAACGTCTGCGTGATATTGTTCCTGCCGTTATCGCCCCATCGGCCTTGGGTATCACCGACGCTCAGATCAGCCAGATCCAGAACATCGCCTCTTCAGTCTATGATTTCGATGCAATGGGCGTCGCCAGTTCGGTGCCTGAATCCGATGACAAGGTCGTAGCAAAGATCGACTGGAACATTACCGATGGGCATCGCGCCACAGCTACGTACATCTACAACAAGGGCAACGTGCTGGCGGGCCAGACTGGTACCAACCAGTTGAATGCCACCAACCCCAACTTCGCCCTGCAATCGAACAACTACAATCAGGGTGCAATCAACCACTTCGGCATCTTCCAGTTAAACGATCAGTGGACTGATAGCTTCTCAACCCAGCTGCGCGTTTCCTATGCTGACTACGTGCGGTTGCAGCAGCCATTCGGTGAAAATTCGTTTGGCGAGTTCCGCACCTGTCTTGATCCGATCTCAGTAGGTTCGGCCAATGGATGTTCGGCCAGTTCCGGCAGCACTCCTGCCACGCGACAGCTGACTTTCGGCCCTGACATTAGCCGTCAGGCAAACGAACTTGAATCCCAGTCGCTCAGCGTAGAACTGCAGGCCACCCTGCAATTGGGTAACCATACGCTAAAGTGGATCGCCGAACGTCGTCAGCAGGATATCCGCAACCTTTTTGCCCAGCGGGTTTCGGGCGCTTGGTACTTTGACTCGGTGGCCGATCTGCAGGCTCGCCGCGCCAACGAAGTAGACTACGCCGTTCCGCTGCGTGGCGGCATCGACACCGTCACGGCGCTGTTTGAAAACAACAGCTGGACCTTTGGCATGCAGGATACCGTTGACGTTACCGATCGTCTTACGGTGACTGCCGGTTTCCGCTGGGATCTGTTCGATTCACCAGACCGCCCGTTCAACAACAGCGCGTTCTTTGACCGCTATGGCTTTGCCAACAATGCCACGCTCAACGGTCGTGAACTGTTCCAGCCACGCTTTGGCCTGAACTGGAAGGCAAGCGACCGTCTGACCATTCGTGGTTCGGCCGGCATCTTCGGCGGCGGTAGCCCGAACGTGTGGATTTCGAACAACTATTCCAACCCAGGGCCGACGCTGGGCCGCGTGCAGGTTCGGCGCGCTGCGGATGGCACTTTCAGCATTGCGGGCCTTTCGGGGCTGAGCAATGCACAGGTACAGGCCATCGGCGCGGCGACGCTAAACAACGTTTCTGGCGGTACCGGCATCCCGCAGTCGCTGATTGATGCGATCCGCACGACTGGTACGGCAGGAGCGGCAACCAATGCGCTTGATCCCAACTTCAAAGCCCCATCGCAGTGGCGTGTTTCGGGCACGGCCGATTACACCGCCGATCTCGGCTTCTTGGGTGATGACTGGAACTTCGGCGTAGACGCTATTTATTCCAAGGTTCGCAATGCGCTGACCTGGATCGATCTGCGTTCGGTCGAAGTGGGCGAACTGCCCGATGGCCGTCTGCGCTATGCCGTGTTCCCGGGACAAGGCACCACCACGAACACCGACATGCTGCTGACCAACACCACGCTGGGCCACAGCTGGAACGTGGTGGCGCGGTTTGACAAGCGCTGGGACAGCGGCTTCCGCCTTGGCGGTGCCTATACCTTCCAGCGCGCCAAGGACCTGAACCCGGGCACGTCATCGGTGGCATTCTCGAACTATAGCCAGACCGTAGTTGGCAATGATCCGAACAACGCAGCGTTTGGCATCTCCAACTATCAGCGCGACAACACCTTCCGCCTGACCGCCAGCTATGACGCCAAGCTGTTTGGCGATAACAACACCCGGATCGAGCTGTTCTTCAGCTCGCAGTCGGGCCAGCGCTTCAGCTACACTTTTGCCGATCAGGCATCGGGCAACAACCGGTCATCGGTGTTCGGTGTCAACCAGTCCGCCACGGGCAACCCGACCACGAACAACCGCTATCTGCTTTATGTGCCGAACGTATCGTCACCCACGGCAGATAGCCGCGTGGTCTATGCGCCGGGCTTCGATTTCGCCGGCTTCCAGCGTCTGGTCCAGAATTCGCCACTAAACGAATATCAGGGTCAGATCGCGCCGAAGAACATCGGGCAGGCACCGCGCTTCAACAAGCTTGACATCTCGCTGCGTCAGGAAGTGCCATTCGTGTTTGGCGGGAAGATCGAACTTCTGGCCGATATCGAAAACGTGCTGAACCTGATCGACAAGGATTGGGGCAGCCTGCGTCAGGTGGCGTTCCCGGGCTTCGGCACTGTGGTCAACGTGACCTGTGCCAACGCGGCCTGCACGCAGTACCAGTACTCGAACCGCTCGAACACTGGCGTAACGGCACCGGATCAGGCCGTGGACCTGCGTGGCTCATTCTGGGGCCTGCGCTTCGGTGCTCGCGTGAAGTTCTGATCACTGCCCGAAAGCTGAACAAGATGGCGCGGGAGGGGCAACCTTCCCGCGCTTTTTTGTGCGCTCAGCTTATCGATAGACGCAGGCGTCGAGGGCTTCGTTCTTCACCACGCTGACCCGGCGGGCAATCACGTTGCCGTGGCGGCGGGTGAAGCCGCCTGCGCCTTTGACTTCGCGCTTTTTGGGGAGCGGCAGGACGGCGGCGATGCGGGCAGCCTCAACCGCGCTCAGCTTGCGGGCGCTTTTGCCGTAGTAGCGCTGGGCACCTGCTTCGACGCCATAAGTGCCAATGCCGGTTTCCGCGACATTGAGATAGACTTCCATGATCCGGCGCTTGCCCCAGATCGTTTCGATCAGCACGGTGTACCAGGCCTCCAATCCCTTGCGCAGATAGCCGCCGCCTTGCCAGAGAAACACGTTCTTGGCGGTCTGCTGGCTGATCGTGGACCCACCCCGGATGCGTCCGCCTTTCTGATTGCGTTTGAACGCCTGCATCATGGCGGCATGATCAAAACCGTTGTGCAGGCAGAACTTGCCATCCTCGCCGGAAATCACGGCATCGACCATATCGCGGTCGATATCCTCCAGCGGCGTCCAGTCCTTGGTCACCGGGTTTTCGTCCATCAGCATGGTCAGCGTGGTGGGCACCGGCACGAACTTGTAGATCACCACCTGCGCGACCGACAGGAACAAGAAGGCCGCGATCAGCCGGACGACAAGCCAGCCAAAGCGATGCGCGGGCCTTGGCGCGCGCGCGGCGGCCTGACGAGGGTTCTTGAGGTCTTCCAACATGCGGTATTCAAGCTATCCGCCAAAAGGCCGGTCTGGCAATCGCCTTGATTGCGGCAATCGGGATGGCGGCTGGTCAGGCGGTTTGTGAATAGCGATGCAGGCGATCTTCCAGCCGCGCGACCGAAGGCACCAGAATGCGCCGCCCTTCACGCGCCAGCAGGCCTTCGCGCACCAGCAGCGCAAACTCGCGCGTCACCGTCTCACGATTGGTGCCGATGCGCGCTGCCAATTCGGCTTGCGTCGGGATCCGGGCGATGCAGGCAGAACCATCGGGCTGCGGATCGCCAGCCAGACGCAGCAATTCTGCCTGAAGCCGCGGGCCGACACCCATGGTGGACAGTTCGTAGATGCGGTTGGTAAGGTAGCGCACCTGATGCGCAAGATAGCGGGCGACCCACAGCGAAAGCACCGGTTCGCGCTCAATCAGTTCGACAAAGGCCGTGCCCGGAAGCACCAGCAGAGAGCTGCTCTCAACCGCCACCACATCAGCCGAGCGGGGTTGCCCGTCAATCGCTGCCAATTCGCCAAACATCTCGCCCGGCCCAATCAGCCGCAACACCGTTTCGCGCCCTTGTGCCGATACCAGCGATACACTGACGCTGCCTTCCAGCACGATGTAAACATCGTTGGCAGGAAGGCCGACGGCAAGCAGGACGTGCCCCTTGCGCACACGCACCGTACGGCCCTTGCGCGCCAGCACTTCGCGCACTTCATCCGGGACTGTCAGGTACGATTTCGGCACAGCTATGGTCCGTTTCCGAAGCAATTCGCGCACTCGATTACCGAATGTGCCAAGAATCACAAGCGCAAGGTGCGCTGGCCAACCGCATGACTGGGCAAAGCCGGGCAAGCTTTAAGGCCCGCCTGTACCCCCGCGCAGCTTTGAGCGCGCCACACTCTGCCGAGGCCATGCTGCGTTATCTGATCTGGAAAGCCGGACCTGGTCCGATCGACATCGAATTCAAACGTTTAGGCGATGCCGTGCTGCGCCCGTCTGTTTCGATCGTCACACCGGTTGGCTCTACCGCCGTGCCTCGACTTGACGAAATGGA
>JBEQBV010000260.1:0-5393 GCA_041639635.1 Novosphingobium sp.
CAAAAGCGGTCCGATCAGTTCCCATTCCGCATCTGACAAGTCACCACGGCCCATGACTGCTCCCCAAAGACCAGCCTTGAATCAGAACGCGGCCCGTTTGGAAATCCCTCTTTTGTCAACGCGGCCTAGGCCACAAGCGTCTGGTAAGCAGAGATTAAGGAACTGCCTGGCGATTTCCGAAACCGACATTCGTTCAGCGAGGAGTCGGCTGATCTTCAGGGCGATTGGCCGAGAGCCGATAGAGAAGCTGTGACCTTGTGATTCCCAGCAATTTTGCAGCACGTGTCTTGTTGCCGGAAGCTTTGGTCACGGCCCTTGCAATCATCTGCTGTTCCACTGTCGCAAGATCGAGTCCCGCATCCACCAGATCGGCTGCCGATTCCAGGGCAGTGTTTGCGGGTAAAGGTGCGCCTTTGCCCGGCCGCCACGCTGGAGGACCGAGCACTTCACCGCCGCTGAACAAATGGTGCTGTCGGAGTGGTTCGCCGTCACGTGCCATGATGACGCCACGCTCGATCACGTTTTCCAGCTCGCGAATGTTGCCTGGCCAATCATAGCCAAGCATGGCGGCGATGGCCGATTCCTCGAAGCCGGTTACCCGCCGCCCGTGCCGATTGGCGTAAAGCGAAATGAAGTGTTCCATCAGCAGTGGAAGATCGGCGCGGCGTTCGCGCAGGGGCGGGATTCTGATGGGGAACACATTGAGGCGATAGAACAGGTCGGCGCGAAAGGTGCCTGCCTCCACCGCCGTTCTCAGATCGATATTGGTGGCGGCTACCAGACGGACGTCGGCCCTTTGCACTTTCGTACCACCGACCCGCTCGAATTCGCCTTCCTGCACCGCCCGCAAAAGCTTGCCTTGCGCGGCAAGGGAAAGCGTTGCGATCTCGTCGAGAAACAGGGTGCCGCCCTTGGCCCTTTCGAACCGCCCCGGCCTCGATGTATTGGCTCCGGTGAAAGCTCCCTTTTCGACACCGAACAGTTCGGCTTCGAGCAGGTTTTCGGGAATTGCTGCACAGTTTACGCCGATGAACGGCCCTGCGGCACGCCGCCCCATCGCATGAAGATTGCGCGCGAAAATCTCTTTGCCCACCCCGCTTTCGCCTGAAAACAGCACGACCGCATCTGTGTCAGCCACATGGCCCAGCATGTCGAAGGCCACGTTGAAACCTGCTGACGCCCCGACAATGTGCCGCCCGTCGTTCCCATTGCCCGGCGTTCCGGCAGCCGGGCCTATCTCGCCGAGTTGCGCACCGCGCATGAAGCGCAGGTCGTCCTCTCCTTCACCCCATTCGTCAGCCGGACGACCAACGATGCGGCAGTGTTCGTGCCCCATCGCGACGCATTCGATCTCGCGGAACAGGATGGGACGGCCAAGGAAAACGCTGGCATATCCACTGGCATAGCCAATTTGCGACCATCCCGCAGGATATGGCCCACGCCCGAACAGTTCGAGATGCGCGCCGCATTCGGTTGAACCGCGCCAGATGTATTCGGCAGCGAAAGTGCCGGTGGCGGTATCCACCTCTACGCTTACCGGATCGGTGCGAACCATGCCTTCCAGCATGTGCAGTTCGGGCCCCACAGCGAACATTTCCTCGATCGTTGCTTCGGGCCTGACCTTTGCCGCGATCTCGGCATCCATGGCACCGCTGTTGTACCCTTGGCGGGTGAACACGCCCCGCGCTTTGTCGAGGCCCACGGCTTCGATCACCTCGTGGCGTAACAGCCCGAAGGCGCGGGCGTGGATCATCATCATGCGCCGCCCGGCGAGCCAGATGTGGCCTTGGGCATGATCAAAGTGAAGCTGGCTCAAAAGGTCGGCAGACATGCAGAAAGTGTATTCTTTCAGACAGAGCCACGCAAGGACCGTCTGAAATTACACAATCTTGGCGATGAGGCTCGCGCTGACCCGCATCGCGAAGGACCTTCGCAGGCGGGTAAATAGCCTTTTAAATCAATATTACGATTGGAGTCTTTGGCCGCCCGGTAAGAATTGGCACGCCAATTGCGATGACCTGCGCACAGCCGTGATCAGCGGCGATGCCATCCGAATGGCCGCGAAGAGGAGAAAGTGCATGCCCGACGCCCTGTCTGCGATCAGTCGCAGAACCTTCCTTTCTGTCAGCACACTGGCAGGCGCAGCAGTTGCTGCACCGCTAGCTGCGACTACCATTGCCCGGTCTGGACCACTGGCCATCGCTTCGCGGCCCACGGCCATACCCGCCGATTGGCAGGGAACTGCGAGCGTGCTCGCGGGCGACTATTCCCAGCGGCTTACACAGCTCCGCGATGCGCTGGCCACAAACGTCGGCAGAGACATAACCCTCTTCCTTGATGGTGCCGATGAAGTGCTGTTCGACATCGCAAACATCGATCGCCGCGCAACACTGCGCCCGGTCGTCCTCTCCCGGGGAGGCCACGCATGAATCCGCGCATCCTGCCTCTGGTCCCTGTCGGCGCAGCTCTTCTCGCTGTCCTTGCCGCTTCCGCAGGTGCCGCCCCTCCAACGCCTGCCCGTCAGACGCCGTCAGGCCAGTGGGCATCACCACAGGTGGCATGGGAAAAGACCTGCGCCCGTTGTCACACCACCGGTGTCGGCCCCGAACTGCGCGGCCGCGCCCTGCCGCCGGAATATATCACAAGCGTCGTCCGCAACGGCATGCTGGCGATGCCCGCATTTCCCCACACGGCGATAGACGATGCCTCGCTCGAAAGCGTCGCGCGCTTTGTCTCCACTTCCAAGCTGCCAAAGCCAGCGGCCAAACGCTGAGCGACAAGGAGAGAGATCATGCCCAGCAAGAAGCAAGCCCCGGTCGCCGCGCCTGCCACTCCCGCCGATCCTGCCGTACTGCCCGCCGGCGTCAGCGCGGCAGACATGCATGCAGCCATCGCGAAGTTCGTGGCGATCCTTGGCCCCCAGAATGTCGTGACCGATGCCGACCACATCGCACCCTATACCAAGGTAATGATCGCCGAGAGCGAGGACCTGCATCGTCCTTCTGCCGTGATCTATGCCCGCGAAGTCACCGAGATCCAGCAGATCCTGAAAGTCTGCAACGAATACAAGGTTCCTATCTGGACAATCTCTACGGGGCGCAACTTCGGCTATGGCTCGGCCGCGCCGCAAAGCGCCGGTCAGGTCGTGCTCGATCTCAAGCATATGAACCGCATTCTCGAAGTGGATCCCGTGCTGTGCACTGCGCTGGTTGAACCGGGCGTAACCTATCAGCAGCTCAAGGATTACCTTGACGAGAACGACATTCCGCTGTGGCTTTCGTGCCCTGCGCCTTCCGCAATTGCCGGGCCACTGGGCAACACGGTGGATCGCGGGGTCGGCTACACGCCCTATGGCGAGCACTTCATGATGCAATGCGGGATGGAAGTGGTCCTTGCCGACGGCGACGTGCTGCGCACCGGAATGGGCGGGGTCGAGGGCACCAGCGCCTGGCAGGTATTCAAGTGGGGCTACGGCCCTTACCTCGATGGCATCTTCACCCAGTCCAACTATGGCATCGTGACCAAGATGGGCATGTGGTTGATGCCCAAGCCCCCGGTCTACAAGCCGTTCTGCATCCGTTACGACAAAGACGAGGACATCCACGACATCGTGGAGACATTGCGGCCCTTGCGCATCGCCAACGTCATTCCAAACGCGATGGTCTTTGCCAATGTCATGTGGGAAGCGGCCGCGATTATGCCGCGCAGCAAGTACTACGACGGTACCGGCGTGACACCGGACAGCGTGCTGGAAGAGATCAAGGCGAAGGAAGGCCTCGGCGCCTGGAACGTCTACGCGGCGCTCTACGGCACAAAGGAGCAGGTCGAGGTCAATTGGCAGATCATCACCGGCGCAATCAAGGCGAGTGGCAAAGGCACGATCATCACCGAAGAGGAGGCAGCCGGAACCCAGCCCTTCGACTATCGCGCCAAGCTTATGCGCGGTGACATGACCCTGCAGGAGTTCGGCCTCTATCGCTGGCGTGGCGGTGGCGGTTCGATGTGGTTTGCCCCCGTCACCGCGGCAAAGGGCAGCGAAACAGTCGAGCAGACCCGCCTTGCCAAGGAAATCCTCGGGCAATACGGCCTTGATTATGTCGCCGAGTATATCGTCGGCATGCGCGATATGCACCACGTCGTCGACGTGCTTTACGACCGCTCGGACCCGGACGAGATGGCCCGCGCGCACGAATGTTTCGCCAAGCTGCTGAGCGAATTCGGCAAGCGCGGCTATGCGGTCTACCGCGTCAACACGGCATTCATGGACCAGGCCGCCGACCTGTTTGGTCCGGTCAAGCGCAAGATCGATCAGACACTCAAGCGCGCCCTTGATCCCAACGGCATCCTTGCACCGGGCAAATCCGGGATCAGGATCTGATGCAAAAAGCCCGTAAATGAGCATTTTCAGGCCCGAACCGTCTAACCAAAAATACAGCTGACCAAGAACCAGCTACCCTTAAGTTCCGGCCATGACCAATTCGGTCAAGGTCGGAACTGCGCCTCCTGCGGGAGGTAGTCCGGCAGTCTTGAATCCGGCTTTTTTCAACTGGAAACGCACCTTTTACGCGATGGGCATGAGCAATGACTGACGCCGAAGCAATCGAAACCTTGCGCGCCCGGATTGCTTATGAAAAGGCGCGCACTGGCTATCCCGAGGGCTTTCCCGCGCTCCCCGATATTCCGGCACAGCGCTATGTCTCGCCAGAATTCTAGAAGCTCGAACTGGAGCACCTGTGGCAAAAAAGCTGGCTGTATGCGGCGCATAAGGATCAGTTTCCGCAAGTTGGCAGCTACCTGATTTTTGATGGCGTACCGGGCATGCCTATCGTCGTCGTCAGAACCGATGATGGTTTTGCTGCTTTCTACAACACCTGTGCGCACCGGGGCGGCTGCCTGGTGACGGAAAAACAGGGCATTTGCCCGGGCAAGCGACTGGTCTGCGGCTACCATGCGTGGACCTATGATTTTGCAGGCAATCTGATTGGCGTGCCGGACCAGCGTGACTTTGCAGGCCTGGATAAATCACAGCGCGGTTTAACGCGGGTCCGTTGCGAAATGTGGGGCGGATGGATTTTCACCAATGCCGATACCAACGCGCAGCCGCTTACCGATTATGTCCGTCGTCTCCAGCCACAAATGGCGCAGTTCGATATCGATAATCTCGTGCTGATTGACCAATACAGCTATGATTGCGCGTGCAACTGGAAAATCCTGATGGATGCTTTTGCGGAGAACTATCACTTCGTATCAGTACATCGGGGCACGGTGGGCCTGCCCGGACCCAAATGCGCGGTTGAACATCGCGGCACTGTTATGGCGCTTTACGAAAACGGCCATTCCCGGAACATTCTGCCCTGGAACGATGGTTTTGAACCGCGCGACAGTGCGTCCGA
>JBEQBV010000261.1:0-5370 GCA_041639635.1 Novosphingobium sp.
CCTCAACCGGTTGGGCTGACCGTTATCAGTTCCGATTTTCAGGGGTTGGCATTAGTCGGCCTGAGGTCCCTGCTTTCGCGGGGGCGCACACAGACAAGAATTGGCGCAAGTCAGTTCGCGACCTTCATGAAAATGAAGGGCCAGAGTTTCCGGGGTAACAAAAGCCTCGTTGACAATGGGATACCTCCGGCGCCGTCCATATGGACATAGCCGGGCAAGCGTCCCCCGATTGCCTCTGCGTCTAGTAGAGGCACTCAGCCCGGTCGGGGGCGCGCTTCACATACGGGCTGAACACGCATGTCGGGATGGGCCCGGCATGCCTCTGTTATGGAGTATGGATCATGCGCACCGGCGTGATCGCGAAGAAGGTGGGGATGACCCGTCTTTTCCAGGAAGATGGTCGGCACGTGCCGGTCACTGTCCTGTCGCTAGAAAATTGCCAGGTGGTTTCGGTTCGCACGGAAGAACGTGACGGTTATGTCGCAGTTCAGCTCGGTGCGGGTGAAGCCAAGCAGAAGAATGTTGCCAAGCCGCAGCGCGAGCATTTTGCCAAGGCAGAAGTTCCGCTGAAGATGGAAGTCGCCGAGTTCCGCGTTGCAGAAGACGCGCTGCTCGAAGTCGGCTCGACCATCGCCGCTTCGCACTTCGTCAACGGCCAGTATGTCGACATCACCGGCAACACGCAGGGCAAGGGCTTTGCCGGCGCCATGAAGCGCTGGGGCTTCGGAGGCATGCGTGCAACGCACGGCGTCTCGATCTCGCACCGTGCCCATGGTTCCACCGGTAACCGCCAGGATCCGGGCCGCGTCTTCAAGAACAAGAAGATGGCAGGCCACATGGGCGACCGCCAGCGCACCCAGCAGAACCTCGAAGTCGTCCGCACGGATGATGAGCGTGGGTTGATCTTCGTGAAGGGCTCGGTTCCCGGTTCGAAGAACGCATGGCTGCTTGTTCGCGACTCCGTGAAGGTTTCGCGCCACGCTGAAGCGCCCTATCCCGCAGGCCTGAAGCAGGCCGCCAACAGCAATGACTCGGCTGCTGCCGACACCCCCGCGGAAGACGTCGCGGCTGTCGAAGCGACCGAAGGTCAGGAGGGCTAAGTCGTGAAGGTTCAGATCCTCAATCTCGACGGCTCGGCCGGCAAGGGCGAAGTCGAACTGTCGGAAGACGTGTTCGGCATCGAACCGCGCGCAGACATCCTGCACCGCGTGGTGACCTGGCAGCTTGAAAAGCGCCGTGGCACCGCCCGCAAGGCGCGTGAGCGTTCGGACGTTGCCCGCACCGGCAAGAAGTTCGGCAACCAGAAGGGTGGCGGTGGCGCCCGTCACGGCGACCGCGCGGCTCCGATCTTCATCGGCGGCGGCAAGGCCCATGGCCCCCGCGTGCGTGACTTTAACCCCTCGCTGAACAAGAAGGTTCGTGCGCTCGGTCTGAAGATGGCGCTTTCGAGCAAGGCCAAGTCCGGTCTGGTTGTTGTCGACAACCTCGACATCGAAGCCAAGACCAAGGCTCTTGTGGCAGAACTCGGCAAGGCCAACTGGGGCCGCAAGGTTCTGGTGATTGACGGCGATGCGGTGAATGACAACTTCGCCAAGGCCGCGCGCAACATCATCGGCGTGAACGTCCTGCCTGCAATCGGCGCGAACGTTTACGACATCCTGAAGCATGACACGCTGGTGCTGACGCGCTCTGCTGTCGAAAAGCTGGAGGCGCGCTTCAATGGCTAAGGAAGCGATCGACACGCGGCACTATGACGTGATTGTGGCTCCCCACATCACCGAAAAGGCAACGCTGCTGAGCGAAAATAACGCCGTGGTCTTTAAGGTTGCCGAAAAGGCCACCAAGCCGGAGATCAAGGCAGCGGTTGAAGCCCTGTTCAACGTCAAGGTCACCAAGGTGAATACCCTGACGCAAAAGGGCAAGACCAAGCGCTGGAAGGGCAAGCCCTACAAGCGCACTGACGTCAAAAAGGCAGTCGTGACCCTGGCCGCAGGCCAGTCGATCGACGTCACCAGCGGGATCTGAGGCTAGACCATGGCACTCAAGAGCTACAATCCGACCAGCCCCGCCCGGCGCGGCCTGATCCTCGTCGACAAGTCGTCGCTGTGGAAGGGCAAGCCGGTCAAGGCGCTGACCGAAGGCAAGTCGAAGACCGGCGGCCGCAACAACAAGGGCCATGTGACATCGCGCGGGATCGCCGGTGGCCACAAGCAGAAGTACCGCTTTATCGACTTCAAGCGTCGCAAGTGGGACATGCCGGCCACGGTCGAGCGTCTGGAATATGACCCGAACCGTACCGCGTTCATCGCCCTCATCAAGTATGAAGACGGTGAGCAGACCTACATCATCGCCCCGCAGCGTCTGGCTGTTGGCGATCAGGTGGTTGCCGGTGAAAAGACCGACGTGAAGCCTGGCAATGCCATGTTGCTGAGCCAGATGCCGGTTGGCACGATCATCCACAACGTGGAGATGAAGCCGGGCAAGGGTGGCCAGATCGCAAGGTCTGCAGGCACGTATGTCCAGCTCGTCGGTCGTGACCGCGGCATGGTCATCGTCCGCCTCAACTCGGGCGAGCAGCGTTATCTGCGCGGTGACTGCATGGGCACCGTTGGTGCCGTGTCGAACCCCGACAACGCCAACCAGAATCTTGCCAAGGCCGGTCGTAACCGCTGGCTGGGCAAGCGTCCGCTGACGCGCGGCGTCGCCAAGAACCCGGTCGATCACCCGCACGGTGGTGGTGAAGGCCGTACGTCTGGTGGTCGTCATCCTGTGACGCCGTGGGGCAAGCCAACCAAGGGCGCCCGCACCCGTCACAACAAGTCCACGGACAAGATGATCATCCGTTCGCGCCACGCGAAGAAGAAGAGGTAAGACCACATGGCACGTTCCGTCTGGAAGGGCCCCTTCGTCGACCTGCATCTGCTGAAGAAGGCGGAAGCCGCTCACGATGCAGGTTCGCGCGCGGCCCCCATCAAGACATGGTCGCGTCGTTCGACCATTATTCCGCAGTTCGTTGGGCTGACCTTCAGCGTTTACAACGGGCACAAGTTCATCCCGGTTTCCGTCTCGGAAGAGATGGTCGGCCACAAGCTTGGTGAATTTGCGCCTACGCGCACCTTCCCCGGCCACGCCGCTGACAAGAAGGGCAAGCGCTGATGAGCAAGCCTAAGGCACCCCGTCGCGTTGGCGACAAGGAAGCGCTGTCGGTTGGCACGCAGATCCGTGGTTCGGCGCAGAAGCTCAATCTGGTTGCGGCGCTGATCCGCGGCCAGAAGGCCGAAGATGCGATGAATATCCTGGCCTTCTCGAAGAAGGGTATGGCGGTTGATGCCCGCAAGGTTCTCGCTTCGGCGATTGCCAATGCGGAAAACAACCACAACCTCGATGTCGATGCGTTGGTCGTTGCGGAAGCTTCGGTTGGCAAGTCGATCACGATGAAGCGCTTCCACACCCGTGGTCGTGGCAAGTCGACCCGCATCCTGAAGCCGTTTAGCCGGCTGCGGATCGTGGTCCGCGAAGTTGAGGAGGCCTGATCATGGGTCATAAATCAAACCCCATCGGTCTGCGCCTGCAGATCAACCGCACCTGGGACAGCCGCTGGTACGCCGAAGGGCGCAACTATGCGCAGATGCTCAAGGAAGACCTTGCGATCCGCAAGTTCGTCGTTGAAACGCTACCTCAGGCTGCGATCTCTAAGGTGGTGATCGAGCGCCCGGCCAAGCTGTGCCGCGTGTCGATCTATGCTGCTCGCCCCGGCGTGATCATTGGCAAGAAGGGCGCAGACATCGAAAAGCTGCGTTCCAAGCTTGCCGCGATGACGAACAGCGACGTGAAGCTGAACATTGTTGAAATCCGCAAGCCGGAAATCGATGCCAAGCTCGTGGCGCAGGGCATTGCCGATCAGCTCATCCGCCGCGTGGCTTTCCGCCGTGCGATGAAGCGCGCGATGCAGTCGGCCATGCGGCTTGGTGCCGAAGGCATCAAGATCACCTGCGGCGGTCGTCTTGGCGGGGCGGAAATCGCCCGCGTTGAATCGTATCGCGAAGGCCGCGTGCCTGCGCATACGCTTCGCGCCAACATCGATTACGCCGAAGCCGAAGCCCTCACCGCCTATGGCATCATCGGCATCAAGACCTGGATCTTCAAGGGTGAGATCCTGGGTCACGATCCGATGGCGCAGGACCGACTGATGATGGAAGCACAGACTTCCGGCGTCCGTCCGGCTCGTTGATCCTCGAGGTTAGAGAAGCACCATGCTGCAACCGAAGAAGACCAAGTTCCGCAAGACCTTCAAGGGCCGTATCCACGGCCTGGCCAAAGGTGGCACGGACCTGAACTTCGGCTCCTACGGCCTCAAGGCCCTGGAACCGGAGCGCGTAACCGCCCGCCAGATCGAAGCGGCCCGCCGTGCGATCACGCGCCACATTCGCCGTCAAGGCCGCCTGTGGATCCGCGTGTTCCCCGATGTGCCGGTTTCGAAGAAGCCTGCTGAAGTCCGTCAGGGCAAGGGCAAGGGTTCGATCGAATATTGGGCAGCCCGCGTAAAGCCGGGTCGCATCCTGTTTGAACTCGATGGCGTTCCCGGTCCGCTGGCGGCCGAGGCTTTCAGCCGCGCCGCAATGAAGCTGCCGATCAAGACGAAGGTCGTCGCCCGCCTGGGTGATACTTCGCACCTTGGTGGCGAGTGATTGGGAACCGAATGATGGCCAAGATCGAAGACTTTCGCGCCAAGAGCGATGACCAGCTTTCCGCTGACCTCGCCGAATTGAAGCGCGAGCAGTTCAACCTGCGTTTCCAAGGCGCGACGAACCAGCTTGAGCGCCCCGCGCGCATCAAGGAAGTCCGTCGCGACATCGCGCGCATCAAGACGCTGCAGACTGAGCGTTCTCAGTCGGCCCAGGCGTAAGGACGAAAGTATGCCCAAGCGTATTCTGATCGGCACCGTGGTGTCGGACAAGACCGACAAGACCGTGGTCGTGAAGGTCGAGCGTAAGGTGAAGCACCCTTTGTACGGGAAGATCATCCGCCGCTCGAAGAAGTATCACGCCCATGACGAGGCGAATGCCTTCAAGGCTGGCGAAACCGTGCGCATCGAAGAGACAGCGCCGATTTCGAAGCTGAAGACGTGGAAGGTCATCGACCGCGTCACAGCCAGCAAGGGCACCGCTGTCGAAGCGGACGTCTGAGCAGTTTGGGGTTGCTTTGCGGCGCAAGTCGTATAGCGGACCCCGACTTGATTTTTGGAACTGCCGGACTGGTTCCGGCAAGCCAGTGAGAAGGAACCGGATCAATGATCCAGATGCAATCCAATCTCGACGTGGCGGACAACAGCGGCGCAAAGCGCGTCCAGTGCATCAAGGTGCTGGGTGG
>JBEQBV010000262.1:0-5362 GCA_041639635.1 Novosphingobium sp.
CCACCCCCATCACCACAGAGTGGCGCGACGATTTTTGCGGCGCAAGCGCAATATCGGCAAAGGACGATCGAATGCGTCAGTGCCGAACGCTGCTATCAGGGACCAGCAGTGTCCTGATTTATCCGATCATTGCGAGTTCAAGTAACAAACCCAGAAACACAACGTTACAAACATAATAAACGCAAATCTGGACCGTCATGGCCAATATGTTTGTTAATAAATTGGCCAATTGATGTCTCAAACAGGGATTTTGTTAACCAAACAACTGGCTTTTTCGAATCGGAGGTCAAATTTACAAGGTGTTTATCAGGCTGCATGGCAGTACTGATTACCAATAAAGGTTAATGGAGGCTATCATGCGCGTTCTTGAAAAGAATGAAGTTTCGGAAGTTTCGGGCGGCACCTTCCGTCTGCTGGGCTGGCTGTTCGGCAAGAAGTCCCACTGCGCTCCTGCGCCGAAGGTCTGCGCACCTGCACCCAAGGTTTGCGCACCGAAGCCCCGCAAGGGCTGCTGATCACGCGGCTTCGGCCACAATCAGCCAAGAAGGGGCGCGGTCAGCTGACCGGGCCCCTTTTTCGTGCCTGAAGCATCGTGCCTGAAATCTGGGTGCCTGAAATTGCGGCGCAACGTGCTTAACGTGGAATTAGGGATGACGGTTTAGCGCTGCGGGATCACCATTGGGGGCGCGATTGTTCGGGCCTCATACCGGATTGCGCATGACCCTGTTCAGGCCCGAAGTACTGGAATCCAAGCGACTGCAGCGATTTGGCCGCACGGTGCCGCTGTATTCGGGGCATACGCTGCCGATTACGCTGGTTCTGCTGTTTGCGGCGCTGGTCCTTTCGGTCTGGCTGATGACGGGCCACTATGCCCGCACGCAACTGGTTGAGGGCTGGATCGTGCCGAACGGGCCAATGGCCTCGGTCGCGGCGCTGCAGCCGGGTATGCTCACATCGATCGACGTGCGCGAAGGCGAACAGGTGCAGGCCGGGCAAAAGTTGGCCACATTGCGATTGCAGGCGGCCAATACCGCCAGCGCCGATCCTGCGGGACAATCGCTGGACATCCTTGCCCGGCAAGCCAGCGATGTGACTGCGCAGGCAGAACTGGCGCGCGCGACCATGCGCGAGGATGCGGCCCGGCTGAAAAGCTCCTTGCAGGCCATGACCACGCGCATGGCGACCATCGACCGGCAGATCGACATCCAGCGCGAACGGGTGACATCGGCCCAGCGCAGCTTTGACATCATGATCAAGGCCGAGCGCGAACGGGCGATCAACCGCATCGACTTTGAAGGCCAGCGCCGCGCTTTTCTGGCCGAGAAGGCGCAGTTGCAGCAGTTGCTTTCGGAACAGTCGGCGCTCAATGCCCAGATGCTTGATGCCGAGGCTGAGGTGCGCCTTCTGCCGATCCGGCTGGATCAGCGCCTGGCCGATCTGCGCGCCAGCGGGATCGAGATCGAAAAGCAGCGGCAGGCGATCGCGCAGGGCAGTTCGCTGGTCCTGACCGCGCCCTTCGATGGCGTGGTCAGCGTTGTTAACGCCAGGGCGGGGCAATCGCTGGGCGCACAACAGCCGGTGCTGCAGGTGCTGGGCAGCAACGCGCGGCTCGAAGCGGAAATCTATGCGCCCACGCGCGCCATCGGCTTTGCCCGTGTGGGGCAGGACGTGCGGCTGATGTTCGATGCCTTTCCCTATGAACAATATGGCACCTTTGCCGGCACGATCACCGACATTTCCCGCAGCGTGATCGTGCCGCAGGACGTTACCGCGCCGGTAAAGCTTGATGCGCCAAGCTATCGCGTGCGCATCCGCCTGAATGATCAGACGGTTACCGCGTTCGGCCAGGCCTACCCGGTACATCCGGGCATGACGCTGAAAGCCAACATCATTCTTGAACGGCAAAGCTTCCTGCAGTGGTTGCTTGAACCGGTCAACGCGATCAGGAACAGGCTGTCGTGAGCGGGCCGAAAATGGCCAAGGCCGCCGCCGCTTTCGGCACAGGCCTGAACCTGCTGAACTTCACCGGGCGCGCCACCTTGCCGCTGGTGCGGCAGTCCGAAGCGGCTGAATGCGGCCTTGCCTGCCTTGCGATGATCGCGGGCTATCATGGCCAGCGCACCAGCCTGTCGAAGCTGCGCCAGCGTTTCCCCATTTCGCTGCGCGGGATGACCTTGGCCCAGCTGATGGCCGTCTCGGACGAAATGGGCCTACACAGCCGCCCCTTGCGCGGCGAGATCGAGGAACTGCCCGAAGTCCGCCTGCCTGCGGTGCTGCACTGGGATCTCAATCACTTCGTGGTGCTGAAATCGATCCGTCGCGGCCTTTCGGGGCGGCGCTATGTGATCCACGATCCCGCGCGCGGCGTGATGGAACTGGGCGAGGCGGAACTTTCGCGCCATTGGACCGGTGTCGTCCTTGAACTCTATCCCACACAGGCCTTGCAGAAAGTTGGCAAGCCGGTACGGCTGCGCCTTTCGCAACTGGGCATCAACATCGGCGGTTTTCGCAGCGCGCTGGGGCAGGCCGTGGGGCTTTCGCTGCTGCTGCAACTGATCGCGTTTGCCGCGCCGTTCTTCCTGCAACTGGCGATAGACAAGGCCGTCCCCGCGTTCGACACGGCGTTTCTGGCCGCGCTGGCGCTGGGCTTTGCTGCGCTCGAACTGGTCGGCTTTGCCACGCGCGGCCTGCGCGAGATGATCCTGCTCAAGGTGTCGAGCGCAGTGGGCTTCACCATGGTCACCGACCTGTTCCGCCACCTGCTCCGCCTGCCGGTCGGCTATTTCGAGCGGCGCAATACCGGCGATGTCATCTCACGCTTCGAATCGACCGAACCGATCAACGACCTGATCAGCAAGGGGCTGGTTTCCAGCGCTATCGATGCGATCATGGCGCTGATCACCTTTGCCATCATGTTCTATTATTCGCCGGTGCTGACGCTGGTTGCAGTGGCCACTCTGGCGGTGTTCGTCGTCTACCGGCTTGTCACGTTCCGCCGCTTGCAGAACGCGCAGACCGATTTCATCGCCGCCAAGGCCGATGAAACCAGCACGATGATCGAAACCGTGCGCGGGATGAACACGATCAAGCTGTTCGGGCGCACGGGCGAGCGGATGACGTTGTGGCAGAACAAGCATGCCGATACAGTCAACGCCGGCATCCGCATGGGCCGCACCTCGGCCTGGGTCGATGTGGCAGGCGAAACGCTGCTGCGGCTGGAGACGGTGCTGTTTGTCTATCTTGCCGTCAGCATGGTCATCGGCGGTACGTTCACCGCCGGGATGGTCTTTGCCTATCAGGCCTACAAGAGCCAGTTCCTCGATGCGGGCCTGCGCTTTGTCGACATGGTGTTCGATTTCCGCATGCTCGACATGCACGTTGATCGGCTGGCCGATATCGCGCTGGAAAAGCCCGAGGACACGCGCGGCAGCGGCGGGCGCACCGGGCGCGCGCCGCTCAAGGGCGCGATCGAACTGCGCGATCTGCGCTTTTCCTATGGCCGTGATGATCCCGAAACGATCTGCGGAGTGAACCTGAAGATCGCGCCGGGCGAATCGCTGGCCATTACCGGGCCTTCGGGCGGCGGAAAATCGACGTTGCTCAAGCTGATCATGGGGCTTTACCAGCCCACATCGGGCCAGATCCTGATCGATGGTGAACCCTTGAGCCGCGTGGGCATCGACAATTTCCGCAAGCTGTTTGCCACGGTGATGCAGGACGATGTGCTCTATGCCGGAAGCGTGGCTGAAAACATTGCCTTTTTCGATCCCGACATGGATCTGGACTGGGTCATCGCCTGCGCCCAGCAGGCCTGCGTGCATGACGAGATCGTGGGCTTTGCGATGGGGTACGAAACGCTGGTGGGCGAAATGGGCGCATCATTCTCGGGCGGCCAGAAGCAACGCCTGTTTCTGGCGCGCGCGCTCTATCACCGCCCGCGCATCCTGATTCTGGATGAAGGCACCGCCAATCTCGATCAGGCCAAGGAGGCCGAGGTCAACGCCAATCTGGCGGCGCTGGACATCACCCGGATCATGGTGGCGCACCGGCCCGAGACCATCGCTTCGGCCCGCCGCGTGGTGGAAATGCGCGATGGCGTGATTGTGGATCGGGTGCAGCCCCGCCCGGATGGCCGCCCGACCGACCCACGCGGGGCGATCAGCCGGCTCAAGCTGCGCGCATGACTCCTCCTGCCTGCCATTGCCGCAGCGCCTTGCTCGGTCTGATGGTCCTGGTTGCGGGCTGCAACCATGCCGACGATCCGCACCGCGCGCCGCGCATCGCCTATCTTGAGACGCTGCCTGCAAGCTTCGACGATCCAGAGCAGGAACTCGCCGCGCTGTCGGGCGGCACGGCCTCTGCGCAGGCAGCGTGGTGGCAAAGCGCAAGCGATCCGGCGCTCGACAGCTTGCTGGCGCGTGCAGCTACTGCCAACAACGATATCCTGATCGGCGCAGCCCGTCTGGCGCAAGCGCGAGCTCTTCGCGGTGCGGCGCGTGCGGCGCAATTGCCGCGCGTGGATGCCGGGATCAGCGCATCGCGCGATGATACGCTGCATGGCCCTGCCTTCCGCGATGGCAACACGGTTTCGGCGCAAATCGATCTTGGCTGGGACCCTGACCTGTTCGGGCGGTTGCGCAGAGACACGGCTGCGGCCCGCGCCGACCTTTCCGCTGCAGGGTTCGATGCGGAAAACCTGCAGCGCGTCGTCCGGCTTGAAGTGATCCGCACTTATGTAACCCTGCGCGCGGTGGAAGCCCGGCTGGGATTCGTCGCCCTGTCGATGCAGCGCCAGCAGGACATTCTCGACATGGTCGAGAAGCGCTATCAACTGGGCATCAGCGTGGAAACCGATCGCCAGCAGGCGCGGCTGCAACTGCTGCAGGTGCAGGCGCTGGAGCCGCAACTGCGCAACGATCGTAACCAGTTGCGCAATCGGCTTGCCGTGCTCACCGGCGTCACATCCGTGGCGCTCGATCCGCTGCTGAACAAGCCCGCCGCAATCCCTGTCTTTGCCGCGCCAACAGGCCTTGGCATCCCGGCCGATGTCGTACGCCAGCGGCCTGATGTGCGCGCTGCCGAGAACCGGTTGCTGGCAGCGGGCGAACGCATCGGCGCAGCGCGCGCTGCACTGCTTCCGCAGCTCTCGCTAGGCGCGACACTGTCTACTGTCGCGCCAAGTCCCGCCGGGCTGTTCGATGCAGTCATCGCACAAACCGTTGGGCGGATCGCGCAATCGCTGTTTGCAGGAGGCGCGCAAAAGGCTGCCGTCGCGCGTAGCCGCGCCATCGCTGATGAGGCGCTTGCAGCCTATCGCGGCACAATCCTGCAGGCACTGGAAAGCTGCGAAAATGCGATCTCG
>JBEQBV010000263.1:0-5284 GCA_041639635.1 Novosphingobium sp.
ATGGCTGATAGTCTAGAGATGTCGACGACCGCGGAAGGCGTTGAAACCGAACTGGAACTTGAAGTGATCCGCCGGATCGGCTGCAAGAAGATCCAAGGCTATTACTTTGGCCGTCCGATGAATTCGATCGATGCGTTGAGCCTGTTCGCCAAGGCCAATTACCGCCAGCGCAAGGCCGGCTGAAACGCCGTTTTCAGGCGTTGACCAGCCCGCGCACGACGCTTTCGAACAGGGCACGTCCGTCTGACCCACCGTGCGCCGCTTCGATCATGCGTTCAGGGTGGGGCATCATGCCCAGCACATTGCCGCGATCGTTCAGCACGCCCGCGATGTTGCGAGCCGAACCATTGACGGCTTCGGCATAGCGAAAGGCGACGCGGCCTTCGCTTTCGATCCGGTCAAGCGTGGCATCGTCGGCAAAGAAATTGCCGTCGTGATGCGCGACTGGGATCGTGATCTGCTGCCCCGCTTCATAGCCTGCGGTGAACAGCGACTGGGCGTTTTCTACTGTGAGTGCCACATCACGGCACACGAAGCGGATGCCCGCATTGCGCATCAGCGCGCCGGGCAGCAGGCCGGCTTCGGTCAGCACCTGAAAGCCATTGCACACGCCAAGCACCGCCACGCCGCGCTCTGCCGCACGGACCACCGCCTGCATCACGGGTGACCGGGCAGCCATGGCGCCGGAACGCAGGTAATCGCCGTAGGAAAAGCCGCCGGGCAGCGCGATGAAATCCAAGTTCTGCGGCAGATCGGCATCGCCGTGCCACACGCGGTGGACGGTGCCGCCGCAGACCTGTTCGATAGCCACCGCCATATCGCGGTCGCAGTTCGAGCCGGGGAAGGTGATGACGGCAGAGGTGAATGCCATGGGACCGGTTCCTTCCTCAGGCCGCCTTTTCAATGCGGTAGTTTTCGATCACCATATTGGCCAGCAGCTTGCGGCACATGTCATCAAGCGCTTCGTCCGAGGTGCCATCGGCCACATCGAGTTCGATCACGCGGCCTGCGCGCACATCGTTGACGCCAGCAAAGCCCAAGCCTTCGAGCGCGTGGTGAATGGCGCGGCCCTGCGGATCGAGCACGCCGTTCTTGAGAGTTACCAGGACGCGGACTTTCATCGACGGGGCCTTTCGGACGTAAGCAACACGGGAGATTCTTCGCGCGGCCTATGCAACCTGCAAGGCCGAAGAGCAACCCCGCGTGTGGCGCAATCTGTTCAGGAAGGGCGGGAGTTTCCTGAAGAGGTTTACACTGTTTACACAGTTCAGAGAGTGTAATTCATGCCCCTGCCGCTTTGGATTTTTCCAACACGTGATGGCCCCGCTCCGAGCCAGAGCAAGGCGCGGAGATGCTTGGCCAAGGGTGCTGCCAGAGGGGGGCTGGTGTGGACACGCTGCGCACCATAGCAACCTTTGCGTAAGTAGGAAAACGATAGCGCTTCCCGGCCAGTGAAGGGGTATCGTCTGTATACCCCAAGGACGGGATGAAAGTCCTTCCGGTGGCAGGTTGGTCTCTCCACGAACGCACCCCACGCGGCATCGGGACCACCTGCCACCGCCTTTTCCAAGCTTTGCTGCTCCGAGCTTTACATGACGCAAGCGTCAGTTATTGTGGCGCTATGCCACGTGTAACGCCCCCGGACCGCCGCGACCGAATCCTTGCCGCCGCGCGCGAGGAATTTTCCGAACGCGGCTTTGCCGCAGCGCGCATGGAAGATGTGGGCAAGCGGGTGGGGATCAGCCGCGCCGCGCTCTATCTGGCGTTTGAAAGCAAGGAAGCGCTGTTCCGGGCGCTGGTATCGGAAGTGATTACCGAGATCATGCCTGCACTGCTGCCCAGCGATTATGGCGCACTTCCAGCACCGGCGCTGCTGCGCGCGTTTGTGAAGAACGCGATGAAGCGGCTGGCCAGCCCCGACACCGCATTCCTGCCGCGCCTGATTGTGGGGGAGGGGCGCAACTTCCCCGAACTCGCCCGGTTCTATCACGAGACGGCAACCATCTGCGTGCTGGGCGCGGTGGAGCGACTGATCATCCATGGTGTGGAACGCGGGGAATTTGCCTGTCCTGATCCGAAAATGGCAGCGCACAGCGTGATGGGCGGGATCGTTCATGCGGCGCTGTGGCGCGGTGTGTTTGAGCCTGTGGGGGCTGAGGTTGTGGATCTGGACTGGCTGGCGGAATGCCATGCGGGGTTGGTTTTGGCGGGGTTGCGGGTGGGGTGATCCTTCGACAAGCTCAGGATGAGCGGGTTTTGGTTTTCTCCGCTCATGGTGAGCCTGTCGAACCATCTTGCACCGCTGCGCCTTCTGGCAGCACCAGCAGTTCCACCGCTTGTTCTGGCACAAGGTAGCGGCGCGCCAGTGTTTGGAGATCGGAGGCGGTGAGCTTTTCCAGCCGCGCGCGGGCGGTTTGGGCGCGTTGCAGGCGGTCGGGCTGGGTCTGGGCGCGTTCAGCCAGCGCCATCCAGCCGCTGTTGGTTTTCAGCGCGTTGTCGATGCGTTCGAGCATCGGGGCGCGGGCGCGTTGGAGCACGTCGGGATCGACCGGGGCGGCGGCCAGCGCGCGCATCGTTTCGCGCAGGGCGGTGCGGGTGGCGGCAAGGTCTGCCAGATCGACCGAGGCATTGATGGTGAAAGTGCCATAGCCGGTCCACACGCGGCTGAGGCTGCTGGAGGCGCCGGGGCTATAGGCTTTGCCCAGCTTTTCGCGCACCGTATCGAGCACTTCGATGCCGGTGACTTCAGCCAGCACGGCAAAAGCCATTGCCTCGTCGGCATCGCGGTCATCGCGGGTGGGCCAGACCATGCGGATGATCGACTGGTTGGCCTCGCCCGTATGGCGCACGATGCGCGGGGCGCGTTTGGCCGTGAAGGCGCGCTGGCGCTCGGCGGTGTAGGGGCGGAAATCTGCTTCACGCGGCGGGAGCGCGCCGAACGTGCGGGCGACGGCATCGATGGTCGCGGCTTCGTCGATGTCGCCAACCACGGCGATTTCGATGGCTCCGCGCGCAAGGCGGCTGGTGATGGCCTTGCGCAAGGTGGCATATGTCAGCGCGCTGTAGGCCGGTTGCGGCTGCAGCGTAAAGCGCGGGTCATCGTCTGACAGCACGCCGCCGATGCTGTTGGCCAGCGCCGCGCTGGGGGAAGAGCGCAGGCGGGCGAAGAAATTGGCGATGTTCTGCTGGTAAAGGACTTCGCCTTCGGGGCGGTAGCCGGGGTCCATCAGAAGCGCGGTCCACACCTGCAACTGCAGCGCCAGATCGCGCGGGGTGGTGGTGACGCTGGTATCGAACACATCGCCCGATGTGCCAAGGCCGAGGGATACCGAGCGCCCGGCCAGCAGGGTTTGCAGATCGTCCTCGCTATGCTTGGCAAGTCCGCCCCGGGCGAGGACAGCGGTCATTTCCGTGTTCAGCGGCTCGGCCTTGCTGTCGAGCATTTCGCCGCCATCAAGATTGAGGCTGAGCTGGATGCGATCCTTGGCAAGATCGGTGCGTTTGAGGTTCAGCCGCACGTTGTTGGCAAAGCGGATCTGGCGGATGCCGTAGAGCGGCTCGGTGGTGTCTGACACGACCGTGCCAGCCGGGCCGAAATCGGTATAGGCAAAGGGTATGGGCGCAGGCACTTCGCCTGCCGGGGCCTTGGCGCGTGTAGCCTTGCTGAACGTCTGGCGCAGCGCTTTTTCGCCGCCCTTGGGCGCGGTGCGGCCCTGAAAGCGGATCAGCGGGTCTTTGAGCGGAATCGCTTCGGCCTTTAGCGCGGCCATGACGGTGGCGGGCGTGATCGTGGGCGCAAACTGGTTGAAGCGATCAAGGCCCGATTGCGGCGTGGTGGGAACCTGTTCATCGCGGACCAGCGCAAGGGCCGCGTTGGTGAGCGCGCTGTGCGGGCGGGTGTCGGCCCCGGCGGCGGCGTTTTCCAGCGCGGTGCGGATGTTGGCGACCTGCTCGTCGATCTCGCCTTGGGTGAAGCTGCCCTTCAGCGCGCGGGCATAGGCCCCGGCGGCGGCGGCGAACCCGCGCTGCCAGCCGCCATCGGTGGTATCGACGATCAGGTTGGTGGTCTGGCCGATCTTGAACACCTCGCTGGTGCCAAAGCCTGCGCCGCGGAACGGCGGATCGATGGTCCGGCTCATGCGCTGAAACCGGCGGTTGACCACGCCATAGCCAATCTGGCGCAGCAGCGCGGTGCGGCGGTTGGCGATGGTGTCCGGCTCGTCCTTCCACGGTCCGTGGCGCGATGCGGTGACGCGTTCGGACAGCGACGGGTCGATGTGGATATCGACTTTGGCCTTCTGCTTCGGGTCGACTTTGCCTTCATCGGGGCGCGGGGCTTCGGGCTTTGGCTGCCAATCGGCAAAGCGGGTGCGGATGGCGGTTTCGACCACATCAGGATCGAAATCGCCGACGATGACCATGGTGGTTTTCGATGGCACGTACTCACGCGCCCAGAAGGCTTTGAGCGTATCTGCGGTGGCGGCGTTGAGCGCTTCGGTGGTGCCGATGGGCAGGCGTTTGGGGTAGGTGGCCTGCGGATAGAAGAAGGCGAGCTGGTCCTCCAGATTGGTGCGCTGCCAGCCTTGCCCATCGCGCAGTTCCGACAGGACCACGCCGCGTTCGCGGGCGACGGATTCGGGATCGAAGGTCAGTTCGCTGGCGGTTTCGCGCATCAGCATCAGCGCGGTATCGAGCAGCTTGGGATCGGCGCGGGGCAGATCGAGCATGTAGAGCGTCTGTTCGAACGAGGTCTGCGCGTTGGTATCGGCACCGAACGACAGGCCGTTGCGTTCGAGCAGCTTGATCATCTCGCCTTCGGGCACGTGGGTGGAGCCGTTGAAGGCCATGTGCTCGACATAATGGGCAAACCCGCGCTCGCTCTCGCGCTCGTCCAGTGAGCCGGTGGCGATGTCCATGCGCACTTGCGCGGTGCCTGCAGGCGTGGCGTTGCGCCGGATGATGAAGCGCATGCCGTTGGGGAGTTGGCCATAGCGGAAGGCGGGGTCTGGCGGGAGGTCGCTTTGCTGGAAGGCCCAGAGGGGTTTGGGTTTGGGTGTGCTGGATACGCTTGCTGGCTGGGTGGCGCAGGCGGCGAGGGTTAGGGCGGCGACGAGGGGGAGTAGTGTGCGGAGGATCATCGCAGTGAGGTGTGCCCGGTTGGGGGCGGGGGCGCAATGGGGCGTTCGGGTATGGGTAGTGCCAGCGTCCTTCGACAGGCTCAGGACGAGCGGGGTGGGGAGATCCAGGAAATTACAACATCTGCCAACCTCGACTTGGAAAACCG
>JBEQBV010000264.1:0-5310 GCA_041639635.1 Novosphingobium sp.
CGTATCAGCCGCTGGTAGACCTGCCGCTGGAGGAACAGGTGGTGCAATTGCGCGATCCGGCCATGCGCGCGCGCCTATTGGCCGAAATGCCGCAACCGGGCCATCCGCTGGCCATGCTGACGCGCAACTGGGACTGGATGTTCCCGTTTGGCGATCCGCCGCAGTATGAACCCGATGCTGATAACAGCATCGGTGCACTGGCCCGCGCGCAAGGCCGCAGCCCGGAAGAGGTGGCCTATGACGTGCTGATGGAAAACGGTGGCACGGGCATGATCCTGAACACGCTGGGCAATTTCCACCAAGCGCGGCTCGATGCGCTGATCCCGCTGGTGCGCCGTGCCGATACGGTGATCGGCCTTGGCGATGGCGGTGCGCACTATGCGGCGATCTGCGATGCCAGCTACCCCACCTTCATGCTGACATGGTGGGTGCGTGACCGGGCGGGTGAGCGTCTTTCCGTGGCCGAAGTGGTGCACATGCTGTCGGCCAAGCCCGCGCGCGTGGTGGGGCTGATGGATCGGGGGCTGCTGCGTGTGGGATACAAGGCCGATGTCAACGTGATCGATCTGGCCGCGCTGCAGCTGCACGCGCCCGTGATCCGGCACGATCTGCCCGGCGGCGGCCGGCGGTTGGACCAGACGGCCAGCGGCTATGTTGCCACGGTGGTTAGCGGGCAGGTGATCCGGCGCGGCGATCAGCCGACGGACCAGCGCCCCGGACGGGTGGTGCGCGGGATGCAGCAGGCACCGATGCTGGCGGTGGTTGCTTAATCGACCCCCCAATATCAGCGTCACCCCGGCGAAGGCCGGGGTCCATTTCTCATCGCAAACTGCCGCTCAATCGGCAAAATGGATGCTGAACCAAGTTCAGCATGACGAATTCGAGAGTTGCTTATGGAAGCGGGACGATCCCGATTTCCGATACGCAACGGTCACTCAGCAGCAGGCGCTTCAGCCAGAGCCACGACCGTCACGCTGCCATCTTCACTCACCTGTTCGGTCAGCATCGAGGTAACATAGCTGACCGTTTCGACGATCCACCAGCGGCCATCGCGCTTGGCGTAGACGTCTTCATATTCCACTGCGAGGCGCACGATCTGGCGGGGCCCTGTAAGGATCGTGCGGAAATTGAGCGCCCATTTGCCGGTGGCGCTGTCCGGACCGGTCAGTTCGATCTCGGCGTTGGTGGCGTGATGGATATCATAAACGCCGGGCTGGCAACCCATCTGGCGATAGATTTCAACAAATCCCTCCCGATCGGTGAATTCGGGGAAGTTCTGATAGGCGATGCGGATATCGCCCGGGGCAAAGCAATCACGCACCACATCGGGCTGCTTCAGATCGCAGGCGCGCAGATACCGCGCCTTCAACGCGCGGATGGCTTCCTTGTCTTCCAGCGCGGTGATGCGAGCGGCGAGGTCTTCCAGCGATAATGCCATTGTGCTCTCCCAAGCGAGTCGTTGTGTTTAGCGCATAGCCATACGCATAGCGTGATCACACCGCAATCACCACACCCGCGCAAATTCTACGTTTACCTTACGTTATTTGCGGAGTATAAGATGGAAAATAATACGCATATAAGGCGCTGCGGGAGAGACCTGATGACCAATGCCGTTGGCAGCAGTGGTGCAATTGCTGCGCCCATCCCCGCAGCGACCATGACCGCCGCCGGACGCCCGCTGACCAACCGCTGGCTGGCGCTGCTGCTAATCGTGCTGGTGGCCATCCTAAACTACGCCGACCGCTTTCTGATCCCCGGCCTTGCCCAACCGATCAAGGCGCATTTCGCCATCAGCGACACGGTGATGGGCCTGCTGATGGGGCCAGCTTTCGCGTTGCTCTATACCGTGTTCACGCTGCCCATTGCACGGCTGGCAGACCGCAAATCGCGGGTGCTGATCATTGCCGGAGGCTGCGGATTCTGGAGCTTTTTCACGCTGCTTTCAGGCATGGCGACCAGCCCGGCAATGCTGGCGCTGGCCCGCGTGGGCGTGGGCATTGGCGAGGCCGCCTATCAGGCACCCGCCGCCGCGCTGATCGCCGCCTATTTCCCAATTGCCGAGCGGGGCCGCGCCTTTGCGCTGCTGGGCACGGCAATCTACATCGGCCAGATGAGCGGATTGGCGGGCGGCCCCGCCATTGCCGCGGTCAGCGACTGGCAAACCGCCTTCCACGTGCTGGGCGTGGTAGGCTTGGTTGTAGCACTTGCCACGTGGCTGATAGTGCGCGAACCGGCCCGTGATCCGGTGGCGCATGCCGCGCCGGTGCTGCCTCTGGGATCGACGATGAAGCTGCTGATCGGCACGCCTTCGGTGCGCTATCTGGCCACGGTCATGGCGCTGGGTTCGCTTTCGGGCGTAACCTTTGGCATGTGGGGGCCTGCGCTGTTTGAACGCGCTTATGGCCTTTCCACGCAAGCCGCCGGGACGACCTTTGCGCTGTCGTTCGGCCTGCCGGGGTTGCTGGGCGTGCTGGGCTTTGGCTTCCTGACCGACAAGCTGGGCAAGAATGACGCGACGATGCAATTGCGCCTCACGGCCCTCGCCCTGTTCGGGGCGACGACGATGATCCTGATCGTGACCTGGAGCGAAAGCCTGACGATGGCGCGGCTGTTTGCGCTGCCATCGGGGCTGATGGGCGGGGGCTGGTCGGTCGGCGTGCTGGCGGGGCTGCAATACCTGCTGCCCAACGCCCATCGCGCCACCGGCACTGCGCTCGTGCTGCTGATTTCCAGCATGTTTGCCACGGTGCTGGGGCCGGTGATTGCGGGCCAATTGAGCGACTGGATTGCCGGGGCCGGACCGCATGGCCTGCGCATTGGTCTCAGCGTGGCGATCCCCACGGGCTACATCGGCGTGTGGGCGGCGTGGCGAGCGGTGTCTGCGCTTGAGCGGGACAAGGCGAACCTTGCAGCGGCTTGATCAGCTCCGTTTGAACAGGGAAAGCCGCGCATAGACCGGATCATCGGCCCCGGCGCGCCCGGTGCCAACACCTTCGCTGCCAAAATCATCGCCGCTGGCCACGGGCAGATCCTCGGCGAAATCAAGGATGAACGAGCGGCGGGCGAACCGCCACACCCCATCGCGGCGCGCATAGTGATCGGCATAGCGGCCCCAGGCGACAAACTGGCGCGCGCCATCCAGCGTTAAATGCCATGCCCGCGCGGTAATCTCGCCCTGCGCGTGATCGCCATCAATAGCGAAGAGGCATGACAGCGCAGTGTGCATGGTGGCGCGCCAGTTGGCCATCATCGTGGGCAGCCAGGCGATGTAACCATCGACCGGGCCGCAATAATAGGGCGTATGATCGTCCACGCCATCATCGTGATAGAGCGTGCGCAACAGCGCCCAATCGCGGCGGTCAATCGCATGGCCATAGGCGGTGGCGAGGTGGCGCAGCGCTTCGCGCGTCGCCAGCTCGTCCCCGTCTATCGCATGCGGTGCCAAGGCGCGATGCTCAAACACCAAAGCCCCCGCCGACCGAAATGGTCTGCCCGGTCACGTAATTGCCCCGGCGCGATGCGAAATAGACCGCCGCCTGCCCGATGTCCTGCGGCGTGCCCCAGCGCTTCAGCGGCAACATGGATTTGACCGCAGCTTCCCATTCAGGGGTGAACGTGCCCGCTTCCTGCCCGATCTTGAACTGCCCGGCATCGATCACGCCGACAAGGATCGAATTGGCGCGGATTTCGTGGAAGCCTTCTTCCTTGGCGATGCCCTTGATCAGCGCCTCGTTGCAAGCCTTGGGCACCACAGAAAGCCCATCGAGCTTGGGCCACCAGTCATGCCCTGCCGATCCCAGATGGACGAAGCTGCCCCCGCCGCTCTCGCGCATGTGCGGCAAAGCGGTGTGGACGGCGTTGTTGAAGCCGAACGCTTCGATCTCCATCGAATCGCGGAACATGGCCTCGGTCCAGTCGGCGATCAGCACTTGCGGCACCACCGGCCCTGCAGCCCAGACGACGGTGTGAATGCGGCCATGGGTGGCCACCGCATCGGCAAAGGCAGCGGCCACTTGCGCGCGATCACGCACATCGGCCTGATGGATCGAGGCCTTGCGCCCCGCATCACGCGCCTGCGCCGCCACGGCTTCGGCCACATCGGGCTTTGAACGATAAACCACCGCCACATCGCTGCCCTCGCGCGCAAATTCCAGCGCCACGCCGCGCCCGATGCCGCCGCTGCCGCCGAATACGATCGTGGCCCCTGCCGGAAAATTGGCTTCCATGCTCTCTCCCTTTCTTTCTGCCTGCAACCGCAGGTCGTGTGCGCGCAGTGTCAGAAAGTGTGGGAGTTAAGTCAACGAAATTGCGTTTATTCAGGTCTCAAGCTGAATTTGATGTTATTATGCGTAGAAAAATCCCGTCATGCTGAACTTGGTTCAGCATCCATTGTGCCAGTCAGGCGACCGTGTGTTCGGAGAAATGGACCCCGGCCTACGCCGGGGTGACGGTTGCGGGAGTGCGACATTTGCCAGCCTTATCCGGCCAGCTCGTCCTGCGCTTCCAGCATTGGAGACAGATCAAGCCGCCGCATCACGCTTAACACGCCCACCCATTCGCGCGCCTGTGCAGCGCCTTCGGCGTCACGGTCTGCCAGGGCCTGCACTTGCACGCGGAACTGCTCCATAAGGTCGGCCAGTTGCGCCTGCCCCGCGCGAGACAGCTTGACCACTTCGGAAATGTAGTTGGTTTCAGGCGCGCTGTAATCGAGCTCGAAGAACACGTGCTTCATGTGCTGTTCGAACAGGGCGCGCAGCGGCTGCTTGCGGAACACCATCGTGCGATCGATCAGGGGACGCACCTTGCCGCTGCGCAGCCGGTCAATCAGCGCCAGCCGTTCAAGCCGCGCAAGGGCCGCCTCCATCGTGCGCGCAGGCACGGCAAAGTCTGTCGCCGTCTCGGCCGGCTGCACGCCGTTCAGGATGGTCATGAACAGGAATGACAGGAAGATGTTGCTCGACAGCGCCTTTTCCTGCGCCAGCGTCAATTCGTGTGCCAGTTCGCCCGGCGCGTCTTCCGCCTCGCGCGCCAGATCGCCCAGCACAAGCCCGCAAAGCCGCGCCATGGCTTCCAGACGATCGATGGTCAGGCCTTTGCCTGCCAGCCACCGCTTGATAGTAGCCTCGCCCACCCCGATTTCTTGCGAAAGTCGCAGAATCGTCCACCCATCTTTGCGCAAATGGCGGCGCAAAGCGGATAACATTGCAGATGCGCTTGAATCGTATCGCGTCATGATCCGCAACAGATAACGAAACGATCTGTTTGGCAAGCCTTTGCTTAGACAGAATCACCCTTAGGCATATGCTGCAC
>JBEQBV010000265.1:0-5250 GCA_041639635.1 Novosphingobium sp.
GATTGTCAGGAGCGCGATCCGGCCAAGTGCGAACTGTTCCTGGTCGAGGGTGACTCGGCAGGCGGCAGCGCCAAGCAGGGCCGTGACCGCAAGACGCAGGCGATCCTGCCGCTCAAGGGCAAGATCCTGAACGTGGAACGCGCCCGGTTTGACCGGATCATCTCGTCCAAGGAAGTGGGCACGCTGATTCAGGCGATGGGCACCGGCCTGCGCGATGAATTCAACCTTGAAAAGCTGCGCTATCACAAGATCGTGATCATGACCGACGCCGACGTTGACGGCGCGCATATCCGCACACTGCTGCTCACCTTCTTCCACCGCCAGATGCCCGAAATCATCAAGGCGGGGCACCTGTTCATTGCCCAGCCCCCGCTTTACAAAGTGGCGAAGGGCCGCAGCGAGGTGTACTTGAAGGACAACGCCGCGCTTGATCGCTATCTGGTCGAAGCAGGTCTTGCCGGCCGTGTTCTGGAAACCAGCGGCGGTGCGCGCAGCGGGCCTGATCTCGAAGCGCTTGTCGAACATGCGCTGCGGATGCGCAATCTGATGGCCTTCGTGCCGCGCCGCTATAACCCGGCAATCATCGAGGCGCTGGCCCTGTCCGGCTCGCTTGAACAGGCCATGCCCGCAGCCCAGCGCGATGCAGCGCTGGCCCGTGCGGCTGACTGGCTGGGTCGCGGTGATCTGGAAGCGCGCTGGAGCGTGTCCGTGTCCGAAGAGGGCGGTTATCACGTGCAGCGCCTGTGGCGCGGGGTGACCGATCATCACATGATCGAAGCGGGTTTCCTGATGAGCGCAGAGGCGCGCAAGATGGCCAAGCTGGCTGCCGAAAACGCCGATGTCTATGCCGGCATGGCGCGGCTGGTGCGCGCCAGCGCGGCGGCTGAAGCCGAAGCCGAACCGGTCGTTGTGGCTGAAGGCGAAGAGGAAGCGGCTCCCGCAGCCCCCGCTGCCAAGATCAAGGATGCGATCACCCGGCCTTCGGAACTGCTCGACGCGGTGTTTGCCGGTGGCCGCAAGGGTCTTTCGATCCAGCGTTACAAAGGCTTGGGCGAAATGAACGCCGAACAGCTGTGGGAAACCACGTTGAACCCGGACATCCGCTCGCTGCTGCAGGTCAAGGTTGAAGACGCCGACATCACGGATGAAATCTTCACCCGCCTGATGGGCGACATTGTCGAACCACGCCGAGAATTCATTCAGGAAAACGCGCTGAATGTGGCCAATCTGGACGTCTGACCTTGGCTTTCACTGATGAAATCCCGTGGGATCAACCCGCCACGATGATCGATCTGGAGGGCCGCGCCCCGATCATCGGTACGGTGCGCGATTGCGCGTTGCACTATGGCCTCTACAAACCCCATGCACGCGACAATGCGCGCATGCTGCTGACCAAGCCCATCCACCGCGAAGGCCGCGCCACCCGCACGTGGCTGCTGGACCCATCGGAAATCGCCGAACTGGCTGACCGGCTAGCGCGCGAAACGAACTGAGCGGCGCGGCGGTTAATCAGCCCGCCCAATCACTCCGCCCGCCCAATCACTCCGCCCGCATCGCCGCTGCCGCAAGCGTCTCGGCCTCCATCAGCAATTCATCGTCCGCCGCGCCTGCGGGCGTTGCCTCACGCCCGATCATCACCAGCACCGGCACGGCCAGCGGGCTGACGCGGTCCAGCTCCACATGCACCAGCTGCCCCGCCGCACGGTCAAGCAGATCTCCCAGCCGCCCCACATCGGTCATCCGCGCGCGCGCATCGGCCCAGGCGGCTTCGATCAGCAAGTGGTCCGGCTCGTACTTCCGCAGCACGTCATAGATCAGGTCGGTCGAAAACGTCACCTGCTTGCCCGATTTACGCTTGCCCGGATGCTGCCGTTCCACCAGCCCGGAAATCACCGCCACCTCGCGGAAAGCGCGGCGCAGCATGTGTGATTCCTGCACCCATTCCACGAACTCGTGTGAGAGAATGTCGGGCGAAAGCAGCGGCGCAGGATCGCCCACCGGCCGCGCGCCCCACACGCCCAGCGAATAGTCATTGGCCACAAACCCCAGCGGCATCAGCCCCCGCTCGTTCATCCGCCGCGTGATCAGCATGCCGAGCGACTGGTTCGCGTTCCACCCCTCGAAGGTGTAGTACACGGTGTAGTGCTTGTTCTGATGCGGAAAACTTTCCGCCAGCAGCATCCCCGGCCCCGGCAAGCGGCTGCGCCAGTCCTGCATTTCCAGCCATTCGCGCACATCATCCGGAAACCGCGCCCACCCGGCACGGTCCACCATCAGCCCCCGCACCCGGTCAGACAGATGCGTGGTCAGCGGCAATCGCGCGCCCATGTAGCTCGGAATCTGCCCCGGCTTCTTGGCCGCACGCACGATCAGTTCCAGATCGCGCACCCCCTCCACCTCAAGATCCATCCCTGCAAATCGGATCGTATCTCCGGGCGATAGCGTCGCCCCGAAACTCTCCTCAACCTTGCCCAGCGAACGCCCGTTCTTGAACCGCACTTCCAGCATTTCGGAATCGACAATGATCCCCGCATTCAGCCGGAACCGCGCGGCATGTTCAGGATGCGTCAGCCGCCACGTGCCCAGCCTGTCGCGCACGATCCTCTTGAATCGGTCATAGGCGCGCAGCGCATATCCGCCCGTCGCCACGAACTCCAGCACGCGCGTCCATTGCGCCTGATCGATCCAGCGATAGGGATGGGCCGATTGCACCTCGGCCAGCAGCGCCGCCTCGTCAAACGGCCCGGCGCAGGCCGTGGCCATCACATGCTGCGCCAGCACATCCAGCCCACCGGCGCGGAAATCCTCGCCATCGCGTTTGCCTTCATGCACGGCTTCCTGCGCGGCAAAGGCCTCCAGAAATTCAAAGCGATTGCCGGGTGCCAGCAAAGCGCGGCTGGGGCAATCGAGCCGGTGATTGGCCCGCCCGATGCGCTGCAGCAGGCGTGATGATCCCTTGGGTGCGCCCATCTGCACCACCAGATCAACATCGCCCCAGTCCACCCCCAGATCGAGGCTGGCGGTGCAGACCAGCGCGCGCAATTCCCCCCGCGCCATCGCGCTTTCCACCTTGCGCCGCGCTTCTTTCGATAGCGATCCATGGTGAATGCCGATCGGCAGCTTGTCGTCGTTAATGTCCCACAGCAGCTGGAAAATATATTCGGCCAGAAACCGCGTGTTGGTGAAGATCAGCGTGGTGTTGTTGCGCCGGATCTCGTCATAAAGCTGCGGCACCGCCCAGGCCGCCGCATGCCCGCCCCACGGCACGCGCTGGTCTTCGGGGTGCAGGATCGAAAGCTCGGGCTTTGCGCCTTCCTCCCCCTCCACCAGCCGCACCGAAGCGGCTTCCCCACCGGGCGCCAACCACGCGCAAAAATCCTGCGGATCGGCCACCGTGGCCGATAGCGCCGCGCGCCGCATATCCGGTGCCAAGGCTTGCAACCGCGCCAGCGACAGCGCCAGCAGATCGCCCCGCTTGCCCGTGGCAAAAGCATGAACCTCATCCACGATCACCCGCTTCAACCCGGCAAACATCGTCGCGGCCTCAGGATAGCTCAGCAGCAGCGACAGCGATTCCGGCGTCGTCAGTAGCACATGCGGCGGTCTCACCCGCTGCCGCGCCTTGCGGTCCGAGGGCGTATCCCCGCTGCGCGTCTCGACCCGGATGTTCAGGCCGATTTCCTCGACCGGCGTCAGCAGGTTGCGCTGCACATCATGCGCCAGCGCCTTCAGCGGCGACACGTAAAGCGTGTGCAGCCCGTCACTGGGCGGCTCATCATCTGCAAAATCCGCCAGCGTCGGCATGAACCCCGCCAGCGTCTTGCCCGCGCCGGTATCGGCCACCAGCAGTGCATGGTCGCCCGCGCGCGCCGCCTCCAGCATCTCCAACTGATGCCGCCGCACGCGCCATCCCCGCGCGGTGAACCAGTTGGTGATCGAGGCGGGGAGCGTCATCGCACGGCCTGCTTGCAGGTCTTTGCCTCAACTTCACTGTCACCCTGAACTTGTTTCAGGGTCCATCGCTCCCCACAAACCGGCGCGCTGATTGGCAAGATGGATCCTGAAACAAGTTCAGGATGACAGCGGTTTGGAGAGGCAAAGCGCGAACTCATCACGTCCTATGTAGGGCCGCGCTTACAGAACCGAAAGGATGCCCTCGCGCTCCTTGCCTTTCCAGCCCAGCGTGGCATCGATCAGCGCGATGGTGACCGCACATTGATCGGCATCCGATCCCTTGCCATTCATCGCCTTGCGCACGCGCGCATCAGGGATGCCGGTCAGCGTCATGACCTTTTCCACCAGTTCGCCGGGCACTTTGGCATTGCCGGGAGCGATGCGCTTTGGCGGGCCAAGCTGGTGGGCGTCGAGCATCTTCACCGCTAGCGTGCGCTCTGCTTCCAGCACGGCAGAGGGCACCACCACTTGCCGATCAAGGCGGCGCGTGCGGATAAAGGCCATGCATTGCGCCGCGCCCGCCTTGCGCGCCGCGCGATAGAGATCGGCGCGCACGCGCTGCACATCGGCCAGCAGCGGGCCTTTTTCTACCAGTGCGGTCATGTAAATGCGCTCGCGCACCAGATCGTGCACCTTGGCGCGGTAAGCCGCGTCATCGCTGCCGTCGCTGCGGGCGATGGTGCGGTTTGCGCTGAACAGCGCGGCCAGGTCTGGCTGCAGCGATTTGAGGCCTTCCAGCGTGATTTCCGGGCCGAAGATCGCGGTGATGGCATCGCCGATGACCTTGTTCTCCTGCGCAATCTCGCTGGCAGAAAGTGCCACTGGCGGGGGTGGGCCAGAGGTATCGGGCGTGCTGTCAGACAGGGCAAAGCGCAGAATCTGGATCAGGATGATGGCAGCAAAAATCCACAGCCGTGTCTTGCTGAACCAGCCGGTGCCAACCGCGTCCCCTTCGGGCTTGTCCCACAATGCCACGCGCCACGGGTCGAAATGGTGTTCGATTTCGGGGAAGTTCTTGCGCACCCCGTCCAGCAATTGCACCACATCGGCACGTTTCACGAACCAGCCCTTGCGGCTGCCTTGTTGGGCCGGGGTGGTCAGTTCAACCCACGCCTTGTGTAAAGGATGCTTGGGATTGAGCACCTTTTCGCGGAACCGAAGCCCACGCAAGCGCGCATTCAGGAATGCCACGGCGGGCCGTTCAGAAACCTGCCCGCGCTCGCTTTCCCAGCCGAATACCGCAGCGGCCGGTTCCAGCAACGGGGCCGAACGAGGCCAGGCATCGGCCAGAATGCG
>JBEQBV010000266.1:0-5218 GCA_041639635.1 Novosphingobium sp.
GACGGGAAGACCGGGTAATCCCGCATCGGCGGTTGCGCGCAAATGGAGGTTGTCGCCTCCGATATTCGCCTGCTTTGGCGCGTACCACGCCATGGTGCCAACTTGCAGTGGACCGATCGAATACCGTGCCCCTATGCCAAGTTCGCCATAGTTCATGTTATCGCTGGCGTTGCCAAAGATGTGCCCGATGGCTTCGGTTCGCAGGGTAAAGGCACCGGCGTCCCAATCCTTGCCCACGGCAAGATCGGCGACAAGATCGGCATCAGCGTGACGATCCGATTGTCGAAGCATGGCCAAGCGGACCGAAGCATCAAATCCGCCAAAGCCGACACGCGCATCAGCCGAAGCAGAGATTTCGCCGTCGCTCCAACTCAGTCCGCGACGGACTTCGTCGGTCGTCGCCTCCACGCCGGCATCCACGGCCTGAGCTGAAACCTGCGGCGCAATAAGCATTGCAAAAGCGCCGAAGACGATCAGCCGGGCCTTATGGTGCATGCCGGTCATGGAGCCGTGATTCCTTATCCTCCGCGCATTTTTGCATGTGCGCCATCTGCTTCAACGAGGATCACTTCCCGATCCTGCGCCACCATCGCCATCATCGCCGAGCGCAGGACATCACGCCGCGCGTCAACAATCTTGTCGATGCCATTGCCGCGTTCGGAACACCAACCGGGTGATGATCCCTGCACCACGTCGTCACGGACCATCGAACGCTTTGCCTGAAGGCCGGTTCCAACCTGAGCGTTGCGCTCAACCGAGAGCGATACACTCCACTGGCAACGTAGTGATGACGGACGACCGGCCGAACCAACGGAACCGATCTGCTTCATTTCTACGCTGGTTGCACCGGTATAGTCTGCAGCGATTGGGCCGACCGGGTGCTCGATAACGGTCTTGTGCTCCATGGCATGCACCGGGGCGGACAACGCCAGCCCCGCCGCAACTGCTGCAAGCGCGATTGTCTTCATGTTCCTGTCTCCTGCTATGGCCCGGTTTTACCGGTGACCTTTCCAAGATAGGCCTGAACATTGTACCGCCAAGTCACGATATCGTAATGTTTTGTGTCTGCTTTTCTATTCAGTATCCCATCAGGCTGAGCACTTCCTTGCGGCTCCGCTCATCGTCCAGAAAGGTGCCGATCAGCCTGCTGGTAATCATGCCAACGCCCGGCGTCCGCACTCCACGCGCCGTCATGCAGGCATGGCTTGCTTCTATCACGACGGCAACTCCGTGCGGCTTGAGATGGTCCCAGATGCACTGCGCGACCTCCGCCGTCAGTCTTTCCTGGATTTGCAACCGTCGGGCGTATCCATGCAGAACGCGCGCCAATTTGGAAATGCCAACAACCTTGTCACGCGGGAGATAGGCGATTGCGGCCTTTCCAATGATCGGGGCCATGTGATGTTCGCAGTGGCTTTGAAAGGGAATGTCCTTCAGCAGCACGATTTCGTCATACCCACCCACCTCTTCGAACTGGCGGGCCAGATGTACAGCTGGGTCTTCACCGTATCCCTGGCAGTATTCCTTCCACGCCCGGGCTACACGTTTGGGCGTATCTAGCAGGCCTTCACGGCGGGGATCATCGCCTGCCCAGCGCAACAGCGTGCGGACCGCGTCCTGCACTTCTGCCGGCACAGGAACCTTGCCGCGAGCCAGATCATCATCGTCATCAAGGCCTGGCAAAATCGTCATCCTTCAATCCCTCAATGTACCGGCCTTCGCAAAAACCGGCTTCTGAACAACCCCTTGCGATAGAAAGACAACATCTCTTCCGGCCGCTCGGGATCAAGCACTTCATTATCGGCCAGCGCCTGTTCTGCCTCGGTCAATTCATGCGGGACAAAGGCGGTGAGCCTTTTTCCATTCTGCGGAGCCGCTGCAAACATTGCTGCCATCGAACCATGCTTTTCCAGCAGCTTCGCTACCTGTTCATCAGGAATACCGCAATGCTCTGCCAGCAATGAAATGCGCAAGCGCTTGATGGCATCGGTGCAATGCCCGTTGCCGGGCCGCGCGCAATCAATGAAGACATCGCATTCGCTGTCCAACCCCATCGACCGGTTGTTCAGATTGGCCGAACCGATACGAAGTATCTCGTCATCCACAATAGTCAGCTTCGAATGTACATAGATTGGAAGGCCCATTGCCGTCAGCGGATGCCAGACGCTGAACCTTCTTTTGTGATCGACTTGCTCTATCGCCCGTACAAGCCGGATGCGCGCCCCGTCCATCGCGGCCTGCTCCAGCCACCCGTCCGAGCTTTGCGGGTTGATCAGGACAACTTCGGGCGGGTCAGGTTCGGCCATGCGCTCGGCAATGGCTTCAGCCACCCGCCGCGATGAAAAATACTGGTTTTCAAAATAGATGAAGCGGCGCGCACGAGCGATCTGCTCTTCAAACAAAGCTTCAATTTCGCGCACTTCACGCCCTTCGCGGAAGTGGGAGCGGGTTCGGGAAATGCCGATCTCAACATCGCGGAACTCCGCTTCGACTCTTGCAGGCCATGGCGATTCCTCCTGCGGCTTGCAGGCGTCAAAAGGTTTGCCGCCAGCCTGCTCCCACCGCTGACGGCCAAAATCGCCAAGCACTTTGGCAGCCTCGCCCTCCAGCAGCATTGTGCAATCGTGCCATGGGCCATAGTGCTTGCTGCTGCCGGGACGCTTGCGGCGCGGATCATCATCCAGATGTTCGCTCGTGTCCCAGCGGTCGCTGGCCATATCGATGCCGCCGCACACAGCGAAGCGATCATCGATCACGGCGATCTTCTGATGATGGCTGCATCCAAGCGGATGGGCGCTGTCGAGCTTGAAAACGATGCGCGGGTGCCGCCACCAGCGTAGCAGATCGAGCAGCATCGCTCCCCTGAACACTGCCTTTAATGCTCCGAAGTTCCACTTGAGCACGCGAATGTCGAGTTTTTTGCGCCGGTTGGCGAGCCAGACGATGAACGGCCCAAGGCGTGCCGGCGATATCCGTTTGCGTGGCAGGTTCCACCAACGTCTGCCGCCACCAATGATGATCCGCGTATCGAAATCCCAACCGATGAGGAATATTCGCTGGCGCGCACGCATCATGGCGTCACGCATCAGCTCAAAGTAATCTGCCGCATCTATTACAGCATGGGCGCGGCTTGCCTTGGCGTATCGCCAGACCGATGGGGACTGCGCTTTGTGCTGAGCCACTGCGGGATCGACTTCAGCCTGCCCGTCGTGCACCTTCTCCGGGATGCTGCTGGTCAGAACGATCCCTCTCTCATCTGAATTGTCGTTAGCGGCCGAGACTATCTGAAAACGCCACCAGCGATTCCGTTCCGGCGGCGCAACATGTCATTGTTCGGCATTGCAATGATACGACCGGCATCCACGTCACGGCTTGACGGGGATAACCACTTCATCAGGGTGGGCAAAGTTCAAATTGCTGTGAAGCAATTCACCGACGAGATCCGGATCGGCATGACGAGGATCGAGCAGTTCGACCCGGTTCTTCACCCGATCACGTTCTGCCGTTAGCTGGGCTATTTCCATCTGCCGCTGTTCAAGCACACGGGCATTTTCGCCCCATGCCAGCAGCCCGCTGGGCCCGGCAATCCCGATTGCTCCAAGTAACAGCAAGGCGACAAGCGCGACCGACTGGGTCAGACTGTCTTTGGGAAGCATTGGAGCGCGCCGCATGTTCATGCAAATCGTTGAATCATAAAATCGGATGCCGATCAAGCCGCAAAGACTCTTATCCCACAACGTGGCCCAGCTTCAAAAACGCGCGATTAACCTTGCAACGCTATCATGCGGGCCATCATGACGAGTTCCGCCCCATACCGCCGCGACATTGACGGTCTTCGTGCGCTTGCCATTTTGCCAGTGCTGGCATTCCATGCCCGGCTACCGGGCTTTTCAGGCGGGTTTGTCGGTGTAGATATCTTCTTTGTGATCTCCGGCTTTCTGATTACCGGCATCATCGCGCGCGAGATTGACGACAACGCATTTTCCCTTCGGCGCTTTTATGAACGGCGGGCACGGCGCATTTTGCCCGCCTTGCTTGTGATGATGGCAGTGTCGCTGGGCCTTGCCGCATGGCTCTATCTGCCTTCCGACTTTGCTTCCGTGCCGCGTTCGGCATTGATGACACTCGCCTTTCTGGCCAACGTCTGGTTCTTTACGCAAACGGGGTACTTCGGCGGCCCAGCGGAATCGATGCCGCTTCTGCACTGCTGGTCGCTGGCTGTCGAAGAGCAGTTTTACGTTGTTTTCCCGGCCATGTTATGGGTTCTGGCCAAGACACCGCCGAGCAGACGCCTTGCAGCGGTTGGCGCAATTGCCATCACGAGTTTCGCCATCGCAGTATGGAAGCAAGCAGATACCGATGGTTTCGCCTTCTACCTTCTGCCGGCGCGCGCCTGGGAACTGATGGCTGGGTCGCTCTTGGCCCTGATCCCTGCACCGCAAAAGTCCAGACCGGCTTGGCTAGCACAAGCCGCCTCGCTGTTGGGCCTTGGACTTATCGCCTGGGCCGTGATCCAGTTTGACCGGACAACTGTCTTTCCCGGAGCCAATGCGCTCATCCCCGTTCTTGGAGCCGTCTTGCTGATCCGATTTGCGCCGGGGACGTTTACTGGCAAGGTTCTCTCAACCCAACCCCTCGTTTTCGTAGGGCTCATCTCTTACTCGCTCTACCTCTGGCATTGGCCGCTGATCGTATTTGCCGAATACGCCAACGATGCACCGCTCAGTGGATTGAGTCAGGCTGTGATCATCGCGGCAAGCTTCGTCGTCGCCTGGGCGAGCTGGCGCTATGTCGAGCGTCCTTTCCGCAGTCAGGCTCGCTTTGATCAGCGCCGCATATTCATGCTGTCTGCAGGTGGCATGGGTGCAATCGGGGCAATCTCGCTCGGGCTCTTGCCATTGGGTGGCTGGCCATCCCGCTTTCCCGAAGCGGTAACCCGCATGGCTGAGGGCGTAAACGATATCAGTCCGGTGCGCGGCAAATGCATCGTGGCGCAAGACGGTGCAGACAATAAGGCTTGCATCCTTGGCGCCCCGGTCGCGCCAACAGCGCTGCTGTGGGGTGACAGTCATGGCGTCGAACTTGCGTGGGCGCTCGGTCAATCGCTCGCACCACGCAACGAATCTTTAGCCCAGCGCACGCGCGCCAGTTGCCCACCATTGGCAGGATATGCGACGGCAACTGATCCTGAATGCACACGTCACAACAGCCGCACGCT
>JBEQBV010000267.1:0-5204 GCA_041639635.1 Novosphingobium sp.
GCGTGAGTTCGGGGAAGTGGTAGCCTTTGGTGACAAGCTGCGTGCCCACAATCACGTCAATCGCCCCAGCGCTGGCCATTTCGACGAATTCGGCTGCCTTGGCCGGACTTGTCAAAGTGTCTGAAGTCACCAGCGCAACCCGCGCATTCGGCAGGATTTCCGCCACTTCATCGGCGATTCGCTCCACGCCGGGACCGCAGGCAACAAGGCAGTCCGGTTCGTGGCATTCGGGGCAGGCCTCAGGCGTCGGAACTTCGTGCCCGCAGTGATGGCAGGCCAGCCGTTTGCTCAAGCGATGCTCCACCAGCCAAGCCGAGCAATTGGGGCATTGGAACCGGTATCCGCAGGCCCGGCACAGCGTCAGCGGCGCAAAGCCCCGACGGTTGAGGAACAGCAGCGATTGCTCGCCTTTTTCCAGCCGATCTTTCAGCGCTTCGACAAGCGGCGGCGCGATCCAGTGGTTGCGTTCGGGTTGCTCCACCCGCAAGTCCAACACCTTGATCTCAGGCATCGTTGCGCCGCCGAAGCGGGCAGGCAGCACGACCCTTTCATAACGACCCGCCTCTGCCATCTGCAGGCTCTCCAGCGCGGGTGTGGCGCTGGCCAGAATCACAGGTGTGGATTCGAACCGGGCGCGCATCACCGCCACATCGCGGGCATTATACCGCACGCCATCATCTTGTTTGAAAGAGATTTCATGCGCTTCATCGACCACGATCAGGCCCAGATTCGCAAACGGCAGGAACAGCGCGCTACGTGCACCTACCAGCACCTGAGCAGCACCTAGCGACACCGAGCGCCACGCGCGGCGCCTCTCGGAGGCTTTCAAGGAGCTGTGCCATGTGACCGGTGGAACCCCGAAACGCGCCTCGAAGCGTTTGAGGAACGTTTCTGTCAACGCGATCTCTGGCAGCAACACGAGGACCTGCTGCCCGGCCTCGATGGCAGTGGCGATGGCTTCGAAATAGGTCTCGGTCTTGCCCGATCCGGTCACGCCATCGAGCAGGAAGGGACGGAACTTGCGCGCCTTCACCGCATCGACGAATTTCGCTGCAACTTCAGCCTGTTGGTCCGATAGATCGGGCGCGGCAAAGTGCGGATCGGCGGCGGGATAGGGACGGTCCGAATCGACGACAACCGCCTCCAGCAGTCCGGCATTCACCATCCCTCGCAGCACGCCGTCAGAAACGCCTGCGATTTCAGACAGTTCGCGAATCGTCGCCTGCTGATCCTGCAGCAGATCAAACGCAATCGCGCGCTGCGGGGTCATGCGGCCCGGTTCGCGCCCGGTCAGGCGATATTCGGTGATCGTCCCGCCGCCTTGCAATGCCGCGTTGCTGGAAAGCGCCATCCGCGCGACGGCGGCCAGCGGGGCGAGGTAATAGTCCGCCGTCCATTCGATCAGGCGGCGCAAAGGTGCGGGCAGGGGTGGGACCGGCAGCACTTGCAGTAAGGGGCGCAGTTTGTTTTCAGGCACTTCGGTGGCGGGCAGGCGGTCAGCCTCCCACACTACGCCGATGATCTGGCGCGGGCCCAATGGGGCGAGGACGACGCTGCCCGGTTCCACGTTCATCCCGGCGGGCACCCGGTAATCGAGTGGACCGAGTGCAGCATTGAAGACAAGGCATCGGACGCGGTTCATATAACAGGGTCTATATGGGGCGCGATGGCCGGGGGCAAAGCCCGGAGGCGACGGAACTGAGGAGAAAAGACGTGTCTGAGGTTGCTCATCTCATCCATCGGCGCGCCATGCTTGGCGGCATGACGTCAATCGGCGTGCTCGCTTTGGCCGGATGTTCCAGCTTTCCGGCGTTCTCGCTGGAGGAGGCGGTGCGGCGTTTGCTGTTTCTTTCGAGTGACCGCGCATTCACCCGCTTGCTGGCTCCCGGCGGGTTCTGGGATGATTCGGTGACGCGCCTTGCTTTGCCCGAATCCATCGGCAATCGTGGCGGTGTGCTGGCGCGGATCCTCACCGGCCCGCTGATGAAGGACAGGTTGCAACGCGCCTTCAACGATATGGCGTTTGATGCCGCCACCCGCGCGGCACCTGCTGTGGCCGCTGCGGTGCGCACGATTGGCGTGCGCGATGCGCTTGCGCTGATCCGCGGCGGCAATCCGATGGCAGCGACAGATTTTCTGCACCAGCAGATGGGCACAAGCCTTGTCGGGATCATGGTGCCCGAGTTCGGCAACGCGATTCGCGTGAGCCGTGAGCCACTCGTTGGGCAGGTGCTGGCTGCGCTGACCGGTGTGGACGTCGGTGGCATTGCCAACTCGCTGGCGCTGCAGGCCGACACGGCGATTTTCCGCGCCATTGGCCGTGAGGAAGCAGCCATCCGGGCCGATCCGCGTTCAACCAACGATCCGGTACTGATCGCCGCGCTTACCCTCAAATAGTCTGACTAATTCGTATGGATGAAGCCTGACAAGGCTGCAGCCTTTGCCTATAGGCGGGGGGAATCGCTCATCCATCTGGAAGGCCACGCACATGAAGTTCTTCGTCGACACTGCCGACACTGCCGATATCGCCGATCTTGCCGCCACCGGCCTGCTGGACGGGGTGACCACCAACCCCACACTGATCGCCAAGGCGGGCAAGGACTTCATCGACGTGACGCGCGAAATCTGCGCTCTGGTCGATGGTCCGGTGTCAGCCGAAGTCGTGGCGCTCGACCACGCAGGGATGATGCGTGAGGCCGAAATTCTGCGCAAGATTGCCGACAATGTGTGCATCAAGGTGCCGCTGACGATCGACGGCTTGAAGACCTGCAAGGCGCTGACCAGCGACGGCACCAAGGTCAACGTCACGCTGTGTTTCTCGGCCAATCAGGCGCTCCTCGCTGCGAAGGCCGGTGCCTCGTTCATCTCGCCGTTTGTGGGCCGCCATGACGATAACGGTTTTGATGGCATGGACCTGATCCGCGACATCCGCCTGATCTATGACAACTATGCGTTCGAAACCGAAATCCTCGTCGCTTCGATCCGCCATGGTGTGCACGTGCTAGAAAGCGCGAAGATCGGCGCGGACGTGATCACCGCGCCGCCTGCGGTCATCAAGGGGCTGTTCAAACATGTCCTTACGGACAAGGGCATCGAAGGCTTCCTTGCGGATTGGGCAAAGACCGGCCAGAAGATCGGCTGATGAAGCGTTAGACGGCATGAGGCCCCCGCCTTCGCGGGGGCGCGTGCGGTCTAACGATGAATAGCGTTGTAAGGCAGACTTTGGCTGACGAAACCCCACTTGACCGTTTCCGTGCGGTGCTGACCGGCACTGCGCGGGCTATTTCGCTCGATCCCGAGGTGGAAGTGGCATGGACGGCGGATGCGCCGGTGCAGTCTGGCCAATCGATGCGCGTGCCCATGCCGGGGCGGCAGCTTCCCGCTGATCAGGTGGCCGAGGCGCGCGGTCATGCCGATTCGATGGCGCTGCGCCTGCGCCATCACAATGCCGCGCTGCATGGCCGCAATGCGCCGGGTGAAGTGCTGGCCCGCGCCTGTTACGATGCGATTGAGCAGGTGCGCTATGAAGCGCTGGGGGCCAATGCCTATGCAGGCATGCGCGCCAATCTGAACGCGGCGGTGGGCGTGCGCACCGCGTCTGATCCGATTGCCCGCGCGTCCAAGCCCGAAGAGGTGCCGCTGCCCACCGCGCTGGCGCTGTTGCTGCGCGAAAAGCTTACCGGGCAAGAAGCGCCGGATTCGGCCCAGACCGGCATGGCCATGGTGCGCAGCTGGATCGAGAGTCGGGTAGGCAACGATGTCGAAGCACTGGCGCTCTCGCTCGATGATCAGCGCGCGTTTCAGCAGATCGCGCTCGATATGTTGCAGCACCTCGACCTGACGCAGTCGGCCAGCGAGGATGACGACAACAGCCAGGAAGACGAAGGCGAGGATCAGGAGGACGAGGGCGAGGAAGAGCCCACCAGTTCCGACGATCAGGAGCAGCAACCGTCTGAAATGGCGGGCGATACCAGCGAAGGTGACGAGGATTCGGACACCGAGCAGGAGATGGAAGAGCAGGAAGACTCTGCCGATTCCGACATGGCTGATGAGGGCGAGGAGGGCATGCTGCCCACACGCCCCAACCGTCCGTGGACCGATCTGCCCGAAAACTTTGATTACAAGGCCTATACCAGCCAGTTCGACGAAGTGGTTTCCGCCACCGAGTTGTGCGACGAGGAAGAGCTGACGCGGCTGCGCGCCTATCTCGACACGCAGTTGAAGGGCCTGCAGGGCGTGGTCACGCGGTTGGCCAACCGCTTGCAGCGCCGCTTGATGGCGCAGCAGAACCGGTCATGGGATTTCGATCAGGAAGAAGGCCTGCTCGATGCGGCGCGGCTGGCGCGCGTGGTGATCTCGCCCGGCCACTCGCTGTCCTACAAGATCGAGCGCGATGTGGAGTTCAAGGACACCATCGTCACGCTGCTGATCGACAATTCGGGTTCGATGCGTGGTCGGCCGATCTCCATCGCGGCCATCAGCGCCGACATTCTGGCGCGCACGCTGGAGCGCTGCGGCGTGAAGACCGAGGTACTGGGCTTTACGACCCGTGCGTGGAAGGGCGGGCAGAGCCGCGAAGCGTGGCTGGCAGGCGGCAAACCTGCTCAACCGGGCCGCCTCAACGATCTGCGCCACATCGTCTACAAGAAAGCCGATGAACCCTGGCGCCGCGCGCGCCGGAACCTTGGCCTGATGATGCGCGAAGGCCTGTTGAAGGAAAACATCGACGGCGAGGCGCTGATGTGGGCGCACAGCCGCTTGCTGGCCCGCCCCGAAGACCGCCGCATCCTGATGGTCATCTCCGATGGCGCACCGGTGGATGATTCGACTCTGTCGGTAAACAACGCAGGCTATCTTGAGCAGCATTTGCGCAAGGTGATCGAGTGGATCGAAAAATCATCGCCAATCCAGCTTGTCGCTATCGGCATCGGCCATGATGTGACCCGCTACTACCGCCGCGCGGTGACGATCATGGACGCCGAACAGCTTGGCGGCACGATCATCGAGCAATTGGCGGATCTGTTCGAGGACGAATAGCAAAGTCTGATTAAACGCGCTTGTCATCATCATGACAAGCGGGCAGACATCGCCGGATGGGGTGGACGACGAGCAGTTATGTGAGGAGCGCAATTGCGCTGTGTTTGCCTGTGGTTGTGGCTGCTACAGGCATCGCGCAAGAGGTTGTGAGTCAGGCAGAGCCGACC
>JBEQBV010000268.1:0-5121 GCA_041639635.1 Novosphingobium sp.
CGGGAAGCTGCTTGGCCGCAGCCACGGCTTCTTCCACAGACAGCGCGGCGATGCCGGCCGGGATGCCGACGCCAAACTTTGCCAGCAGTTCCTTGCCCTGATATTCATGGACGTTCATGCGTGATCCTTGACTTGATTGACCCTTGCGGGCCAGCAGGCGCGCCGTGTTTGGCGCAACGGTATGCACCAAGACTGGTGCGTTGAGTCGCTATGCCTTAAGCACAGCACGCAAGGCTTGAAAAGGGGCGTAAATGCGAGGTTGCAACCTATCTTTGATAACAACTCGCAATTGCAGTGCGATCGGTGTCGCCCTTACGATCAAGGCCGCGCGATGATCGATTATGAACGCTTTCACACTATCGTGCGCACGGCCGGAGACATGGCGCTCGCGCTGTGGCCCGGACATGGTCATGCGCCTGCGGTGTGGGAAAAGACACCCGGCAGCCCCGTTTGCGATGCCGATATTGCGGTGGACGCCTTTCTGAAGCGCGAACTGGGGGCACTGCTGCCATCGGCGGGCTGGCTTTCCGAAGAGACGGTGGACCATCCTGACCGGCTGGAACGCGGTTTGTGCTGGCTGGTCGATCCGGTGGACGGCACCCGCGATTTCGTACGTGGACGTCCGGGTTGGGCCGTTTCGGTAGCGCTGGTAAGCGAGGGTCGCCCGCTGATTGGCGCGCTGAGTGCGCCTGCGCGCGGCGAATACTGGGCCGCGATTGCCGGGCAAGGGGCCACACGCAATGACCGGTCGCTGCAGGCGAGCACGCGCACGGTGCTGGCCGGATCGCGTGTTCCGGCGGATGCCTTGCCCGCGCCCGATGCCGACCTTGTGATCGTGGACAAGCCCAATTCCATTGCCCTGCGCATTGCGATGGTGGGCGCAGACGAGGCGGATTTGCTGGCCACGCTGCGCTGGGGCTTTGAGTGGGACATTGCCGCCGCCACGCTGATCGCGCGGGAGGCAGGCGCGGCCACATCCGATGCCTTTGGCAAGCCGCTGGCCTATAACAAGCGCGACCCGCGCGATTTCGGGCTGCTGGTGAGCGCGCCTGCCATTCATGCCGCAGCGGTGGAACGGCTGGCGGAGCGGGCAGCGAAGCTGGCTTGAGAACCTTCGGCTCCGCTCATGCTGAGCTTGTCGAAGCATCTGACGCGACGATGGCACAGACACCCTTCGACAAGCTCAGGGTGAGCGAACTTCAGGAAAAATCCTCGGTATCGATGGTCGGCAGAATTGCGCCGCCATAGCGGTGGCCCGATACGGTCTGCTGGTTGATCAATGCATCGATTTCCGCGGCGGTGGCGGCGGGGATTTCCCAGTCCCAGCGGGCGATGTTCTCTTCCAGATGGGCGATCTTGCCGGTGCCGGGGATGGTGACCACGTGGTCTCCGCGCGAATGTACCCACGCTAGGCTGAGCTGTGCCGGAGTGACGCCTTCGCGCGCGGCGATAGCATTGAACTGCTGCACCAGCGCAAAGTTCTTGGGCCAGTTTTCGGCGTTCATGCGCGGCATGGCCTTGCGGATATCGGCATCGGGCAGCGCCGCCGGGTCTTGCAGGCCATTGGCCAGGACGCCGCGCCCGACCGGGGAGAAGGCTACAAAGGTGGTGCCAAGATCAGCGCAAGCAGCGAGCACGGCGATTTCTGCCTGCCGGGTCCACGGTGAATATTCGGTCTGCATCGCGGCGATAGGATGAACGGCGGCAGCGCGGCGCAGCGTGTCTGCCGACATTTCAGAAAGGCCAATGCCGCCGATCTTGCCCTCTTTGACAAGGTCGGCCATCGCGCCGACGGAGTCCTCGATCGGTACGTTCCGGTCCAGCCGGTGCATGTAGTACAGATCGATGTGATCGGTTTGCAGCAGGCGCAGCGACACTTCGAGTTCGGAGCGGATCGTATCGGGATGGCAATCCACGCCGCGCTTTTCGCCGCTGGCAAAGATGCCCATTTTGGATGCGAGATAGACCCTGTCACGCCGTCCCTTCAGCGCGATGCCGACTTGCGTTTCGTTGTGGCCAAGGCCGTAGAGACGCGCGGTATCGAAGTGATCATAGCCGATTTCGACCGCGTGCTGGAGCAGGCGGATGCCATCTTCATCGCTGGGGCGGCCGGAATAGGCCCAGCTCAGCGACATGCAGCCAAGGCCTACGGGATTGACCTCTCGTCCGTTGATGCGGCGGCGCTGAATCGGCATGGGCTGATCTCCTTCAGCAGCGCCGATGCCAGCAGCGCGCAATGAGGGTCAACCGCGAAACGCATGGGACATAACAAAAACGGCGCCACCCGCGTGGGGCAGCGCCGTTTTTGGAGTTGGCCTGAATTTACTGGCCAGAGATTATTGGCCAGAGATTATTGGCCAGTGCGTGCGGCGTTCACATCATCCTGGCTGATCGGCACGATCTTGATTTCGACACGGCGGTTGGCCGAGCGGCCCTGTTCCGTGTCGTTCGAAGCGATGGGCTGCGATTCACCGAAGCCCTGGCTGCGGATGCGGGCATAGCCGACGCCGCGCGAGGTCAGGTAATCGGCAACGGCGCGGGCGCGGCGTTCGGACAGGGCCTGATTATAGGCGTCAGACCCAGTCGAATCGGTGTGGCCGTAAACGTCGATCAGCGAGTTTGGATATTGCACCAGCGACTGTGCGACGCGATCAAGCGTTGCGCCGAAAGCGGGCCTTACAGCCGAGCTATCGACATCGAACGTGACGCCATTGGGCAGGTTCACGAGAATGGCGTTGCCACCGTCCGTTTCGGTCACATCAATGCCGGTGCCAGCAGTCTGTTCGCGCAGTTCGCGAATCTGCTTGTCCTTCTGGTATCCGATCACACCACCAGCAACGCCGCCAATACCAGCGCCGACAATGCGCCCGGTCTTGCCGCCAATCAGGCCGCCCAGCAAAGCGCCACCCAGAACACCGCCCAGACCGCCGATGGCCGTGCGGGAAACCTTGCGTTCTCCGGTATTTGGATCGGTGACGCATGCAGACAGGCTGATGAGCGATACGGCACACAGGCTCGACATCATGATTTGGCGAATTTTCATTCTTGGTCCCCTTTGGACGGCATCCTGATCAATCTTAGCGTCAGGACGACGCAATGACACGATCAAATAAGCCCAAACTGACTGAACGGTTCCCGAACGAGATTTATTATAGCGCAGTCCATTGCACAGGCCCTGCATCCCGTGTGTGACTATTCGCCTTTGCAGAAAATTCTGTTAGAGGCCGCGCATGACTCCTTATCCTTGGTCCGACGTCGTGTTCATCTTGGGCCTCGTCGTGCTCAACGGCCTGTTTTCCATGTCGGAACTGGCGATTGTCTCGGCTCGCACCTCTCGGCTGAGGGTTGCTGCCGAAGAGGGTAGCAAGGGCGCCAAAGTCGCGCTGGAACTTGCTGCCGATCCCGGAAAATTCCTGTCGACGGTGCAGATCGGGATAACGCTCGTCGGCATTATCGCCGGTGCCTATTCCGGGGCGAGCCTTGGCGGACCCACGGCAGAGCGACTGGCGGCATGGGGCTTGCCTGCACGCTATGCTGATGAAACGGGTTTTGCGGTGGTCATCGCCATTACCACGTACCTCAATCTGGTGGCCGGTGAACTGGTGCCCAAGCAACTGGCTCTGCGGGCTGCCGATTCGATTGCCAAGATCGCCGCCCCGCCCATGGCCATGATGGCACGCGTGACGGCTCCGCTGGTCTGGCTGCTGGACAATTCGACCAACCTTGTGCTGCGCTTGCTGGGCCTGAAAAAAGGCAACGATCAGGAGGTTACCGCCGAAGAGCTGCACATGATCTTTGCCGAAGCCACGCGATCCGGCGTGATCGAGGAGGAAGAGCGCGCGCTGATGAGCGGGATCATGCGGCTGGCCGACCGGCCTGTGCGTGAGATGATGACGCCGCGCACCGAACTGCACTGGATCGAGCGGCGCGCGCCCGAAGCCGACTTGCGCGCCGCCATCGAGGACAGCCCCCATTCGCTGCTGCTGGTGGCCGATGGATCGGTCGACAAGATCGTGGGCGTGGTCAAAGTGCGCGATGTGCTCTCCACGTTGCTGCGCGGGCGTAGGGTGCAATTGGGCCGATTGATGAAGAAGCCCGCCATCGTGCCCGACCAACTCGATACGATGGATGCGCTGAGCATGATCCAGCAAGCCGAAGTGGCGCTGGCGCTGGTGCATGACGAGTACGGCCATCTTGAGGGGATCGTCACTCCGGCTGACTTGCTGGCGGCGATTGCCGGAAACTTCATCGCACATGGCGATGCAGGCGATGGTCCGATGGTGATCGAGCGTGAGGATGGCTCGCTGTTGATATCAGGCGCGCTGCCCGCCGATGCCATGGCCGAGCGGCTGGGCATCGAGCTTTCCGATGACCGGGAATTTGCCACGACCGCCGGGTATTGCCTGTCGGTGCTGAAGCGCCTGCCCAATGAGGGCGATCACTTCCACGATCAGGGCTGGCGGTTCGAAGTTGTCGATATGGACGGTCGGAAGATCGATAAGCTGTTGGTGAGCAAGAAGAAGGCTGTGGTGGCAGCAGCGGTTGAGGGCGACGGGTAACTCGACTGCTACGTTACCCTTGATCCGCTCATCCTGAGCCTGTCGAAGGATCTTTGGTCTCAAGCTGGCGTCGCGGGCATGCTTCGACAAGCTCAGCATGAGCGGGGTTGGGGGATGCGCGGGATGGGGAAATGAAAAGGGCGCCCGATGGGACGCCCTTTCTTGTTCACCATCTGCGCACGATCAGCGTGGCAGTTCGCTCACACCCATCAGCGCTTCGTCCACTGCGCGGGCGCACTGGCGGCCTTCGCGGATGGCCCAGACGACGAGGCTTTGGCCGCGGCGCATATCGCCACAGGCAAAGACGTTTTCGACGCTGGTCTTGTAATCGACGACATTGCCCTTCACGTTGCCGCGCTGGTCAAGCTCTACGCCCGCCTGTTCGAGCAGGCCTTGCTTGATCGGGCCGACAAAACCCATGGCGAGCAGGATCAAGTCGGCCTTCAGCGTGAATTCGCTGCCGGGCACTTCCTGCATCTGGCCATTCACCCACTCAACGTGGACGCATTCGAGGCCGGCGACGTCGTTTTCGCCCACGACGCGCTTGGTCAAAACGGCGAAT
>JBEQBV010000269.1:0-5074 GCA_041639635.1 Novosphingobium sp.
TGTCGAGCGAAGTCGAGACATGGTATCGCCGGAGTGTCTCGACTTCGCTCGACACGAACGGATCAGGGGGCAGAATTAGAGCAAGTTAGAACAGGATCAGTGGACGAAGCGCGCCACCACATCGCGGTAGGAACGGGAAACTTTCACTTCTGCGCCCGATTCCAGCACCAGGAAGCATTCGCCGTTGGTGTGGGGCTTTACCTGACGGACCTGATCGAGATTGACGATCTTTGAGCGGTGGACGCGCTGGAAAACTCGTGGATCGAGGCGGCGTTCGAGGTCTTTCATCGTTTCGCGCAGGATCAGCGAATTGTCGCCAGTGTAGATGCACATGTAATCGCCAGCGGCTTCGATGCGTTCGATCGTGTCCACATCGACGCGGAAAATCTTGCCGCGATCCTTGATGTTGATCAGCTTTTCAAATCGGCCTGCGACAGGTTCTTCCTCGTCGTCCATTTCCGGCATGGCGCCCGGCGCAACTTCGGCGAGCACGCTTTTCAGCTTGTCCGCCTCTTCACGCCCGCGTTTTTCGGATAGGCGGGTGCGGGCGCGGTCAAGCGCGTCGGCCAGTCGGTCTTCCTCCACTGGCTTGAGCAGGTAATCGACGGCGTTGGCCTCGAACGCCTTGATTGCGTGTTCGGAATAGGCGGTGACGAAGACGAACAGCGGCGGATCGATTTCCATCACGCCTTTGACGACCGAAAACCCGTCAAACCCCGGCATCTGGATATCGCAGAAGACGAGGTCGGGCTTTTCGGTCTTGATCTTGCGAATGGCCTCACGCCCGTTGGAGCAGGTGTCGATCACTTCCACATCCGGGAAGGCCTGCAAACGCAGCTGGAGGCCCTGAATGGCCAGTTTCTCGTCATCGACGAGGATGGTTCGGATGGTCATGCGAATCCTTTGTTCATCACGTTGTGCCCCCGTGATTCAGCCCGCGCTGGAGCCTTACTGAAGCAAGGACGGTGCAACCGGCATTCGGTTCCCGAGACCGGATAGAGAGCGCTGCGGGATATCATGCCAACACCTTGAAAGGTTTTTTCGCCTGCATGATGGCCGGTGCATCGGCCTTTGCCTCGAACGGCAATTCGAGCACCACCTGAAAGCCGCCTTCAGGGCGGTTGGAAATGTCGAAGCGCTGGTTCTCGCCATAGGCCTGAACCAGCCGATCACGGATGTTGGCCAATCCTATCCCGGTGCTGTCGCTGCTCACGCCGAATACGGTTGATGGATCGGTGCCTGCTGGCAAGCCCGGCCCGGTGTCTGACACGATGACCCGCAGCATCGGGCCGACGAGTTGTGCCTCCACAGTGATTTCCGCGCCATATTCCAGCGGGCTGACGGCATATTTGATCGCGTTTTCGACCAGCGGTTGCAGCAGCAGCGACGGCATCAGCCCGTTACGCACGGCATCATCGATGCGGAATTCGGTGCGCAGACGCTCTTCAAAGCGCATGCGTTCGATATCGAGGTAGAGCTTCAGCGTCTCAATCTCTTGCGCCACGGTGACCCGTGCGGTCGGCTCGTTCACCAAGGTATAGCGCAGGAACGAGGACAGGCGTGAGAGCATCGCGTTGGCCGGTTCGGTCTGCTTGAGCAGGACCAGCGTGGAGATGGAATTGAGCGTGTTGAACAGGAAATGCGGATTTAGCTGGTAGCGCAGCATGGCCAACTGCGCGCTGGTGGCCTGCGCCTCAAGCCGCATAAGCTGATCGTTCTGTTCTTCCACCTGCAGGAAGAAATTGATCGCGTAATAGAGCCCGGTCCACGAAATCAGCAGCGTGAGATCGAGATAGAACACGCCGAGGAACAGCTGCGCGAAGCTGGCGTCATCGCCTTGGCGATACAGGCTGATCACCCACGAATCGATGAAGGCGTAGAGGCCGACCGCCGTGGACAGGGCGAGCGAAGTGATGCCCCAGGTGACCAATGGCCGCCGGTTGATCAGCGCGCGGTAGATCACCGACAGGATCAGCGAGATCGAAAAACCGGTGATCGTGGCGATAACCACGATGACGAGGAACGACCATGGCTGGCCATTGGCGATAGACGACATCGCGCGCAACAGCATCGCGCCGCCCCAGCCAAGGAACTGCAGGCGCCAGAAAGCGCGGTTCTTGTTGCCGAAGAACGGCGTGGGTCTGAACGGCAAGGCTGCCATGAAAAGGTTTGTAACCGTTTGTAGGGGGCTAGGCTAGTGGTCAGCCTTTGCGGGCCTGATCGATCGCCGATTGCAGTTCTTCGGGTGGAACCGCGCCGCTGATGATGCGCCCGCCGATGATCCAGGCGGGCGTGCCGTTGATGCCCAGCTGGCGGGCAAGTTCGAGATTGCGCTTGAGTTCGTCTTCTACATCGGGGCGGGCGGCAAAGGTTTTGGCAGACGCCATATCGAGTCCGGCGGCTCCGGCAGCGGCGGCAATGCTGGCATCGGACGGGCGCGCGCCAGAAAACATGGCCCTATGAAAGGCGGGATATTTGCCCTGCGCGGCGGCGGCGAGCGCCATGCGGGCGGCAGGGGCGCTTTCGGGCGCGATGATTGGCAGTTCGCGCACCACCACGCGCAGATCGGGGTTTTGCGCCACGAGCGTTTCGAGCGCTTTCACGCTTTGGCGACAATAGCCGCAGGCAAAATCAGTGAATTCGACCAGCGTGACTTTGCCCGTGGGGTTGCCCAGCACCGCGCCGGGGAAGGGTGTTTCCAGCGCGCCGCGCAGCGGGCCAATGCGGGCTTCGGCTTCGCGCGCCTGAAGGCGGTCCATCGCTTCAGGCAAGATTTCCGGGTTTTCCAGAATGTAGTTGCGCACCACGTCTTCAATCGCAGCGCGATCAGCGCCGCTGATCCCGGCGGTTACGCGCTGATTGGCATACCACCATCCGCCACCTGCACCGGCAAGGGCAAACAGGGCGGCTGTTGCGGCAAAGAGGCCGATGCGGCGGGGGGGAGTGTCGGTCATCGGGTGGGCCTAGCGCGATTTGCGCTGGCGTTCCATCATCGCGCGGGCGGACATGGCTATATCCTGTGCGCGCAGCCAATCGGGCGTGCCTTTGGGCAGGGCGGCTTCGGCGGCTTCGGCGCTGCGCACGGCATTGCCAAGCTGCATGTTCATCAACTGCTGTTCGGCACTGGCAAGGCGGGCGCGGGGGATATCGCCCTTGGCTTCATAGATGACGCCCAACTGATACCAGGTGAAGGGGTTGTCACGATCACGCACCACCGAGGCGCGGAGCACTTTTTCGGCTTCGGTAAAGTTGTCCTTGTCTTCGGTGGCGATCAGCGCGTGGCCGAATGTGGTGGCGATCAGCGGGGAATTGTTGGTCAGCGCCGTGGCGGTGCGCAAGGGGCCAAGCGCTTCGGCAGGGCGGCCGGATTCGAGCAGGATCTGGCCCTGAAGCTCCAGAAAATAGGGATTTTCAGGATCGCTGGCGATCAGCGATTTGGTTTCGGCCAGCGCCTTTTCCACCAGCGCTTCCTTGTGGAAGGCATAGGCGCGGGCATAGCGGGCGGGAACATCGGTCAGATATTCGGGATAGGCGCGCAAGGTATCCTGCGGATCGGCAAGGTAGCCATAGAGCTTGGCCTTGACCCGCTGGAACCGGGCTTCGAGCGCGGCGGGCGGCGGGGTGTTCCACGCAGGGTCCTGCGAATAGGTGTCCATCAACGTAGACAGACGATCCGAGGTCATCGGATGGGTGCGATAGAACTCCGCATCGGGATTGCTGCGTGCGCTGTAGCCGTAGCGGAATTCAAGGTTCTGCAGCTTCTTGAAGAATTCGATAGAGCCGCGTCCGGAAATACCCGCTTTTGACAGGAATTCTGCGCCCGCGGCATCCGCCGAGGATTCCTGCGCGCGGCTGAAGGCCAGGAATTTGCCCATGGCGGCCTGCTGTCCAGCCATGAACACGCCCATGGCCGCATCGGCTGATCCGGCGGCGGCGGCAAGTCCGCCCAGCAGCAGCGAAAGCACGGTGATGCCGGTGGCAGGTTTGAGCCCTTCGTCAAAGCGAACGATGTGCCCGCCGGTAATGTGGCCCAGTTCGTGCGCGATTACGCCTTGCAGTTCGTTGACGCTGTCGGCCGCGCCGATCAGGCCCGAATGGATGTAGATCGCCTGCCCGCCCGCCACGAAAGCGTTGATCGAGCCATCATTGAGCAGGACCAGATCGATGGCATCGGGATTGAATCCCGCCGCCTTGAAGATCGGAGCCGACGCTTCGCGGAACATCGCTTCGGATTCGGCATCGCGCAGCACCGATTGCGCGGCAACCGGCTGCATGCACAGCGACGCGGCAGCGATCAGGGCGACAATTCGGGCGAGTATCCGGGGCACGATGCCGGACTATCCCCCTGCCGCCTGAACCGCAACTGAAGGTGCGGTGACCTGTTCCAGAAACGGCAGCACGGCATCGATGGCGCGGCGGTCCCGGGCGAAAGGCTGAGCAAACATCATGATGATCTTTTCGTGGGTGACGCCTTCGAGCAGGATCGGCTGGTTGGGTACGCCTGCCTGGGTGAGCAATTGCGCCAGCCGCTTTGAATTGCGCGGGCGCACGCGCGTATCAGCGTCGCCGGTGACCAGCAGCAGCGGCGGAGCGTCTTTGCGTACGAAAGTGATCGGCTGGGTCTTTGCCAGATCGGGCGCATTGCCGAAGGAATGGATCGTGGCGTCGCTATCGAGCGGGAGGAAATCGAACGGACCTGCCAGCGCCACGGTGCCGAGGATGGCCGAATCATCGAGGCCCACGGCGCGCAGCCATTGCGGATCGAGCGTGAGCATCGTCACGTTATAGGCCCCGGCGGAGTGCCCCATCAGGGCAACACGTGCCGGGTCTCCGCCCAGCTTTGCAGCATTGTCGTGCACCCAGCGCACGGCCGAAGCGCCATCCTCCAGCATCGCGGGGAACTGCACCTTGGGATAGAGGCGATAGCCTGCCAGCACCACGGCATAACCCTGCGCGCAGAAGGTGCGGGCAATGAAGCGGTAATCGTGCGGATCGCCGCCTGCCCAGCTGCCGCCGTGCACGAAGATCAGCACCGGCAAGCTGCCTTTGGCACCCTGTGGTACAAACATTTCAA
>JBEQBV010000270.1:0-5068 GCA_041639635.1 Novosphingobium sp.
AGGATTTCGGTCAATTCACGCGGCAGCACGTCTCCGGCATCAAGCGATATCATCTGCCCCAGCTTCATAGCCGCGCCGCGCAGGCGCGATAGCTGATCGGCCACGCGCGTGGCGTTCCTCGGCGTCAGCAGCAAGTCTGAAAGCTTGGGCGCTTCCCCCCGCGCCAGCCGCCGCGCGCCCTCGCTCAGCACGCTGCCCGCCACACCGCCTGCCAGCTGGCCAAACGCGGCAAAGCGCGAAAGCCGCGCCGTGGGCACTTTGCGATACCGTGAATCGCTCATTTAAAGAGCCTTTGCAATTGGGGGCGTAAGATAAGGAACAGGCGGTAGAAGGCTTCGAGCATAACGCTCAACGGCCAGATGCGCGCCAGCCTGCCCAGCCAGCGCAGGCGCGGGATCGCCCGCCACATGGCGGCAAAGGCCGCCGCGCCCGAAAGCACTGTGTCCCCTTCGCGCACATGAAAACGTGCCAGCGCCGCCTTGCGATCCACCGGGCAGGAGGTGGCAGGGTTGCTCACATCCTCAAAGGCAATCCGCCCATCGCCATCCAGCCGCCGCATCAGCGCAATTTCGCGCGTGCACAGCGGGCAGGTTCCATCATACCAGACGGTAACCGGCTCAGAGGTTTCAGTTGGCGCGCTCATTGTGTTGATATGGGGATGATCGGCGCTTTGCGTGACCTGACAATAAGGGCCATTTTCATGCCAGCGGGGCCAGCCCGTTCAGCACGATCCGTACCAGATCAGCCTGCCCGCTGGCCCCGGTCTTGCTGTAGATGCGCTTGGAATAATTGCGCGTCGTCTCTGCCGTCAGCCCGAGCGCAAGCCCGGCCTCGATCAGCGGCTCCCCGCGTGAAAGCGCCAGTGCCAGCGCCGCCTCCTGCGCGGAAAGGCCATGCAGCGCGCGCAGCACCCCGGTGCCGGCCAAGGTTTCTTCTGGCGGCGACTGTCGCAGCGTCCCAATCACCGCGGGGCGGGCCGCCGGATCATCTAGCGCCAGATCAGCGGGGCGCAGCAGAAGATCGATCTGACGGCGCGGATCGATCCGCACCACGCGCGAAGCCTCGCCTTCGCCCCTCGCCAGTGTCTGTGCCAGTGCGGCACAGGCCGCTTCGATCTGCCGCGCAACTTCGGGCAAGACCTGCAAGCGCCGCCCTGCGCGCGCTACCGGATCGGGCAAGAAATTGAGCAGGCTTTCCGCCAGCCGGTCAACCGCCATGACGCGGCCTTCGGCATCAAGTGCGATCTGGCCAATGCCAATCTTCTCAAGCGTGGCCTGTGCCAGCGCGGCCTGCAACCGCTGCCCGATCAGCGCAACCAAGGTGCGCAGCGCGGCTGAAAGGTGCGGTGCCACTTCGGAAAGCAGCGCCACGTCACTCGCCGAAAAATCTTCGCGCAGGCGCACCAGCACCAGCCAAGCATCGGCCGCACCGCCCGCGCTGACCCGCAGCCAGCGCGCATGGCGGATGCCCATTTCTTCCAGTGCCGCACGCTGCAAGGCCAATTGTGCCCGGTCATCGTAATCTAGCATCTCGTCCAGCGCATAGACTCGCCCCGGTCGCAGCGCGCCATGCGGATGCAGCCGCAGCGCATCCAGTCGTCGGAAATCGATGGGTGGCTCGGCATGCGCGCGCGGCGCGCTGACCGGGATGACCACCGGCTCCTGATCCGGTGCGGCATTGGCCAGCGTCAGGATCAGAAACGCCCGCCGAGCCCCGGTTCTTGCCACCAGATTGTGCATGAACAGGCCGAACGGCGGGGTTTCGTGAATGCCCTCGATCAGGGGCAGATAGAGTTCACGCTGGTCTGCGGGTGTAAAGGGCATGTCAATTGCTCCCATATGGGAGCGAAAGCGTCAAGCCTGATCGCAAAGGCTGCGCCGCCCGGAACATTGTTTCCCCGGGGAAACAAAATGCGAACGTAAAATGCCCCTATGCTTTGGGCGATACCATCGCCACTTCGTCCAGCACCATCTGCGCGTGTTCCTTTCGGCAGATCAGCAGATCGGGCATATAGGTGTCCGCCTGATTGTAGATCAGCGGACTGCCATCAATGCGGCTGCAGTGCAGGCCATGCGCCAGCGCCACAGCCACCGGTGCGCAGGAATCCCATTCGAACTGGCCGCCCGAATGCAAATAGATGTCGGCATTGCCCAGGATCACAGCCATCGCCTTGGCCCCGGCGCTGCCCATCGGCACCAGTTCTGCACCAATCGCCTTTGCCACGGTCACTGCTTCATGTGCGGGGCGGGTGCGGCTGACGACCATGCGCAGAGTTTCGGGCGCAGGTGGAACCGGGCGTGGCTGATCGGTGCGCAACACGATATCCGCGCCCGGCAGGGCAACCGCGCCCACGCTGGCTACGCCATCCACCGCCAAGCCGACATGCACCGCCCAGTCGGTGCGCGCTTCGCCATATTCGCGCGTGCCGTCCACCGGATCGACGATCCAGGTGCGCGCGAAGTTCAGCCGGTCAAGATTGTCCTTTTCCTCTTCGGACAGGAGCCCATCGTCGGGCCGCTGTTCGCGCAGGGCGTGGACAAGGAACTGGTTGGCGGTGGCATCGCCCGCCTTGCCCAGCGCCTTCAGGCTCAACATGCCGCTATCGCGCACGGTCAGCAGCAGCTTGCCCGCAACTTCAGCAAGGTGCGCGGCCAGATTGGCGTCGGTCATGCCCGCACTCACGAAAGCAGGGCCTTTACGATGCGTTCTGCGGCGGCTTCGGGCGTTTCGGCGGTTGTATCGACGCGGAAGTCTGGGTTTTCCGGCGCTTCATAGGGGCTGTCGATCCCGGTGAAGTTCTTGAGCTGGCCACTGCGCGCCTTCTTGTAGAGGCCCTTCACGTCGCGCGCTTCGGCCACTTCCAGTGGGGTGTCCACGAACACTTCGACGAACTCGCCATCTGCCATCAATCCGCGCACCATCTCGCGCTCGGCACGGAAGGGGCTGATGAAGGCGGTCAGCACGATCAGGCCAGCATCTGTCATCAGCTTGGCCACTTCGCCCACGCGGCGGATGTTTTCGATGCGGTCCGCCTCGGTAAAGCCCAGATCCTTGTTCAGGCCATGGCGCACATTGTCGCCATCCAGCAGGAAGGTGTGCTTGCCCACGGCGTGCAGGCGCTTTTCCACCAGATTGGCGATTGTCGATTTGCCCGAACCCGAAAGCCCGGTGAACCACAGCACTTTGGGCTTTTGATTCTTGAGCGTGGCGTGCGCCTCGCGGCTGATATCCAATGCCTGCCAATGCACGTTCTGCGCGCGCCGCAGGCTGAAGTTCAGCATGCCCGCCGCCACGGTCGCATTGCTCATCTTGTCGATCAGCACGAACCCGCCCAGCGTGCGGCCATCGTTGTAGGCTTCGAACACCAGCGGCTTATCGGTGGCGATTTCGGCCACGCCGATGGCGTTCAGTTCCAGCGTCTTTGCCGCGAGTTGCTCCATCGTGTTCACATTCACGACGTATTTGGGCTGCTGCACGGTGACCGATACGGTCTGCGTGGCAAGCTTCAGCCAATAGGCGCGGCCGGGGATCATTGCCTCGTCATTCAGCCACACCAGCGTTGCTTCAAACTGGTCGGCGGCCTGCGGCGGATTGTCAGCAAGGCTGATCACATCCCCGCGTGAACAATCGACTTCGTCCGCAAGGCACAGCGTGACTGACTGGCCCGCTACCGCCTGATCCAGATCGCCATCAAGCGTAACCACGCGGGTGACCGTGCTGGTCTTGCCTGAAGGCAGGACGCGCACTTCATCACCCGGCTTCACGCTGCCGGTGGCGATCAGGCCCGAAAAGCCCCGGAAATCAAGGTTGGGGCGGTTGACCCATTGCACCGGCATGCGGAACGGCTTGTCCGCATCGATAGATGACAGCACTTCCACGTTTTCCAGATGCTCGACCAGCGTCGGGCCGGTGTACCATGGCGTGTTGTCCGACCGGGTGGTGATGTTGTCACCCTTGAAGCCCGAAATCGGCATGGCGGTGAAGCTTTCGATGCCGATCGAGCGGGCGAACTCGGTGTAGTCCTTGACGATGGCATCGAAGATGACCGGATCGTAATCGACCAGATCCATCTTGTTGACCGCCAGCACGATGTTCTTGATGCCGATCAGGTGGCACAGGTACGAATGGCGACGCGTCTGCACCAGCACGCCCTTGCGCGCATCGATCAGGATCACGGCAAGGTCGGCGGTCGAAGCGCCGGTCACCATGTTGCGGGTGTACTGTTCGTGGCCGGGGCAATCGGCGACGATGAACTTGCGCTTTTCGGTGTTGAAGAAGCGATAGGCAACGTCGATGGTGATGCCCTGTTCACGCTCTGCCGCAAGGCCATCGACCAGCAGCGCGAAGTCGATCTCCTGCCCTTGGGTGCCCACCTTCTTGCTGTCGTTTTCGAGCGCGGCGAGCTGATCTTCGAAGATCATCTTCGAATCATAAAGCAGCCGGCCGATCAGTGTGGACTTGCCATCGTCCACCGACCCGCAGGTGATGAAGCGCAGCATGGTCTTGTGCTGATGCTGGGTGAGATAGGCATCGATGTCCTCGGCGATGAGGGCTTCGGTAACGTAAATGGGGTCGGTTGCGGTCGTTTCAGACATAAGACACTCCGTCATGCTGAACTTGTTTCAGCATCCATCGCGCGATACGGCGATGGTGGTGCAGGAGGAGAGATGGACCCTGAACCAAGTTCAGGGTGACGTGGAAGTTTGACGCAAGGTGCTGTGCGTCAGAAATATCCCTGCTGCTTCTTCACTTCCATGCCGGCCCCGCCTGCGTCCTTGTCGATCACGCGGCCCTGGCGTTCGCTGGTGGTGGTGAGCAGGGTTTCCTGGATCACTTCGGGCAGCGTCTTGGCGGTGCTTTCGACAGCGCCGGTCAGCGGGAAGCAGCCCAGCGTGCGGAAGCGGACGGACTTCATGGTGATTTCGGGGCGGTAGCCCAGCACCTTTTCCAGCCGCGGAATGTCATCGGCCATGAACAGCTGGCCTTCCCATTCATACGTCGGGCGCTCATCAGCGAAGTAGAGCGGCACGATCGGCACGTCGTTCAGGTGGATGTACTGCCAGATGTC
>JBEQBV010000271.1:0-5061 GCA_041639635.1 Novosphingobium sp.
ACCGGCGCGGCCGAAGCTGAAGGCTCTGACAACTTCTCTCACTATATCACCTGCGATGACCTCATCGCAGATCGAAGATTTGTGTTCAAAATTATACTTGACCGGGGCGCGATTAAACGACTCGCTTTCAAACAAGCGCGTGGCAAAAAGCGGGGAATCGTTGATGTGAATGGCAGTGGCCTGATCGCAGGTCACGCCTACGCAAAGATCGCCGATGCCGCGAATGGTAAAGCTGGATGACGTGAAGTTTGTCTTGGTGAAAGTGATGTTGGGGAGAGACAGCTGCAGGTCGAGCGAATTGCGGATCTGTTGCTTGTCGAGTGCTTCGGGCGAAAACGCGCTGACGGCAATTGGCACATCCTGCAGACGCTGCGCCTGACGCTGTGCCGTGACGATGATTTCCTCAAGACCGAAATTGTCTTCGGCCGTCTGTGGCGATTCCTGCGAAAATGCAGGCACGGAAACGGCTGCGGCACATACGCCGACCAATAGGGAAAGCTTGCCCCTCATAACTCAGACCTCTCTCTCCAGCGGCGCCCGTCGTTGTCAGCGGGCTGCCTGTTCACAAGACATATTGCGCCGGATTCTTTGTCAACCGGATAATTAAATTTTGGGGTTTCCGTAGGGGAAAGCCGTTGCAATTGCGACCAATCCGGTGTGAACCGAGTGTGAAATTGCGATGTTTCAATGTTTCAAAATGATTCTAAATCACATCTTGCTGTGAAAATGGCCGATTCTATCCTGAGCATGAGGGTTTGGCGTTAACCAGACGCGACTCAATATCGTGGCCAAGTGCAGCCCCTCGCGGTAGGGCGGCAGCAACTTTTACCACTCGTTTTTCAAGGACCGATTCCCATGGCCAAGTTCCTTATCGTCGAAGCGCGCTTCTATGATCACCTCAACGACATGCTGATCGAAGGCGCAAAGGCAGCGATAAAAGCAGCAGGACACAAGTCGGAAGTTGTCACGGTGCCCGGCGCGCTCGAAATCCCGGGCGCAATCGCGCTGGCTGATGAATCGGGCGATTACGATGGTTACATTGCGATTGGCGTGGTGATCCGTGGTGAGACCTATCACTTCGAAATCGTTGCAGGTGAAAGCGCGCGCGGTATCATGGCGCTGACGATGGATGGCGTTGCCATCGGCAACGGCATCCTGACGGTGGAGAACGAGGCTCAAGCGCTGGTTCGGGCCGACCCTTCGCAAAAGGACAAGGGCGGCGAAGCGGCCAAGGCGGCGATCGCCCTGCTGGCCCTGCGCGAACGCTGGAGCTGATCAGAAGCCGGGCTGGCGGTTACCCTGCATCCAGATATTCGGCCAGCCCCCACGGCCCATAGGGACCGATGACGAGTTGTTCGAAAGCTCCGATCCCTGTTTCACCATCGCTGGTGGTCACGCGCGAAACAATCTGGACGTGCAGATTGTCGAGCGTGGGGGCCATCGGATCAAGGTCTGCCAGGACAAGATCCTCGCGCTCAACAGCCAAAGGCCCGTGGTAGAGACCATGGCCCCACTTGGGGCTGGTATAGCCGAGCCCGCGCATCTGGAAGCGCTGCAAAGGTTCAAAGATTAACGTCAACGGACCTTCGGGGCGCTGGACTGTCAACGTTCCCCCTGCTGGCCAGCGTGTGCCGGGCTGCAAGGGCGATTGCATGATGGCCGATGGCGTTTCGTGGAAACCATCAATCTCGGACTGCGATTGCCCCGCTCCGTCGGGCACGATGACAGCGCGGGTGTTCCAGGGCGCGCCGTGGCGATCGGCGTTGATGTGAAAGAACAGGCTGCGACCGGGGAGATTGACCGGTGTCCACTGCCAGAAAAATGCTGGAACAACCCCGTGTCCATGCGGCTGAGTGTCTGAAGCGCCGACCGGGCGCACGCCCCAGCTACGATCGCGTGTTCCCACGGTGTCATCTGCGAGATCAGTCCGCATACCGTCGACCTCGATCCAGCCCGAATAGTGGCCGTTCTGGGTCATCCGAGTATAGTCCATGAAAGTGCGCGGACCGATGCGGTGGGTAAAGCGTGGCTCTTCGATGGGAAAAGCGCGCCCGGTAAAAGTGAGATCGGCGGCAAGCCCTTCGCCGTTAACGCGAATGCGCAAGGTTTTCAGAGGCTCGATCACTTCTATGGCAATCGGGCCAACCTCCAAGTCCATACGCTCCATCCGCAGTTCGCGTGACGTATGCAGATTGTATTGTATACCATTGCGAATGGAGCAAAAATGCGCGTCTGCCACATTCAGATGCGGATAGATGCCCAAGGCAACCGCAAAAAACCCTGATCCATCCGGCGCATAACCATTGAAGAAATAACGATCGTAGAAATTCCGATCCGTTCCGGCATAAGCAACGGGTTCCGGTGTCTGGTGCAGCGGGAAATCATCACCCTTGGTCAACATCAGACACGCTCCATCCGGCGCTTCAGGGCGCCTATGCTGTCATGTTCGAGAGCCAGTTCGCAGGCACCCCGCGCCATCGAGAGGAAATTGGCATCGCCGCGTTCGGTGCGGACGACGAACGCGGCACTGAATACAGCCGTGGAGAGGCCATGCAGCGCTCCGATGCAGTAATCGTCCCAGATTGCATCGCGCGAGAGCGGCACGCCGAGGCGGGTCATTTCAGCGCAGTAGAGATCCAGCAGCACAGTTTCGTTGGGCCTGCGCAGAGCCGAGCCGATGCCGCATCCGAGCAGATATCCGATGTCGGTAAGCCCGCAGCCGACAGAGCACGTCTGCCAATCGACCACGGCAATCGGTTCTGCGCCTGCGTGAATGTCGAAGAGCAAGTTGTCGAGCCGGAAATCGCCATGCAGCAGGCTGCGGCTGCTGTGCTTGCGATCCAGCCAAAGATCGAGATTGTCGCTTAACTCATCACAAATGGCCATCAACTCAGGCTCCAGGTGCCCGGTGTAGCGATCCTTGAAAATTGCCTGAGCACCGGGGTAAAGTGACCGTAGCATCGCGCTCGCTTGCGCATCGGGCTGCAACCATGCCGCGTCGAGGACAGGATGATCAAGCGTTGGCGCATGAAGTGCCGCAGCCTGCGTGATGGCTACTTCAGCCTGTGCCAGCGTACAGCCAGCCAGTTGATTGCCTGCTTGGCATGGACCAAGGTCTTCGAAAAGCAGCACGAAATCGTTGCCCGTATCGTCAATCATGGCTGCGTAGGCGTTTGGCACGCGCATCCTCGTGAGTTGCGCAGCCTGCTGATAGAACAGCACCTCCTTGCGGTAGAGCAATAACGTTGCGGCGGTTTGCCGACTTGTGGCGTCAGCCGAGGGAAACTTTGCAGCTATCGAGCGTGGTGCATGGGGTGCGTCCTCGGCATAATGCAGGGTAAACCGCACCGTGTCGCCAACCTGACCGGTGCCGATGGAATGCCATTCAACCGATGTTACATGGGCAGTGCCCAACACCCCTGCCCGCTGCAGTTGATCCTCAATCCAGGACGCCGATACCGCATCTGGCCTTGTCGGAAAATCTACCATTCCAAGCTCTCCCGGACGCAGGCTGACAGAGACGGCACCGAATGGGAAGAGCAGTTCAATTGACCATTTAAATCAAGTTGGCCGGAACAGGATTGTTGCCGTCGAGTTCGTTCTGAACGGATGAGCGTGGGCTTGCTCAAGGACCGTCGGGAGTGAAGCGAAAGATGGACGGTGTTCTTGAATGGCTAGCAGCACTTGGCACGATTGCAGCAGCAACACTCGTTGCAATGGATCTGGGCCGCAGGACGACCGGATGGGGTTTTGTGCTGTTTGTGCTTGTTTCGATTTTCTGGATCATTTCGGGGATCTCCAATGATACGAGCGCCATTGTAATCCAGAATGCTGCGCTGGTTCTGATTAACGCCTGGGGCGTCTGGCGCTATTTGTTGAATCCGGAACGGAGACAACTCAATGAAAATACGAGATAACCGCTACCATTACGGTTTGACTGCAGGCTAAAGGCGCAGCACCTTCCCCATTCAAGCATATGATTTATCGAAATATTTCTCATCTTTACTTAGCAAAATACGGTTCTTTACTTAGTTTTCTTGCGAATGGCCTCTGGGCCGAGGTTGCTTGATCCCCTGATTGTGGGCTGAAATTCACGGTAGCCCTCAATACCGCAACAGGGGGTTGCAAAGTATGGGCAAGGATCAACTTCGCACCAAGGCGCGGCGGCTGATTGCAGCTGCCAATGAATTGTTGGCGATCGCGCACGAACTCGAAGCAGCGGAAGGTGGCATGCGCGATGACGAGTGTGCAGTCAGCCACAGTGCCAAGGACAGCCCCGTCTGGGCCGAGATTGCCCGCAGAACCTACCGCGATCGGAGGCGCAGGGCAGACATTTTTGCCGACCCGGCCCTATTTGGCGAACCTGCCTGGGACATTTTGCTCGACTTGTTCATCGCCGCCAAGGAGCGCAAACGTTTGCCGGTGACCAGCGCCTGTATCGGTGCGGCCGTCCCGGCGACTACCGCTTTGAGATGGCTGACCGTGCTGGAAGAAAAAGGATTGATCGTGCGCGAGAATGACTCACACGACGCGCGAAGGGTTTTCGTCCGCTTATCAGCGGAGGCATACGAAAAGATGGTGGCGTATTTCGCTGACGTGGCAGGCGACATGCGCAGTGACGAAGACATCGACACCCCAGCCCTGCGCATGGCGCAGTAACGCCATTATCTGGGGCAAGGAAAAGGGGCTGCGCCATGATGGAGCAGCCCCTTTTTGATTCCCGAAGGACTCAGCTTAGCTACCCAAGCGTCCGAATGCCGCGGCCCCGGCGTAACGCGCCGACATGCCCAGTTCTTCCTCGATACGGATGAGCTGGTTGTACTTGGCAAGCCGGTCTGACCGTGCAAGCGATCCAGTCTTGATCTGGCCGCAGTTGGTGGCAACCGCCAAGTCTGCGATGGTCGCGTCCTCGGTCTCACCCGAACGGTGCGACATCACGGCGGTGTAGCCATTGCGCTGGGCAATGCTGACAGCTTCCAGCGTTTCCGTAAGCGTGCCGATCTGGTTGACCTTGACCAGCAAAGAGTTGGCCAGCCCCTTGCCAATGCCCATTTCGAGGCG
>JBEQBV010000272.1:0-5039 GCA_041639635.1 Novosphingobium sp.
GCAAGTCTGCCAGCAGTTCGCGCCTCTCCCGCCAATGGTGCTCTCGGTCTATGCCTGGGAACCCGACAGCGCGACGAACGAGCTTGTCTCAGCCCTGATCGAACTGATTTCTGTTGATCGTATTTGATCCAACCATTTTTGTGCTGAAACCCTACGTCAGAGTTGGGTTCTTCGCTGGTCACTGCAAAGCGAATCACAGGGATTGATCACATCAAAACAAACCGCGGATATTCGAGTTTGAGGCGGCCTCGGTCAGCACGCTCCGCCGCGCTAGGGACGGTAGCAACCGACCAAGTCACGCCCTTCCCGACCGTAGCGCTCAATGTCTGATTTTGCTAGAATCCATCATTCCGGTTTCGGGATCGCGAGTCGACCTCGCTAATGACCGTGGATGGGGGGATTTCTGCCTGTTCGCTTACGGGCCTGAGGTAATATCCGCCTTGTCCGCTGGCGTCTCAACCGGCTGATCGCGCTCGACGCGCTCGGAGTAGCGATCAACCAGCATTTCGGCGTGGGGCCGCAGCAGCACAGTGAAGCGCACCAGTTCCTCCATCACGTCGACAATTCGGTTGTAATAAGCGGATGGCTTCATCCGGCCGGCCTCGTCGAATTCCTCGTAGGCCTTGGCGACCGAGGACTGGTTGGGGATCGTGAACATCCGCATCCAGCGCCCGAGAATACGCAGGGTGTTGACGGTGTTGAAGCTCTGCGACCCGGCGTTGACCTGCATCACGGCAAGGGTGCGGCCCTGTGTCGGGCGCAGGCCTTTGTAGGCGAGCGGCAGGTGGTCGATTTGCGCCTTCATGATCCCCGTGATGGTGCCATGGCGTTCGGGGCTGCACCACACCTGCGCCTCGGACCACAGCGAGTGTTCACGCAGCTCGTGCACCGCCGGGTGATCGTCGCCCGGGTATTGATCGGGCAGTGGCAGCTCTGAAGGATCGAAAATCCGAGTCTCGCAGCCGAAGAATTGCAGCAGCCGTGCCGCTTCCTCCACCGCAAGACGCGAGAACGATCGTTCGCGCAGCGAGCCGTAGAGCAGCAGCACGCGCGGTGGCGGGTCCATTGCGCCAAGGCCCTGCGCCGGTCGCTGATGAACATATTCGGGATTCAGCGCGGGCAGATGGGCCGGATCGCTGATCGTGCGCAGGCGGGTGAATTCGGTCATGCCGGATCTCCGGGAAAGCAGGCGCGGGTGCGGTTGGCGAAGGCCACTAGCGACAGCATCACCGGAACTTCGACCAGCACGCCCACTACGGTTGCCAATGCCGCGCCGCTAGATAGGCCGAACAGCCCGATGGCAACCGCGACCGCCAGCTCGAAGAAGTTCGACGTGCCGATCAGCGCACAAGGCGCGGCAATGACGTGGGGCACGCGCCACATATAGGCCCAGGCATAGGCGGCGGCGAAAATACCGTAGGACTGGATGATGATCGGTACCGCGATCAGCGCGATCAGAAGCGGATTGGCGATGATCGTCCCGGCCTGAAAGGCAAACAGCAGCACCACCGTGGCGAGCAGGCCGATGATCGACCACGGCTTCAGTCTGGCGGTGAAGGCATCGACTGCATTGGCATCACCGCCGTGGCTTGTGATCACGCGACTGCGGGTAATGGCACCAGCGACCAGGGGGATCACGACATAAAGCACGGTCGACAGTAGCAGCGTCTCCCATGGCACAACGATGTCGGTCACGCCGAGCAGCAGCGCGACAATCGGCGCGAATGCCACGATCATCACCATGTCGTTCACTGACACTTGCACCAGCGTGTAAGCCGGATCGCCGCGCGTCATCTGCGACCACACGAACACCATCGCCGTGCATGGTGCAGCGCCCAGCAGGATCAACCCGGCGATATACTCCTGCGCGTCATCACGCGGCAGCAGGCCGGAATAGAGATAGTCGAAGAACAGCACCGCCAGCGCGGCCATGGTGAAGGGTTTGATGAGCCAGTTGACCACCAGCGTAATCACCAAACCCTTGGGCTTGCGCCCAATATCCCTGATGCTGCCGAAGTCCACCCCGACCATCATCGGGAAAATCATCGCCCAGATCAGCACCGCGACCACCAGATTAACCGAGGCATATTCGAGCCCCGCCAGAAACCCGACCGCATCGGGTGCGGCCAGTCCCAGCCCGAGCCCCGCCAGTATGGCAAGCAGTACCCAGACGGAGAGGTAACGCTCGAATAGGCCAAGCGGTGAGGCGGTATCGCTCATCAGGCGGCCCCTTCCATCGCACCGATCACGCACATAGCAGCGTGCAGTGGGGCCTTGTCCATCGCCGCCCTGTCGAGCGCGAGGAAAGCCCGCACCCGTATTTCCAGCAGGCGCCAGGTTTCCTCGAACGCCGCATCGACCTCTGCCTCGGTGCCGGTTGCATCGGCGGGATCGGGCAGGCCCCAGTGCGCCTTCAGCGGGCTGCTGAGAAATACCGGGCAGGCTTCACCCGCGGCATTGCCGCATACGGTGATCGCAAGGTCGATTGAGGGTGCATCGAGGGCGGTGAACTCGTCCCAGCTTTTGGAGCGGAACTGCGCCGTATCGATCCCGCGCCGCGCCAGCAACCGCAGCGCACCGGGATGCGGCATGCCTCTGGGCTTGCTCCCGGCACTGAAGGCCCGGACCTTCCCGTCTCCCAAATGATTGAACAACGCCTCGCCAAGGATCGAGCGGGCGGAATTGCCGGTGCACAGCACCAGCACGGTAAAGGGCATCTCGGACATCGGAAAAGCCTCAGCTACAAGGTGTGCAAACAAGCTCCGTCATCAGGACGCCGCACATCTCCGGCGCACCCTGGCAGCAATCTTGCATCAGGAAGGTAAGCAGACGACGCATCCCGGCAAAGTCGGCGCGGTAATGGATCAGGCGGCTCTCACGCTCGGACTGCACCAGCCCGGCGCGCTCAAGCGTGGCGAGGTGATGCGACATGGTGGACGGCGGAACCCCGCAATTCTCGGCGATGGCACCGGCGATCATGCCGTCGGGTCCTGCTTTGACGAGCATGCGAAACACGGAAAGCCGAGTTTCATGGGCCAGTGCACCCAGCGCGTCGACCGCCCAAACCTGCGTGGTGATATCGTCCATCGGCATAACCTTTCGAGGAATATCGAAATACCAGCAGGCGGGAAGACATCAAGCCATAATTCGAGAACCATCGAACTTTTTGGCACAACTCGGCTCAAGACCAGGGCAATGAGGTAGGGCTGTTGAGTAGCACCGAGAACTGACCCGGGATTTTCACTGAGAATTGACCCGGGTGGTTGCAAGTTATGTGCTGCCCGGAACGGGCGAGGTCAAGGTTTGAGGTTATCCTTTCTTGGATTTGGGTGCGGCAGAGCTGGCCCTGAAGCGGAAGCTGTCATTGCCAGTTTCAAGGATGTGGCAATGGTGGGTTAGCCTGTCGAGTAGAGCGGTGGTCATTTTGGCATCGCCGAAGATGCAGGCCCATTCGCTGAAGCTTAAATTGGTGGTGATGACGACGCTGGTGCGTTCGTACAATTTACTGAGCAAGTGGAACAGCAATGCCCCGCCTGACGGGCTGAACGGCAGATAGCCCAATTCATCGAGGATTATGAGATCAAGCCTGAACAGGCGTTCGGCAATCTGCCCCGCTTTGTTGGCGGCTTTTTCCTGCTCCAGCGCGTTGACCAGATCGACGGTGGCAAAGAAGCGCACCTTTCGGCGGTGATGCTCGATGGTTTGTACGCCAAGGGCGGTAGCTATGTGGCTTTTGCCGGTGCCTGGACCGCCAATCAACACAACATTGTCGGCGCTATCCATGAAGTCCCCGCGGTGAAGTTGGCGCACCAGCGCTTCGCTAATCTCGCTGGCGGTAAAATCAAAGCCGGCCAGATCTTTGTAAGCTGGGAAGCGCGCCGCTTTGATCTGGTAAGCGATAGACCGAACCTCACGTTCGGCCATTTCAGCTTTGAGCAGCTCGGACAACATCGGCACCGATGTATCGAATGCTGGTGCACCTTGTTCGATGAGGTCGCCAACAGCCTGAGCCATGCCGTACATTTTAAGGCCGCGCAGCATTACCACTACCGCAGCACTGGCGGGGTCATGACGCATAACGCATCTCCCTTAGTGTGTCATAGCGCTCGACGTCGGCTTTGGGCTCCTTGCAAAGGCGCAGGGCTTGCGGGGCATCAATGGGTGGTGCTGGTGGAGCCTTGCCGTCAATCAGGCGATGCAGCACGTTGAGCACATGGGTTTTGGTGGGCACGCCATCTTCAAGAGCCAGTTCGACAGCGCACAAGACAGCCTGTTCGTCATGATGCAGGACAAGGGACAGGATCTCGACCATGTCCTTGTCACCCCCAGGCCGCTTGAGCAGCTGTGCTTGCAAGTTCCGGAAGGCCTCGGGCATCTCCATGAAGGGCGCACCATTGCGCAGAGCACCTAGTTTACGTTGAACGACAGCCAGATCATGGCGCCAATCGTAGATTGTGCGAGGCATTCGATTGGACCTGTCGATGTAACGGACATGCTCGCACAGGAACTGACCCTCAGCGACTAGGCCAAGCCGTTCAGGGTATGGGCCTGGAGCATTTTTGAGCAACGTGCTCCGGGCGCTGCTCGCGAGCTTGCCTGGGCAACGATCAACCTTGCCCGTGACCACGACCCTGACACCTACAGCCCTTGGCTCAAGGTTCCAGCCTTGGAGCCCGAGGCGCTGCACCGCGCACTTGATCTTGCCAGCGACATTGCTCGCCTGATCCGAAAAGCCGACGCGCTGCAACCTCACCTGATCAGGACGCATGGGAGGTGCACATGAGTCAGCCAATCGATTTGGTCCATGCGTTCATCGGTCGATTTGTGTCCTATCCGTCATGCGAAGCTCAGACAGCTCATGCGCTATGGATCGGTCACACCGATCTCATGCAGCATTGGGATTCGCCCCCACGCCTAGGCCGTGTTGACAAAAGGGATTCCCAAAGCCGGTGGTTTCTGATTCAAGACTGCTTTTTGAGGAGCAGTCATGGGTCGCGGAGACTTGTCGGATGCGGAGTGGGAACTGATCGGGCCGCTGC
>JBEQBV010000273.1:0-5004 GCA_041639635.1 Novosphingobium sp.
TCGGCAAGCTCAAACAACAGCGCCGTATCGCCACCCGCTACGACAAGACCAGCCTGTCGTTCGAGAGCTTCCTCAACCTCGCAGCCACCCGCCTATGGCTGAAGTCTTTTGTCAACACAGCCTAGTGCTTTCCATTCGGCAATGAGCTTTCCGTACTTCTTCTCGATCGAGGGGAAGTAGGACGCAGGGCCTGTCACTTTGGGTTCGGTCATGGCCGGGAAATGACCATGCCGAACACCAGATTGTCAACGCTGCTCAGGCCAGCTCAGCCACTTTCGCCATCGCCGCCTTCTTCTTGCGCCGCCATGCGTGGAGGAGCGGTTCGGTGTAACCGTTGGGCTGTTCCACGCCGTTGAAGACCAGATCGCATGCGGCGCGGAAGGCGAAGCTTTCTTCCCAGTTGCCAGCCATCGGTTCGTACAGCGGATCGCCTGCGTTCTGCGCGTCGACCTTGGCCGCCATGCGCTTCAGGCTGTCCATGACTTGTGCGTTGGTGGCAACGCCGTGGAGCAGCCAGTTGGCCATGTGCTGGCTGGAAATGCGCAAAGTGGCGCGGTCTTCCATCAGGCCCACGTCGTTGATGTCGGGCACCTTGGAACAGCCCACGCCCTGATCGATCCAGCGCACGACATAGCCCAAGAGGCCTTGCGCGTTGTTGTCCAGTTCCTCGCGCACTTCGTCTTCCGACCAGTTCACACCATCGGCCAGAGGTATGGCCAACAGCGCGTCGAGACAGGGGACCGGTTCCGCCGCAATGCCTTCGCGCAAGCCAAAGACCGGCACCTGATGGTAGTGCATCGCGTGGAGCGTGGCCGCGGTGGGGGATGGCACCCAGGCGGTGTTCGCGCCGGTCTTCGGGTGGCCAATCTTCTGGTCCATCATGTCGCGCATCATGTCGGGCGCGGCCCACATGCCCTTGCCGATCTGCGCCTTGCCCGAAAGGCCCTGCTTCAAACCGATGCAAACGTTGCGCTTTTCGTAAGCCGCGATCCAGCCAGAGCCTTTGATCGCGCCCTTGCGGATCATCGGGCCTGCCTGCATCGAGGTGTGGATTTCGTCGCCCGTACGATCAAGGAAACCGGTGTTGATGAACACGATCCGGTCCTTCACCGCGTGGATGCAGGCGGCGAGGTTGGCAGACGTGCGACGTTCCTCGTCCATCACGCCGACTTTAACGGTGTGGCGGGCAAGGCCGAGGAGGTCTTCGACAGCATCGAACAGATCGTTGGTGAAGGTGCATTCCTCTGGCCCGTGCATCTTGGGCTTGACGATATAGACGCTGCCTGTGCGGCTGTTCTGATAGCGGCCAAGGCCCTTGATATCATGGCAGGCAATGGCGCTGGTGATCACCGCGTCCATCACGCCTTCGGGGATTTCGCTGCCATCGGGCAGGAGGATCGCCGGGTTGGTCATCAGATGGCCGACATTGCGCACGAACAGCAAACTGCGGCCCGGCAGGGTCAGTGCATTGCCATCAACGCCGGTCCATGCGCGGTCCGGCTCCAGCGCGCGAGTCATAGTCTTGCCGCCCTTCTGGAAGCTGGCTTCCAGATCGCCGCGCATCAGGCCCAGCCAATTGCGATAGGCGACGAGCTTGTCTTCGGCGTCCACCGCCGCGATGGAATCTTCGAGGTCAACGATGGAAGTGAGCGCGGCTTCCATCACGAGATCGGCAATGCCTGCCTTGTCGTCTATGCCGACAGGATGGTTGCGGTCCAGCACCACTTCCGCGTGCAGGCCGTTGTTTATGAGCAGCAAGCCACCCGCCTTGCGCGCCACCAGTTGCGCCGCATCGGCCAGCGGCGGATCGCCTGCGCCGTCCCATTCGGTCCAACTGCCGGTGGTGAGCGGGAATGTGGCATCAAGGAACGCGCGGCCAGCGGCGACCACGGCGCTCCCACGCGCCTTGTCATAGCCGCCCGGCTTTGCGGGCGCGGCATCAAGCGCGTCGGTGCCGTACCATGCGTCATAAAGGCTGCCCCAACGTGCGTTGGCGGCGTTGAGGACAAAGCGGTCGTTAAGCACGGGCACCACGAGTTGCGGCCCGGCCATCGTCGCGATTTCAGGATCGACGTTCTGCGTGCCAATCAGGAAGTCGGCAGGTTCGGGGACGAGATAGCCGATTTCGGTGAGGAACGTGCGGTATTCAGCCGCATCGATGGGCTTGCCGCGACGGTCCAAGTGCCATGCGTCGATCTTGGCCTGCAGCGCATCGCGCTTGTCCAACAACGCGCGGTTTACCGGAGTGAAGCGATGTACCAGCGCGGCGAAGCCCTGCCAGAAAGCCTGTGGTTCAATGCCCAGTGGCCCCAAAACTTCGCTGTCGATGAAAGTGGCGAGGCTTGCATCAACTTGCAGGCCGTGGCGCTCAATCCGTTCGTTCATATCACCCATGTCCGTATGCTCACATAAACAGCGCCCGCGACTGCATCGCTTGCGTTGATTCCGTTGAACCTGGGGAGGAACGTCCAAGCCTATGCCCAGTTTTGAGCGGCTTGGCAACACGGTGCGATCACCGCCATCGTCATCCTGAACTTTTTTCAGGATCCATTTCGCCAATCAGACTGCGGCTTAGAGTGATAGATGGACCCTGAGCCGTAAGGCCAGCGAAGCTAAACAAGTTCAGGGTGACGAAACAGAGAGCTTCTTTGGCAGACCACGCAGGTCGGCAATGTTTGAAGGGGTTCACCCCGAACGCTTGACCGGCTAGGCTGGTTGCAGATGCAACAGCTTTCCCCAACCGAACACGCGCTGCTCGCGCCGATTGATGCCGCCGCGATGCTTGCGCAAGTCGAGCAATGGTGCGCGATCAACACCGGCACTGGCAATCTGACCGGCCTTGTGCAGCAGTGGGATTTGCTCGCGCAGGCTTTTGCGACGCTGCCGGGAGAGGTCCGCAAGGTCGATCCCGCTCCGGTCAGCGCCATCGCGGCGGACGGGACCGAGCGCGAGACGGCCAACGGCGCGCATCTGGTGCTGTCGGTGCGGCCTGTTGCCCCGCGCCGCTACTTACTGACCGGTCACATGGACACGGTGTTTGCGCCCACGCACCCGTTCCAGACGCTGCGCTGGCTGGATGGCGAGACGCTGAATGGGCCGGGCGTGGCCGACATGAAGGGCGGCATTGCGGTGATGCTGGCGGCGTTGCAGGCGTTTGAAGCCAGTCCGGTGGCGGCATCGGTGGGCTATGACGTGTTGATCAATGCCGATGAGGAAACCGGCAGCTTGTCCTCCGCGCCGCTGATTGCTGAACTGGCCGCGGGCAAGGCGGTGGCGCTGACCTATGAGCCCTCTGCCCTGCCCGATGGAACGTTGGCGGGCGAACGCCCCGGGAGCGGCAACTACAGCGCGGTGATCAAAGGCCGCTCTGCCCATGCCGGACGCAATCCGCAGGACGGGCGCAATGCCATTCTGGCTGCCGCCGATTTGGCGTTGCGGTTGAAGGCGCTGGAGGAGCCGGGGCTTTCGGTGAACCCGGCGCGGATCGATGGCGGGAGTGCCAACAATGTCGTGCCGGATCATGCCGTGCTGCGGTTCAATGTGCGGCCCCGCATGGCCGAACAGGCGGGCCGGTTCGAAGCGGCGCTGCGCGAAGCGGTGCGCGTGATCGAGAAGCTGCACGATGTGGCAATTCACCTGCACGGCGGCGTTTCGCGACCGCCCAAGCCGCTGACGCCAGAGGCTACCGCGCTGTTTGGCCTTGTGCGCGAATGTGGCGAGGCGCTGGGCCAGCCGATCCGATGGCAGGCATCGGGCGGGGTGTGCGATGGCAACAACATTGCTGCCTGCGGGGTGCCCGTGGTCGATACGATGGGCGTGCGCGGGGGCGCGATCCATTCGGATCAGGAGTTCCTGATCGTGCCATCGCTGGCCGAACGTGCCGCGCTTTCCGCGCTGGTGCTGCACCGCCTTTCCGGGGGAAATTGATGACGTTTCGTATCCGCGCCGCACGCGCGAGTGATCTGCAGCCGTTGTACGAGATGGCCAAGCTGACCGGCGGGGGCTTCACCAATTTGCCTGCCGACCGCAAGGCGCTGACCACCAAGCTGGGGCGCGCCGCGGAGGCCTATGCCAACACCGATCCGGGCGATCCGCGCAATCCGCACGACGAACTGTTCGTCTTCGTGCTGGAAAATGCGGCCACCGGCGAAGTGCGCGGAACGTCGCAGATTTTCACCAATGTGGGGCGCAAGTGGCCGTTCTATTCCTACCGCATGGCCACGCTGACGCAGCATTCTAAGGAGCTGAACCGCACGTTCCGCGCCGAGATGCTGAACCTTGTCACCGATCTGGAAGGATCAAGCGAAGTAGGCGGGCTGTTCCTCCATCCGAACGAACGTGCGGGCGGCCTTGGCATGTTGCTCGCGCGCAGCCGCTATTTGTTCATCGCCATGCACCGCCAGCGCTTTGGTGAAAAGATTTTGGCTGAACTTCGCGGGGTGATTGATGAGCGCGGGGGATCGCCGTTTTGGGATGGCGTGGCCGGGCGCTTTTTCGGCATGAGTTTTCAGGAAGCGGACTATTTCAACGCGATCAACGGCAACCAGTTCATTGCCGATCTGATGCCCAAGCACCCGGTCTATATCGCCATGCTGCCCGAAACGGCGCGGTCTGCCATCGGCTTGCCCCACCCTTCGGGCCGCGCGGCGATGCGGATGCTGGAGGAGGAAGGCTTTGCCTATGAAGGCTATGTCGACATCTTCGACGGCGGGCCGACCATGACCGCGCGGACCGACCGGGTGCGGTCGATCTGCGAGGCGAAGGAGCTGCCGGTGGCGGCTGTGAGCACGCCGGAACGGGGTGTGAAAGCGCTGGTGGCCACTGGCCAGCTGGCGGATTACCGCTGCACATTTGCCGACGTGGCTGAGGCTGCCGATAGGCTGACGCTCGATCCGGTGGCTGCGACTGCGCTGGGTATAGATGTGGGCGATTCAGTGTGGTTTGTGAGCCGCTAACCCCCTCCCCGTTCGTGTCGAGCGAAGTCGAGACACTCTGGTGCTCGCG
>JBEQBV010000274.1:0-4997 GCA_041639635.1 Novosphingobium sp.
GGGAGCTTAAGGCTTGAACCGAGCAGAAGCCGAGCGGCGGGGGCGACGCGCCGAGACGCTGGCGCTGTGGTGGCTGCGACTGCAAGGCTGGCGCATACTGGCGCAGCGGGTGAAGGTGAAGGTCGGCGAAGTTGACATCGTGGCGCGCAAGGGGCGGACGGTGGCCTTCATCGAGGTCAAGTGGCGGGCGAAGTCTGAGGCGCTGGATACGGCCATAGATGTGCACCGATTGCGCCGGGTGGCACGGGCGGCGGAAATACTTGCACCTCGCTATGCGAGGACTGGGGAGGACGTGCGGATTGATGTGATCTTGCTTGCCCCCGGAAAATGGCCGCGCCGGATCACCAATGCCTGGCAGCCCGGCGCGTAGTTTCGGGGTGGGCCGGGTTGCGCGTCCGTGGCAACCCGGCGCCTGATTTCAGAGGAGGGGTGGCCCTGAAATCAGATTCTGGAAAATCGAAATCAGGAACAATCAATGAGCGGGCTTGTGTTCTTCCTTGTGCTCGCCATCCTTGTGATCATCGTGATGATCGTCCTTCTTTTCACCCTTGTGCTCGTCATGCGGGGCTGAGGTGGGGTGCGGATCGGGATTGGCGATGCCCTGGGCGGACCAGCCGAGAACGGCGATACCAGCGGCGGCGACAGTGAACAGTTTGCGCATCAAAGGCTCCAATCAAAATGCTTGGCGCCATCGTGGCGCAGGCCGAAAATGGTCGCACAGGCGATAAATCGGCTTTAAGGCGCGGGTGAGATAAACCCCTGAGGCTGAGTTCACTTATGGCACTTCGCATCGCGGTCCAGATGGACCCGCTCCATTCGATCAATATCGCCGGGGATTCGAGCTTTGCGCTGATGCTGGCCGCGCAGGCGCGGGGGCATGAGCTTTTTCACTACGATGTCGGCTCGTTAACGCTGGACGAGAATGATCGGCTGATTGCCCATGCCGTGCCGGTTTCCGTGCAGCGGGTGGTGGGCGATCATTACAAGGCGGGGGAGAAGCGGCGGATCGATCTGGGCCGCGATATCGATGTGGTGCTGATGCGGCAGGACCCTCCGTTCGACATGGGCTACATCACCGCCACACACCTGCTGGAGCGGATTGAAAGCGAGACGCTGGTGGTCAACAACCCTCGCAGCGTGCGCAATGCGCCCGAAAAGGTGATGGTGCTGGATTACCGGCGCTTCATGCCGCCAACCATCGTCACGCGATCTGTCGATGAAGTGCGCAGTTTCCAGAGGAAGCACGGGGCGGTGGTCGTGAAACCGATCCACGGCAACGGCGGCAAGGCAATCTTCCGCGTTTCGGAAGAGGGAGAAAACCTGGGCGCGCTGTTCGAGGTGTTCAACCAGACCTGGCCCGAACCGCACATGGTGCAGGCTTTCCTTCCTGAAGTGGCCAAGGGCGACAAGCGCATCGTGTTGGTCGATGGCGAAGTGGCAGGGGCAATCAACCGCAAGCCGGGCGAGGGGGAGTTCCGTTCAAACCTTGCCGTGGGCGGATATGCCGAGAAGACCGAACTGACGCCGCAGGAGCAGGAAATCTGCGCGGCGCTGGGGCCGGAGCTGAAGCGGCTTGGACTAATCTTCGTGGGCATCGATGTGATCGGCGGGCAATGGCTGACCGAAATCAACGTCACTTCGCCCACGGGAATTGTGGCCATCGACAAGTTCAATGGCACAGATACCGCGGGCATGATCTGGGACGCGATTGAGGGGCGGGTTTAACAGCGCGCAGCCACTATGCGCCCCCGCGAAGGCGGGGGCCTCGGTGTTGTTATTGAACGATACGAAACCGCCTGAGGCCCCCGCCTTCTGGCTTTGCCAGAAGTTTATCCTGAGCGGCTGGCATGCCAGCCAGCCGAAGGGCGGGGGAGCGGGATACCTATGGTGACAAGGCGGTTCTTACCCCTATGAACGACTGGATCACCCACCTGATCGAAGGCGGCGGCTATTGGGGCATCGCTTTCCTGATGGTCATCGAAAACGTGTTTCCGCCGATTCCCTCGGAAGTTATCATGGGGCTGGGCGGCATTGCCGTGGCGCGTGGGCGGATGGAATTCTGGCCGCTGATGCTTGCGGCAACGGCAGGGTCTACGCTGGGCAATTACGTCTGGTACCTGATCGGACGCTATCTGGGTTATGAGCGGCTGCGTCCATTCGTGAGCCGCTTTGGCCGTTGGTTGACCATGGAATGGGAAGATGTCGAGGCGGTCGTCGCTTTCTTTCAGCGGCATGGCCAGTGGGTGGTGTTTGCCGTAAGGTTTGCGCCCGTTATGCGCACGATGATCTCGCTGCCCGCTGGCCTGACGCGCATGGGACACGGACGGTTTCTGGTGTTCACTTTTGCCGGGGCTGCCATCTGGAATGCCGTGCTGGCAGGTGCAGGATATTACCTGGGGCGCAATTTTGGTGAGATCGAGAAGTACACCGGCCCCTTCGCCACCGGCACGCTCGCCTTGGTTGGCGTGGTCTATCTGTGGCGGGTGATCACCTGGAAGAAGCGCGGCGCGTAGCGTGCGGACTTGACTATACCTGCGGACTGGTGATTGGGGTTTGGGCCTGCTCCTTGCAGGTTTGTTACATCTATCAAACAAAAGGTATTGCTTATGGCAGTGAAGGCCATGTGCATCGTTACTCGCAGCGAAGAAGGGCGCGGCGCTTATGCCGTGCGGATGGATAATGACGAGAACGTCTATTTCCCGCTGAGCGTGACCGAGGCGCTCGAACTCGAAGAATTTGACGAAGTCGAAGCGATCCTTGTCAGGAATGACCGGCCCGAACCGGCTTGGCGCGCTATTCGGGCAAGATTGCCGCTGGGTGACGAAGAAGAACCAGAAGCCTGAGCGCGACTGCAACAAAAAAGCCCCCGGTCTACGGGGGCTTTTTCGTAACCGCGTTGTAAGCGATCAGGCGTCTTTCTCCAGCCACTCCTCGAGCCACTTGATTGTATAATCACCGCTCAGGAAATCGGGCTGGCTCAACAAGCGCTGATGCAACGGGATGGTGGTTTTGGGCCCGTTGATCACCATCTCTGCCAGCGCGCGCTTTAGCCGCATGATGCACCCTTCGCGGGTGCGCCCATAAACGATCAGCTTGGCAATCATTGAATCATAATACGGCGGTATTTTGTATCCGGCATAAAGCCCGGAATCGACACGCACATGCATGCCACCGGCGGGATGGTAGTTCGTTACCAACCCCGGCGAGGGTGCGAACGTGAACGGGTCTTCCGCATTGATGCGGCATTCGATCGCGTGGCCCTTGAACTCGATCTCTTCCTGTTTGACCGAGAGCGGCTTTCCATCCGCAATGCGGATCTGTTCGCGCACCAGGTCAACACCGGTGATCGCTTCGGTAACGGGATGCTCCACCTGCAGGCGGGTGTTCATCTCGATGAAGTAGAACTCACCGTTTTCCCACAGGAATTCGATCGTGCCCGCACCGCGATAGCCCATGTCGGCCATGGCCTTGGCCACGATCCCGCCCATGCGGTCGCGCTCCTCGGCGGAAATGACCGGGGAGGGCGCTTCTTCCAGCACTTTCTGGTGGCGGCGTTGCAGCGAACAATCGCGTTCGCCCAAGTGAATCGCGTTGCCATTGCCGTCGCCAAAGATCTGAAATTCGATGTGCCGAGGGTTGCCGAGATACTTCTCGATATAGACGGTGGCATCGCCAAATGCGGCCTTGGCCTCGCTTCCAGCCTGCTGGATCAGCGTTTCCAGCTCGTCTGGCCCGTTGCACACTTTCATGCCACGGCCACCGCCGCCCGATGCGGCCTTGATGATAACCGGATAGCCGGCCTTTTCGGCAATTACCTTGGCTTCAGCCAGATCGGACACCGCGCCATCGGACCCGGGGACCAACGGCAGACCGAGCGCGCCAGCGGTGCGCTTGGCCTCAATTTTGTCGCCCATCGTGCGGATATGTTCAGGCTTGGGGCCGATCCACGTGATGTCATGCGCTTCAACGATTTCGGCGAACTTGGCGTTTTCCGAAAGGAAGCCGTAGCCCGGATGGATCGCATCGGCATGCGTTATCTCAGCCGCCGAAATGATCGCCGCCATGTTGAGATAACTGTCACGCGCAGCAGGCGGGCCGATGCAGACTGCATGGTCTGCAAGGCGCACGTGCATTGCATCGGCATCGGCGGTGGAATGCACCGCCACCGTCTCGATGCCCATTTCATGCGCGGCGCGGTGAATGCGCAGCGCGATTTCGCCACGATTGGCGATCAACAGACGCTTGATGGCCATCAGCGGGCCTTCACGCGATCACGACCAGCGGCTGGTCAAATTCGACCGGCTGGGCGTTTTCCACCAGAACGGCCTTGACCACACCAGCGGCAGGAGCGGTGATCGGGTTCATCACCTTCATCGCTTCGATAATCAGCAGCGTATCGCCCGCCTTCACCGTTTGGCCGACGCTTACGAAGTTGGGCACGCCCGGTTCAGCCGCCAGATAACAGGTGCCGACCATCGGCGATTTCACCGCGCTTGCATGGTCATCCGAAGCTACGGCAACGGGAGCAGGTGCGGCGGCAGCCGGGGCCTGAGCAGCAGCGACGGGCGCAGGTGCGGAGGATACGAATTGTGCCACCGGGGCATTGGCCAACTGACGGGCAACGCGGATTTTGCGTTTGCCGTCTTCGACTTCGATCTCTGTCAGACCCGTTTCGGCAAGCAACTCGGCCAGTTCGCGCACCAGCTTGCTGTCGATCGCCATGTTATCGGCCTTTTCGCCGCTTTCGTGACCCATTGGCATTTCCTCGAAAGGTATGAATTCAGGCCGAGTGCCATGCCCGCAAGGCAGCGGGCTGGCAAGTGCTATGGGGCCTGCAACGTGGAAAACGCCCCGTTCGAGGGCGTTCAAGGGCGCTTAAAGTCGCGAAACCGCATCCAGCGCGACGAGATAGCTGTTTGCGCCGAAACCGCAGACCGTGCCAATCGCGGCCATCCCGACGAATGATTTATGCCGAAAGTCTTCGCGCTTGTGAGGAT
>JBEQBV010000275.1:0-4987 GCA_041639635.1 Novosphingobium sp.
AGCTGCTTGAGGATCGCGTAAACCGTGGTCGCGCCCGAGCTGGGCGGTCCCATTCCGCACACGCGATACTGGCGATACTGCCCGCACACTGCCGGGCGCTTCAGCGCCTTGTAAGCGGCAAGGTCTGCCGTGGTGAGCGGCGATGGATTTTGCGGTGCGGTGCCGACTTTGCTCGCCAGCAGCATGGCGTTTTCACCGGTGTAAAAGCTGTCCGCTCCGCGCGATGCGATGCTTTCCAGCGTATTCGCCAGCGCCGGGTTGCGCACCAGTGTGCCCACCGGCAGCGGTTCGCCCGCAGCGTCATAGAACAGCGCGCGCGCCGCCGGATCGAATGCGCCGGTGCGCTTGGCCGCGCCCAGAATGGTGCGCATGCGTGGCGTAATCTCGAACCCATCGCGCGCAAGGCGGATGGCGGGCTGGAACAGCGTGCGCCAGGCCAGCTTGCCCTTTTCATTGTGGGCCATTGCCGCCAGCCGCAAGTTGCCGGGCACGCCCACGCTGCGGCCGCCGACCACTGTATTCGGCCAAACCAGCGGCTTGCCATCGACATAGAACCAGTCCGGCGTCGCCGCCTTTGGCGCGGTTTCGCGGCCGTCGATGGTTTCCACGCGGCCAGCAGCATCGCCCAGCACCAGGAATCCACCGCCGCCGATGCCCGAACTTTGCGGCTCCACCACTGTCAGCGCCAGCATTGTGGCAATGGCTGCATCAGTCGCGCTGCCTCCCAGCCGCAGCATCTGCACACCCGCCTGTGCTGCGCGCGTATCGGCGGCAGAGACAAGGCCGGGACCATCCACAGGCACGCCATCAGCAGCCGAAGCGACAGGCGTGGGGTTGGGTGCTGATACCGTTGCGCTGGGCGGGGGCACGCAGGCCGAAGCCAGCAGGACGGAAGATAGCGCGAAGAAGCGAAACCGGGACAGCGCGCGGAGCAAGGGGAAAGCGTTCATCCGCGCAACGCTATTCCTTGCCGACAGCCTCTGCAATGGAGGTCATGCCTGCTTCGCGCACCTTTCTTTCAAGGCCTGCGACGATGCGCTTGGCAAGGCCGGGGCCCTCGAACACCATAGCGCTGTAAATCTGGATCAGGCTGGCCCCTGCCAGAATGCGGGCCCAGGCATCGTCCACCGTGGCAATACCACCTACCCCGATCAGCGGAATCGCCCCGCCGCTGGCCTTGCGGAAATCGCGCAACCGCTGCAGCGCCAGCGCGCGCAAGGGTTCGCCCGAAAGGCCGCCCGCTTCGCCGGCATGGCGCGAGACCAGCGCCGGGCGGGTGACCGTGGTGTTCGACACGATCAGCGCAGCCAATTGCTTTTCCAGCGCGATGCGACAGATTCCGTCGATGTCCGCCGGTTCAAGATCGGGTGCCAGTTTCAGGAAGATCGGCACGTTGATGTTGCCGCGCGCCTCGATTACGGCATCCAGCAGCGCCGAAAGCGCACCTTCGTCCTGCAGTGCACGCAGGCCCGGCGTATTGGGCGAGGATATGTTGACCGTGAGATAGCTGGCCAGCGGCGCCATCTGTCGCGTCATCAGCGCATAGTCGGCAATGCGATCGGGCGAATCCTTGTTCGCACCGATGTTCACGCCGACAATCCCGGGCAAGCCAAACCTGCCCGTTTCCCGCCGCCGGATCAGGCGGTTGGTCACAGCCTGCGCGCCTTCGTTGTTGAACCCCATGCGGTTGATCACCGCGCGATCTTCCACCAGCCGGAACAGGCGGGGCTTGGGGTTGCCTTCCTGCGGGAGCGGGGTGACCGTGCCCACTTCAACATAACCAAAGCCCATGCCCAGCATCGCGTCGGGAACTTCGGCGTTCTTGTCAAAACCCGGGGCCATGCCAACCGGGTTGGGAAAGGCGATCCCTGCCACACGTTGTGAAAGGCTGGGCGTAGGCGCGCTGGCGTTGCCTGATTGATTCGCCGATTGATTGAGGGCGAGCGCCTTGATCGTCAGGCGATGGGCAGGTTCTGCAGGTATGCGAAAGATCAGGGGGCGCAAGAGCGAATAAGGCGTCACAAGCAAGTGGTTCCGGTTCTGCGATCGGATAAAGGCGATTCGGAGCCAGTCGGGGCCGTGGCCAGATGCAATCGCCCCACTCCGCTATCATCTTTGCGACGAATATCGGCCAAGGCCAAGTTCGTTTCTGTCGGAAATGACGGTATTTGTAATTGATTGCGCCCCATATGTTGCGCGATTGTCACCGAATTTGTCGAATCCATACAATTCACGATTGCGGCGTCTGCTTAGGAAGGCGCTGCGACCCGAAGGGCTCGGCGCAGTGATGTGCTGGGTTCTCGACTTCAAGGCGGCCGATGATCCTATATGGAGCGCGGCCGCCCTTTTTTTGTCGCCCTTGCGCAGCCCTTTTTCGTGCCTCTTGCATGGGGGGCACCCTGCGCCTAGATAACCGGAACGATTCGGTCTGATTTGCAGGCCGCTGACCCGGAACTTCGCAAATGCGCCTTTCCAGCATGGCCGATTATGCCGTCGTTACAATGACCGCCGCTGCGCGCCATTGTGGCGGACAGCGTGTTTCCGCCCAGCAACTTGCCGATGAAACCGGCCTGCCCGCACCCACTGTGCAAAAACTGGTAAGCAAGCTGTCTGCAGCAGGTTTGCTCAAATCGGTGCGTGGCGCGCGCGGCGGGTTGAAGCTGGCACGGCCTGCCGCCGCTATTACGCTCGCCGATATTGTCGAAGCGGTCGAAGGCCCTATTGCACTGGCGCCATGCAGCGATCATGGCCGCCATGATTGCACGCTCGAAAGTGCCTGTACCGTTCGTCCGCACTGGCCCGCGGTAGACGCCGCCTTACGCGGCGCGCTGGCCGGCATCCCGCTCACCCAATTGTCCCGTCCTGCCGCCCCGCTTTCCATAGCATCGGCGGCCTTGGGGGCGGAGGTTATGGCATGACTGAGAACGTACAACTGAAGGATCAGGCCGCGCATGAAGCTGCGGCAAAAGTTGCCGATTACGAACACGGCTGGTCGTCTGACATCGAGCAGGAATACGGGCCAAAGGGCCTGTCCGAAGATACCGTCCGCTATATCTCGGCTAAAAAGGACGAGCCGGAGTGGATGCTCGAATGGCGCTTGAAGGCCTATCGCCACTGGCTGACGATGCCCACGCCCGATTGGGCCAAGCTCAATGTCCCGCCGATCGATTATCAGGACGCCTATTACTGGGCCGCGCCCAAGGCCAAGCCCAAGCTTGGCAGCTTGGACGAGGTCGATCCCGAAATCCTGCGCATCTATGAAAAGCTCGGCATTCCGCTGGCCGAGCAGGAAGTGCTCGCCGGTGTCGAAGGCGCGCGCAAGGTGGCGGTGGACGCGGTATTCGACAGCGTTTCAGTGGCCACCACCTTCCGCAAGGAACTGGAACAGGCTGGCGTCATCTTCCGCTCAATCAGTGAAGCGGTGCGCGAATATCCCGATCTGGTGCGCAAGTGGCTGGGCAAGATCGTGCCGATGCACGACAACTACTTCGCCACGCTGAACTGCGCGGTCTTTTCGGACGGCACCTTCGTCTACATCCCCGAAGGCGTGCGCTGCCCGATGGAACTGAGCACCTATTTCCGCATCAACGCGGAAAATACCGGCCAGTTCGAGCGCACCCTGATCGTGGCCGAAAAGGGCAGTTACGTGTCCTACCTCGAAGGCTGCACCGCGCCGATGCGCGATGAAAACCAGCTTCACGCCGCCGTGGTGGAACTCGTCGCGATGGACGATGCCGAGATCAAGTATTCCACCGTGCAGAACTGGTATCCCGGCAATGCCGAAGGGCTGGGCGGCATCTATAACTTCGTCACCAAGCGCGCGCTGTGCCAAGGTGCGCGCAGCAAGGTTTCGTGGACTCAGGTTGAAACCGGCTCTGCCATCACGTGGAAGTATCCCAGCTGCGTGCTGAATGGTGAGGATTCGGTGGGCGAGTTCTACTCGGTCGCCGTCACCAACAATTACCAGCAGGCCGATACCGGCACCAAGATGATCCACAACGGCAAGGGCAGCCGCTCGACCATCGTGTCGAAGGGCATCTCTGCGGGCAAATCGAACAACACCTATCGCGGCCTCGTCCGCGTCGCCCCGCAGGCCGAAGGCGTGCGCAACTTCACCCAGTGCGACAGCCTGCTGCTCGGCGCAGACTGCGGCGCGCACACCGTGCCCTACATCGAAGTGCGCAACCCCAGCGCCACGATCGAACACGAAGCGACGACCAGCAAGATCAGCGACGATCAGCTCTACTACGCGATGCAGCGCGGGCTGGATCAGGAAAGCGCCGTGGCCCTGATCGTCAACGGCTTCGCGCGTGACGTACTGAAGCAATTGCCGATGGAGTTTGCGGTCGAAGCGCAGAAGCTGCTGGGGATTTCGCTTGAGGGGAGCGTGGGGTGAGCCTTTCCGAAAGCGATCTGTTCCTCGGCTTTTCCGACGTACCGGCGGCAAGTGCAATCGTGCACAAGATTGCCGAATACGGGCACGCAATTGCCTTTACGGCCGGTTTCGATACCACCGACAAAGCGCAGTCGGGCTGGGTGCCAGTTCTTCTGAATGGTGCTGATACCGGTTTCGATTATACGGTGATTTCGCGCGAGCAGTATGTCGGAAATGATCAGGAAGCCCCTGATTATCCCAAGCATGGCGACACGGTTCTGGCATTCGCGGCGCGGGGGCATCAGACCTCGCTTCTCGCCATGTCACTGGTTCAGCGCGCGATCTGCGAACTGACCGATGCGCAGGGCTGGTGGCAGGAGGGCGGAGAACGCCTTGGCAATGCCGACATGATCAAATTCTGCATCGAGACGATCAAGGCGATCGAGGCGAATCCCGCCCCGCCAGAACCTCGGCGCAAGGCGTCTAGGGCCAGTGCCGAGGACAAGCGCTTTGCGATCAAGGTGCTGATCATCTTCGGGTCAGTGTTGGTCGGCATTTATGTGCTGAGCGTACTGGCTGGTAATTCTTTCGGGCCAAGGACGGCACATTGAT
>JBEQBV010000276.1:0-4965 GCA_041639635.1 Novosphingobium sp.
TCCAATGCCGATGGGCTGTGGAGCAAGATCAAGGGACGACCGGAGATTGCCGGGCATAGCCGCATCGATCTTCCCTCGGGCAGCGTCACGCGCCTGCTGGCTGGCGGCTATGGCAATCAGGCAGAAGCGGAAAAGGCCTGCGCCGCGCTCAAGTCTGGCGGGTTTGGCTGTCTGGTGGTAAAGCCCTGATGGCTTGGCCGAACACCACCTTCATGATCGCCCCGCTGACCGCATAGAGGCGCTGGATTTCCTGCGCGGCTTTGCCGTGCTGGGCATTCTGGCGGTCAACATAACCGGCTTCTGGGGGCCATCGCTGGCGGTCTTCTCCCCGGCCGTGCCCTATCCCGAAGCCGGAGCCGACGGCTGGTTTGCCCTGTCCTTCGTGCTGTTCGAAGGCAAGATGCGCGCGCTGTTCACCCTGCTGTTCGGGGCCAGCATGGTGCTGTTTGCCAATGCGGCGGAGCGGCAAGGCATGGACGCAAACGTGGCGCAGATGCGCCGCCTGCTGTGGCTGATGCTGTTCGGCTATCTCCATTTTGCGCTGCTGTGGTGGGGCGATATCCTGTTTGCCTATGCGCTGTGCGGGCTGGTCGCGCTGCTGTTTCTGCGGCTGTCGCCATGGCAATTGCTGGGCATTGCCGTGCCATTTTTCGTTCTGGCGCAAGGTGTTGAAGCCCTGCTCGATCTCCCCGGCATCTTGACTGAACAGGCGGTTCTGGCAGGCACCGCCCCTGCCGCAGACATGGCCGAACAGGCCGCGATGATGGACCGCATCGCAGCGTCTGCCGCGCAAGACAATGCCGTGCTAAATGCCGGTTTCCTCACCGCGATCCGCCTGCGGCTGGGCCATTCTGCGTTGCAACCGCTGACCAGCACCATCTCCAATTTTACAGAAACGCTGCCGCTGATGTTGATTGGCATGGCGCTCCTGCGAATCGGAATGTTCTCGCAATGGTCGCAGCGCCAGCTTGGGCTGTTAGCCCTGTCAGGAATCGGCCTCGGCCTCGTTCCCACTGTGATGGCCCTTCATTGGCTGATGAAGCGGGGCTGGCCCCCACGCGCGATGTTTGCCGCGATCGAACACGGCATGGCAGCGCCGCATCTGCTGATGGCCATCGGTTATGCAGCAGCGCTCATGCTGGCGTTTCCCCACGTGCGGGCAACAAGCCTTGGCCAACGGCTGACGGCGGCGGGGCGCTGCGCCTTTACCAACTACATCGGCACCACGGTGCTGATGTGCGCGATCTTCAACGGTTGGGGATTTGGCTTAGGCACTGGAGGGCCGGGGCCGGAATTGCCGCGCGCGTGGTTGCCTGCATTCGTGGTGCTGGGTTGGGTTGCCATGCTGGCGTGGCCGCGCTGGTGGCTCGCCCGATACCGCCAAGGACCGCTCGAAGCGCTATGGCGCAGACTTTCTCTGCCCCGCGTTAACCCTGTTTCGTAACCTGCCAGACCGGCCCCGTCCCGGCGCGGGACGCCGCCGGATCGGGACTCGCAAGGCCTTGCGTTAATGCCTATTCCTTAAGGCGAAAGGAGCAGGCGGATGGCGAAACTGGCAGACCTCATGAGCAATCGCTGGGTGCGGATGCCGCTGGGCATGCTGGCCACCGGTGCAGCCTCGCTCCTCGCTTTCCATGCCGGACAGGACATTGCCGGCGCTGTGTTCAGCAACAGCACGGCTGAGGCTGCGCCGATGGTCACCGCCGCTGCCGATCCGGCCAGTCCTGCGGCGATGACGCCTGCCGTTGCCACTCCCAAACCGGCAGACAGCCCCTTCGTCGTCAAATCGATCCTGCCGATCAACGAACCGATCAAGTTCGGCAAGTTCTATTGGGATGAAACCCGTGCACCTGCCACCGGCCCGCTGGTGGTGACGGTAGATCTGACCGCGCGGGTGATCTCCGTCTTCCGCGATGGGCACGAAATCGGCGCTGCCGCCATCCTCAAGGGCTATGGCGAAAAGCCGACGCCGACTGGCGTGTTCCCGATCACCCAGAAAGATGCCGATCACGTCTCGAACATCTATGATGCGCCGATGCCCTACATGATGCGCCTGACCAACGATGGCGTGGCGATCCACGGCAGCAAGGTGGAAAAAGGCTATGCCACCAACGGCTGTGTCGGCGTGCCCGATGAATTCGCAAAGAACCTGTTCAAGCTTGCCAAGCTGGGTGACAAAGTGATCATCACCGATGGCCGCAAGATGACCATCGGCGATCCGATCCTGACTGGCGAACACGCATCGTAGTTCACAGTATTTCGTAGCCTTCACCCAATGCACCGCGCAGCTTGTCCAGCGCCTGCGCCTTCAGCTGATGCACACGCGGGATGCTCACGCCCAGAACATCGGCGATTTCGGCAAGGTTCAGTTCCTCAACGAAATAAAGCTGGATGATCATCTGCAGCCTTTCAGGCAAATCGGTGATCGCCGCGACGACCGAAGCGCGCATCTCTTCATCGGCCAGCAGCGCAAAGCTGTCGGGCCTGTCATCGGCAAAGGCGGCGTTGCTGTCGGAATAGGCATCGTCAATAGCCTCGAAGCGCAGCGGCTCATCCGCCGCCTTCTGGTCGGCCAGCTCGCGCTCCGTCAGGCCCACGGCAGCGGCCAGTTCGGCATCTGTCGGGGGGCGGCCCAATTCATTGGTCAGGACCGTTGTCTTCTCGCGCAAAATCCGCCGCCGCTCGGTGGCAGAGCGCGAAAGTGGCGTGGACCGGCGCACCAGATCGACCATCGCCCCGCGCACGCGCAGCTTGGCATAGGCCGCAAAGCCATCCTCGGTCGGCCCATCATGCCGCTGCGAACATTCGGTCAAGGCCACAAGCCCTGCCTGCACCAGATCCTCGATCTCTATCCCGGACCGGCCCGATCCGTGGACATGCCACGCCAGCCGTTTCACCATCGGCAAAAAGCGCCGGATGCGGTCGGATGTCTCGTCTTTTCTATAAGCACGTGCGGCGGCAAAACCGCGGTGGTCATGTTTCATGCGGCAATTCCCTCAAGGGTCGGCTGCTCTTCATGGGTGGATTGAGCTGGTTGAGGCGCTTCACCGCCGATGACCGAGATCACCTCGATCGGCTGCGCAGGCGGCAGTTCGGCAATGGACAGCACCAGACAATTGGGCGCGCGCAGGCGCAGCAGGCTGGCCAGTGCCCGCCGCGCGCGCGGCTGCACGATCAGCGCAATCGGCGGAGCAGCGGGGCCACGCTCTGCAATCAGGTCAGACACCCGCTCCCCAATCCCGCGCGCCAGATCGGGTTCGATCACGGGCTGCCCGGTGGCCGGATCGTGCATCCCTGACACGATCATCTGTTCGAGGCCCGCCTCCAACGTGACCACAGGCAAGCGCTCGTTCGGCCCGCACACGCGGCCCACGATCATGCTGCCAAGATCGGCGCGAAGCAGATCGACCAGCCGTTCGTGATCGGAGGTTTGCTGCAAGGCCTGGCTGAGCGCCGAGAGGATCGGCAGCGGGTGCGCGATGGAAATGCCATCATCAAGCAGCGCGTGGAACAGCCGGGTCAGCGCACCCAGAGACATCGGCTGCGGATGGATCGTCTCGACCAGCCCCGCTGACCGGTCCTTGACGCCCTCGATAATCGCCTTGACCTCATCAGGCCCAAGCAGCGCCGATGGCCGGTCACCCAGCACCTGATTGAGATGCGTGGCGATGACCGTGCTGGCATCGACCGTCAGGAACCCTTCGGCAATCGCCAGATCGCGCTGGGCGGGATCGATCCAGATCGCCGGACAGCCAAAGCTGGGATCGACGGTGCGTTCGCCGCGCAGGCTGTGGTCGGGATTGGCCTCGCCCGCGTCGATGGCCAGAATCTTCTCCGGCCGCATATCGCCCAGCGCAATCGGCACGCCGCCCAACAGCACGCGATAGGAATTTGGCGCCAGTTCCAGCGAATCGCGCACGCGAAACTGCGGCACGATGAAGCCAAAGCTCTGGCTCAACTGCTTGCGCACCCCGGTGATCCGCGCCACCAGCGGCGAGCCGCGCCGTTCATCCACCAGATGGATCAGGCCATAGCCCATTTCCACGGTGACCAGCGTATGGTCGCTAACGTCTTCGAGCAGGATGCGGGCGGGATCGATGGCTTCGACAGGTTCGACCACGACCGGAACAGGCCGGTCCGCGCGCTTCTTCAGCGTCCACCACAGCCACCCGGCCAGCCCTGCAGCGGGCAGGAAGATCGTCTGCGGCATCGCCGGGATCAGGCCGATCGCGCCCATGATGATCGCCACTGGCAGCCAGATGGCAGGATTGGCGAACTGCCCGCCGATCTGCCCGGTCAGGTCGCGGTTGTCGGACACGCGGGTCACGATGGTTGCTGCCGCAATCGACAGCAGCAGCGAAGGCACCTGCGCTACCAGTGCATCGCCGATGGCCAGCGTGATATAGAACTCTGCAGCCTGAGCAGCGCTCAGACCGTGCGAGATCATCCCAAGGCAAAAGCCTGCGATGATGTTCACACCCAGAATCAGCAGCGCGGCAATCGCATCGCCCTTCACGAACTTGGACGAACCATCCATCGATCCGTAAAAGTCCGCCTCGGTCGCCACTTCGCGGCGGCGCGCCTTGGCCTCGTCACCGGTCAGCAGCCCTGCGGCCAGATCAGCATCGATGGCCATCTGCTTGCCCGGCAAGGCATCGAGCGTGAAGCGCGCGGAGACTTCCGAAACGCGGCCGGCACCTTTGGTGACCACCACCATGTTGATGATCATCAGGATCATGAACACGAACAGGCCGACCGCAAAGTTGCCGCCGATCAGGAACGCGCCGAAAGCCTCGATGACATGGCCCGCCGCCGCGCCGCCTTCGTGCCCGTTGACCAGCACGATGCGCGTGGACGCCACGTTAAGCGCCAACCGCAATAGCGTGGCAAAGAGCAGGACCGAGGGGAATGACGAGAAATCGAGCGGCTTTTCCGCATTCATCGCCGCCATCAGGATCGCCACCG
>JBEQBV010000277.1:0-4961 GCA_041639635.1 Novosphingobium sp.
ATCACAAGCCCGTCTTCAATGCTCATCCCGGCCATCTCGGTCAGCATTTGCGCGCGGAACAGTTCTGCATCGGAACTGTTGAATTGCCCGGATACGACGCGACCGAAAAGGCTTTCTGCCTCAGACGAAGAAAGGTTGGCCGTGGCAGCCGTGGGATGACCATGATCGGTGCTGGTGGCGCCCATGGCTTTGAAGAAAGCACGGCGATTGCGATGGGCAGCAAGATAGCCTTGCCACGTCAGGCAATTTTCACCGGTCAGTTCGGAAAACCGGTCAAGGTTGGCGCGAAAGCCTTCGAATTCCGGGTCAATCACCGGATCAGGACGATAGGCTGTAATCACGCGGCCGTTCCAGCCTGATTGGCGGATGGCGGCATGGTGCTCAAGCGTATCGAGCGGACCTTCTGTCGTTGCCAGAACCTCGATATTGAAGCGCTCGAACAACGCGCGTGGCCGGAACACGTCCGTACCAAGCGCATGGGTGATCGTGTCAAAATACAGGTCAGACGTTTCGGCGCTCAATTGAACAGAAATCCCGAAGGCTTCTGCAAAGACCCAATCCAGCCACATGCGCGAAGGCGTGCCACGAAACAGATCATACCGTTCGGCAAACAAACGCCATGCAGCGCGCGGATCGACATTTTTGTTTCGCACACCAAGGTCTTCCAGCGCCACGCCTTGCGAATAGAGCATGCGGAAAACATAGTGGTCGGGCACAAGCAAAAGGTCTGTGGCATTCCCGAACGTTTCGTTTCCGGCAAACCAGCGTGGATCGGTATGCCCGTGGGGCGAGATGATCGGCAGGTCTTTGACCGACGCATACAAATCTCGCGCCAGTGCGCGCACGGACGGATCAACCGGCAGAAGCCTGTCGGGGTGAAGCTCTAGCTTGCGGGGCATTACAGGGCTTTCTGAAAGGATAAACGATCAGGCAGTCGCGCGGGCGTAGCGTTCGCGTTTGACCTGTGTCGCTTTGCGGGCTTCGGCAAGCGCACGCTCTTCAGTGGCAAACAGCAAACCTTCAAGCACTGCAGACAAATGGGCGCGCATTGCGCTGCGCGCAGCATTCGGATCACGCGCGCGCAACGCTTCCAGCACGGCGGTGTGTTCTTCCACTACCGGCTTGATCTGCGCATGGCGTGCCTTTTCATGCAGGAGTTTTGCCTCCGGCGAAGTGGACCGCAGATCCCACAAATGCACAATCGCGTTGTAAACCGCGACATTGCGGGTGGCCCGCGCAATGGCGAGATGGAATTCACGATCAGCGCTTTCCGTTCCGTTCGGGTCCTGATTTTCCTCGGCAATTCGCTGCACGAGCAGTTCGATTTCGGCAACATCAGCATCATTGACTTGCGTCGCCGCCAGCGCAGCTGCCTCGCCCTCGAACAGCAAGCGCGCCTCGGTCAATTCAAAGGCGGTCACGTTAAAGCCCGGGCGATCCTCCTCGCCCGGTAAGCGCTTCACGTAGGCGCCCGAGCCAAGTCGCACTTCCACCAAGCCTTGCACTTCAAGTGCGATCACCGCTTCACGCACAGTCGGGCGACTGACGTCATAACGCGATGCCAGATCCCGTTCAGCCGGAAGCCGCGTGCCCACCGGATAGCGTCCTTGCGCCAGTTCCTCCATCAGCGAACGGGCGAGGTCCTGATACAAGCGGTCATTGGGTTTGACGTTCGGCGCAATAGCCATAATGGACAACCTTTTGGTAAAACCAATTTTCTAAACTTGACAGACCGAAATTGGTCCGTCAATCGGTAATACCACATTAGCCCTATCCAATGCGAGTGTCCGAGTCATGAAAATTACCGCCGCCCGTGTGATCGTCACTTGCCCCGGTCGCAACTTCGTCACGCTCAAGATCGAAACCGATCAGGGCGTCTACGGCATCGGCGATGCCACGCTGAACGGGCGCGAGCTTTCCGTGGTCGCCTATTTGCAGGAACACGTTGTGCCTTGCCTGATCGGCATGGACCCGCGCCGGATCGAGGATATCTGGCAGTACCTCTACAAGGGCGCTTACTGGCGGCGCGGGCCGGTGACGATGCGCGCGATTGCGGCGGTCGATATGGCGCTGTGGGATATCAAGGCCAAGATGGCAGGCATGCCGCTTTACCAGTTGCTCGGCGGGCGCAGCCGCGAAGGGATCATGGTCTATGGCCACGCCAACGGATCGGACATTGCCGAAACGGTCGAGGCGGTCGGCCACTATATCGATATGGGCTACAAGGCGATCCGTGCCCAAACCGGCGTGCCGGGGGTGAAGGATGCTTACGGCGTCGGGCGCGGAAAATTGTATTATGAACCCGCCGATGCCTCGCTGCCCTCGGTCACGGGTTGGGACACGCGCAAGGCGCTCAACTATGTGCCCAAATTGTTCGAAGAATTGCGCAAAGTGTACGGCTTTGACCACCATTTGCTGCACGATGGCCACCATCGCTACACCCCGCAGGAAGCGGCCAATCTGGGCAAGATGCTGGAACCTTACCAGTTGTTCTGGCTGGAAGATTGCACCCCTGCCGAAAATCAGGAAGCGTTCAAGCTGGTGCGCCAGCACACCGTCACCCCGCTGGCGGTGGGCGAGATTTTCAACACGATCTGGGACGCCAAGGACCTGATCCAGAACCAGCTTATCGATTATATCCGCGCTACTGTGGTGGGTGCAGGCGGCCTCACGCATCTGCGCCGCATTGCTGATCTGGCCAGCATGTACCAGGTCCGCACCGGCTGCCACGGCGCCACCGATTTGTCACCCGTTACAATGGGTTGCGCGCTGCACTTCGATACTTGGGTGCCGAATTTCGGCATTCAGGAATATATGCGCCACACCGAAGAAACCGATGCCGTGTTCCCGCACGACTACTGGTTCGAAAAGGGTGAGCTGTTTGTCGGCGAAACCCCCGGCCACGGCGTCGATATCGACGAGGCGCTGGCCGCCAAATATCCTTACAAACCCGCCTATCTGCCGGTCGCACGTCTTGAAGACGGGACGATGTGGAGCTGGTAAGATGATGCGCAAGGTTCTTTTGTCAGCCACGGCACTCGTCGCGCTAACCGGTGCAGGGCAAGCCCCTGCCCCTGCGCTGCAACTGGGCAAGCTCCAGAAGCTTGGCACGACCAGCGAACGCTATCAGGCGTACAACATTGAAATGGTTGAAGTGACCGGCGGTCGCTTTTGGGCGCCCTACGGCGGCCCAGCAGACGAACGCTATCGCCAGCGCCCGCCGATCGACCTGACCGATCCCAAGCTGATCGCCTTGGCCAAGGCGCTTGGCCCCAGTCTGGTGCGCGTCAGCGGAACATGGGCCAACAACACTTACCTTGAAGCAGCGGGCGAAAACCTTTCCGCCCCGCCCGCAGGCTTCGTACAAGTGCTGAAGCGCGACCAATGGAAAAACGTCGTCGCCTTTTCAAAGGCGGTTGATGCCCCCATTGTCACCAGCTTTGCTGTCAGCAATGGCACGCGTGACGCAGATGGTGTTTGGACACCCGCGCAGGCGCAGCGCCTTGTGGATCTCACGCGTGAGGCAGGCGGCAGCCTCTATGCCGCCGAATTCTTCAACGAATCCAATATGCCCGGTGCGGCGCCCGAAATGCCCAAGGCCTATACCGCTGCAAATTATGCGGCTGAATTTCGCCTGTTCCGCGATTGGGTGCGCAAGGCGGTCCCCGAAATGCGCATTCTCGGCGTTGGCGGTGTTGGCGAGGCGGGCTTGCTAAAGGATGTGCCCGTGCCTGCCGAAATGGGCACCCATGTCAGCACCGAAGACATGATGAAGGCCAATCCCGATAGCGTTGATGCGGTGTCTTACCACTTCTACGGCTCGGTTTCGCAGCGCTGCCTTGGTCTTGGCATCGGCACGGCTGTGAAGGAAAACGCGCTCAGCGCCGCGTGGCTTGACCTGACGGTGCGCGATTATGCCTACTACGCCGCTTTGCGTGACAAGTTCGAACCCGGCAAGCCGATGTGGAACACCGAAACCGCGCAGGCGGCGTGTGGCGGAAGCCCGTGGGCATCGACCTTCCTCGATACGTTCCGCTACCTCAACCAGAACGCCGCGCTTGCACAAAAAGGCTTGCAAGTGGTGATGCACAATACGCTGGCCGCCAGCGATTACGCCCTGATTGACCGTGACACCTTGAACCCGCGCCCCAATTACTGGGCTGCCGTGCTGTGGCGGCGCACGATGGGGCAGACCGTGCTTGCCTCTCCGAAATCCCCCTCACCCGCCATGCGGCTTTACGCCCACTGCCTTTCCGGAAAGCCAGGCGGCGTGGCGGTCATGGCATTGAACACGGGCGAGGCTGCGCAGCGCATCAATCTTGGCGGCAAAGCCCTTGGCTGGACAATGACTGGCACACCGCTTGATACGCGCAATGTTCTGGTAAACGACCGCCAGCCTGCCCTTGACGCTGACCTCAAGCTTACCGGACTTGAAGGCGCAGCGATCAACGGAAAGACCACGATCCCCGGCCAATCGGTTGCATTCTTTGCGATCCCGGGTGCAGCCAATCCGGCTTGCCGCTAAATGCGGGTCGTTCTCGTCGGGGAAGCCATGCTCGAACTGTCGCAAGACGGTGAGAGCTGGCAGCTTGCCTATGGTGGGGACACCCTGAACACCGCGATCCACCTCGCCCGTGCCGGGGTGGACACCGCGTTCCTCACCGCCCTTGGCACCGATCCGTTCAGCGCAGACCTGAAACGGCGATGGGCGGCAGAGGGGCTGGACACAAGCCTTGTCCTTGCCGAACCACTGCGAAATCCCGGCCTTTATGCGATCACCTGTGACGCCGCAGGCGAACGCAGTTTCACGTACTGGCGCAACGATAGTGCCGCTCGGCAGGTGTTTGCGTGCGAAGGGATAGATGACGCTCTGGCTAGCGCCGCGCAGGCCGATCTGCTGGCGTTCTCGCTGGTTTCGCTGGCGGTGCTTCCGCCCGATAGCCGCGATGCATTGCTGGCGT
>JBEQBV010000278.1:0-4952 GCA_041639635.1 Novosphingobium sp.
TTCCACAAGTTGCGGCCTTAGCGCTAACCCGCTTGCCGTAACGGAAGGCGCACCGTAATCCCCCCATGCCGGTCATGACGCTGGCGGGAGGAAACGTCACCTTGCACCCTTTGAAAACCCATGCGCGCGTGCTGTCGGCCAGTCTGGTTGGCACGGCGGTCGAATTTTACGATTTCTATATCTACGCCACAGCCGCCGCGCTGGTGATCGGGCCGTTGTTCTTCCCCAGCGAATCGCAGACGGCGCAGACGCTGCTGGCATTCATGACCTTTGGCCTTGCGTTCTTTGCACGACCAGTGGGGGCAATCGTGTTTGGCCATTTCGGAGACCGGATCGGGCGCAAGTCCACGCTGGTGGCCTCGCTGCTGCTGATGGGCATTTCTACGCTGCTGATCGCGTTCCTGCCGACTTATGCGATGGCGGGCTGGATTGCGCCCGCGCTGCTGTGTTGCTTGCGCTTCGGGCAGGGCTTTGGCCTCGGCGGGGAGTGGGGCGGGGCGGCGCTGTTGGCGGTGGAGAACGCGCCCAAGGGCTGGGAGGCGCGCTTTGGCAGCGCCCCGCAACTGGGCGCGCCGGTGGGGTTCTTCTTTGCCAACGGGTTGTTCTTGCTGCTGGGGCTTGGGCTTTCAGACGCTGACTTTGCCAGCTGGGGCTGGCGCGTGCCGTTTCTGGCAAGCGCGGTGCTGGTGGGTGTGGGCCTGTGGGTACGGCTGAAAATTGGGGAGACGCCATCGTTCAAGGCCGAACTGGAAAAAGCCCCGCCGCCTAACGTGCCAATCACGCGCCTGTTGCGCGATCATACGCCTGCGGTTCTGGCTGGCATTGCGGGTGTGGTGGCGTGCTTTGCGGTGTTCTATTTGGCGACAACGTTTGCGTTGTCCTTTGCCACTACCAAGCTGGGCTATGCCAAGCAGGAGTTCCTTGGGGTCCAGCTGGGGGCCAACCTGTTCTTTGCATTGGGCATTCTGGTGGCGGGATACTGGGCTGATAAATCCTCGGTCCAGCGCGTGCTAGGCACTGGCGCAGCGCTGACGGCGGTGATCGGTCTGTTTTTCGGAAGCGGGCTTGGCTCCGGTTCGTTGCCACTGGTCTTCATGACGTTGGCCGGATCGCTGTTCGTCATGGGCCTTGCTTACGGACCGCTGGGCGCGTGGTTGCCGACGCTGTTTCCGGTCTCAGTGCGCTACACCGGCATTTCGCTGGCGTTCAACATTGGCGGCATCATCGGCGGTGCGCTTGCTCCCTTTGCGGCAGCATGGGCTGCGGCGGTTGGCGGCACGGCCTATGTTGGCTTGTTCTTGACGCTGGCGGGAGCGACGACCGTGGCTGGCGTATGGTTCGCGCCGAAGCTGCGGGATTAAAAGTGAATTCTGCCCCGATTTTCCGAAGGACAATCGGGGAGGGGGGCCGCCCCTCCGTCAGTCACCTGCGGTGCCTGCCACCTCCCCATTTGTGCTTCGCAAAAACGGGGAGGACCTATGCCTTCAATCGCATCAGCGTAATCAGCGCTTTGCCGACCTTGCGCTCTGCATCGACTTCGCAAATGCGCACGTCGGGGTTTTCCTTGAGGCCCGTTTCAAGGCTGATCCAGGTGCCTTCACCGATCCAGCCAAGCCGCGCCAGCTTCTCGATCGCCACTGCGCCTGCGCCTGTGCCATAGGGCGGATCGAGCAGCACCAGATCGAGCGGCTGCGTGGCTTTGCCCAGCGTCAGCACCGAAGACGCGCGCACATCGCACTGCGGCGCGCAGCGCAGCGCCGCGATGTTGGCGCGGATCGCGCGCACGGCGGCGGCATCATTTTCCACGAAGAGTGCTGTGGCCGCGCCGCGCGACAGCGCTTCAAGGCCGAGCGCGCCCGAGCCTGCGAACAGGTCAGCTACGGCAAGGCCTTCAAAGCTGCCTAGGCGGCTGGCGAGCATAGAGAACAGCGTCTCGCGCGTGCGGTCTGCGGTGGGGCGGGTGGTATCCCCATCGGGCGCGCGCAGCGGGCGGCCGCGCCATTCTCCGGCGATGATCCTCATTTGGCTTTCAACGTCTTGCGGAAGCGTTCGACGTGAACCTGCGGAATCTCTTCCACCGATCCGCGCTGCAGATCAGCGAGTTCGAACGGGCCATAGCTGGTGCGCAGCAGGCGCGAGACTTCAAGGCCGAGGTGTTCGAGCACGCGGCGAATCTCGCGGTTCTTGCCCTCGGTCAGGGTCATTTCGATCCACTTGTTGCGGTTGGCGCTGCGTTCCAGATTGGCGTTGATCGGGCCATAGCGCACGCCATCGATCTCGATCCCTTCCATCAGCTCTTCAAGCCGCGCCTGCGTGATTTCGCCAAAGGTGCGCGCGCGATAGGTGCGCGGGATGCCGGTGGAGGGCAGTTCCAGCGCACGCTTCAGCTCGCCATCGTTGGTCATCAGCAGCAGCCCCTCGGTGTTCACGTCGAGGCGGCCGACGGGCATCACGCGCGGAGCATTGGGCGGCATCGCATTGCGCAGGGCGGTGTAGATCGTCGGACGTCCGGTTGGGTCGCGCTCGGCGGTGATCAGGCCTGCGGGCTTGTGAAAGCGGAACAGACGGGGCGGCGCAATCGGGCCAACCGGCTTGTCGTCCACAGAAACGCCCTTGAGGTTGGTCAGCAGCGTGGCCGGCGTGGTGACGACTTCGCCGTGGAGTTTGACGCGGCCATCTTCGATCATCCGCTCAACCTCGCGGCGGCTGGCGATTCCGGCGCGGGCGAGCAGTTTGGCGATGCGGTCGCCTTCGCGTTCGGAGCCGTCCTCGGCCAGCGCGCGCTTGGCGGGCACGACGGGCTGCGATGTGCGCGGCGCACCGCTGCGCATGGAGAACGGCTTCTTTTCGGGCGTCGTCTGCCGCGGACTGAACCGCTTCGGGCGGTCGCCACCGTTTCTTGGGGGAAAAGTCATGGCATCGCCCTTACGCGCAAACGCGCAATCCGTCACCCCTGCGTCATCAGGATCTGGCGCGGCGTGATTTGGGCGCTAGTCTGACGGCAGCAACAAGGGAGCAACAGCGTCGATGAGCACTGAGGCCAGAGAACGGAATCTGTGGGACTCGGTGCGCCCTTATCTGGAAAAGGAATCGCTGGCCGCGTTCTTCGTCGGCATGTCGTCGGGCTTTCCCTATGCCATGATCGGCGCGACGCTGACCACGCGGCTGGCACAGGACGGGATCGACAAGAAGACGGTGACCGCGTTCACGCTGGCGTTTCTGGTCTATAATTTGAAAGTTTTCTGGGCCTGGGTGGTCGATGGCGTGCGCCTGCCGCTGCTGGGGCGTATGGGGCAACGCGTTTCGTGGATGTTGCTGGCAGGCGCGCTGGTGATGGCGGCGGTGGCCAATCTGGCGCTGGTCGATCCATCCGCAGATCTTGGCGCAACGGTGCTGGCGGCCGTGCTGGTGGGCGTGGCAGGTGCGACGTTCGACATCGTGATCGATGCTTATCGGATCGAGACTTTGAAGCCATATCAACTCGGCACCGGATCGGGGATGAGCCAGTATGGCTGGCGTATTGGCTCTGCAGGCGCTGGGGCCTTGGCGCTGGTGGTTTCGGCACGATATGGATGGAGCGCGGCCTATCTGATCTGCGCGCTGTTCGCGCTGCCTGCGATGTTGACGGCGCTCGTGCTCGGTGAACCTTCGCGGCATCGTGAGCCGGTGGGCAAGAAGGGCCTGGGCGAGGTTTTCACTGCGATCATCGGCCCGTTCGGCGAGTTTTTCCGGCGCAGCGGTGCGTGGTTGGTGCTGGTGTTCATCCTTGTCCACAAAGTGGGCGATACGCTGGCCAATCTGACGTTCCGCCTGTTGTTCAATGACCTAGGCTTTACCAACGACGAGATTGCGATCTGGGACATTGGCGTGGGCTTTTGGGCCTATCTGATTGGCATTTTCATCGGCGGCATTGCCTACACCCGGATGGGGCTGAAAAACTCGGTCCTGCTGGCGCTGGTCCTGATGGCGGTTTCGAACCTGTCGTTTGCCGCGCTGGCGGCGGCTGGCCACTCCAACCTCGGCATGGCGGGCGCAATCGGGTTCGAGAACCTTGCCTCAGGCTATGGCGGAGTGGTGGTCGTCGCCTATTTCTCGGCGCTGTGCGACTTGCGATACACCGCCGCGCAGTATGCGCTGATTTCAGCCAGTGCGAGTGTGGTGGGGCGGTTCGCCACCGGCACCACGGCGGGCGGGCTGATCGAGGCGATGGGCTACGTGAACTTCTACGTACTCACCACGCTGCTGGCGTTGCCGGGCGTGGTGCTGTTCTGGTGGATGGGGCGCAGCGGGCTGGTCGATGCGGCAATGGGCACTGCGGGCGAAGAGAGGGTCTGAACCCTAAAGGGGTCAGTCGGGAATCTCGTTGTTCAATCGCAGCACTTCACCCGCAAGGTAGAGTGAGCCGACGATCAGTACATCACCCTCGGGCGGCAGCGCTGCAATCGCTTCCGGCACGGTGGCAAAGCTGCGTACCGGAAGGCCGGTAAACGGCGCGAAGTCTTGCGGCCTGTGCGCATCGTGCCCAGGCGCGGGGACGACTGACAGCGACAGTGCCCGGTCCGCCAAAGGCTTCAGAATCGCTGAAGGGTCCTTGTTTGCCAGCATGCCCATGATCAGATGCACTGGCGGCTGCGAGGCCAAATGGCGCGCGATGGCGCGGCCCGCGTCGGGGTTGTGGCCGCCGTCGAGCCAGACTGTCCGCGCGCCCGCCTGCGCCGTCAGCGGCCCCGCGCTCAGGCGCTGAAGCCGCGCTGGCCAGCGTGCTTCGACTATGCCTTTGCTCATTGCAGCACGTGAGACGGAAACCGCAGTCTGATGCCGGATCATCGCCACAGCCAGCGCGGCATTCTCGGCCTGATGTTCCCCCGGCAGCCCCGGCAAGGGCAGAGTGAGGTCGCCCTGTTCGTCGCGGTAGTGAATGACGCCATCGATCTGCGCATCCCAGCCACGCC
>JBEQBV010000279.1:0-4926 GCA_041639635.1 Novosphingobium sp.
CTACAGGCGGGTGCCGTGGTAGTTGGGGATGCGGATGCGGATGACAAAGCCTTCGCGCGCGCCAATGGGGCCGAAATTGCGGAAGCCGGTGCTCTGGATGAGCTGATGTTCGAGCATGGTGATCTCCGGAAATCTTGTGGTGCGGAAGACTTCAGGCAAACTTGCCTTCGTCAAATTCGCGCTCCAGCTTGCGCAGCAGCACCTGCTGGCGGCGGACCTGGTCGATCGAGCACCACGGCGCGCGCCAGCCTTCGTATTCGCTGGAAAGGTAGCCCGAATAGCCCGATCGCTTGATGGCCGAGATCACCGGCTGCCACGGGATGTTCTGGTCCTCGAGGTTTTCGTCGATATCGTGGAACTTGGCCTGGATGAAGACCACGTACTGGGCGACGTCGAGGAAGTGTTCCGGCGGCACCTTGATGCCGTTGAGAAACTCCATGTGTTTGCGCGCCTCGTCGTTAATCTGGTGCGAGCCCCAGTGCGTCAGCGGCCGGTCCTGAAAGATGCCGGTGTCGATCATCAGGCCGAAGTTTTTCGTTCCTGTACGCTCGATGAAGTTGATGTAGCCATCGACCACTTCATGTTTGATCGGCGTGGGCGCGTGGATTTCCGGGCAGATCACCACGCCGAGCTTGTGGGCGAGGTCGAGGTTGCGCTCGGTGTAGGCTTCCCACTGCGGTTCAGGGGTCAGGTCGTGCGAGAGTACGCCGAACTTTGGGCGCAGGAACTTGAAGCCGAGCTGGTGGGCAAGGCGCAGGTCGCGCTCCAGCTCTGCGGCGCCTTCCTCAACGGTAAGGTTGCGCTGCAGGGTGATGCGCATGTCGACCCACGAGCACATGTTGGTCGGTTAGAGCTTGTACTTGTCGAGCAGGCCGAACCAGCGGTCGAGGAACTGGCTGGTGGGGTTGGGATAGCCCTCGATCTGGCCTTCGCCAAGAATCTCGATGCCGGTGGCCCCGGTATCGGCGATATGGTCGAACACATCTTCCAGCGTCATTACCGAACCATAATCGTCGACGTAGCTGTAGGTTGAAACACCGTATTGGAACGAGCCGGACATTCTTCACCCCTTGCGCAGGCCGATGGAAACCGACCATCCCGGCGGACGTGAGTTACTAATCATTGATTAGATTGAATTTGATCGCATGGCAAGGGGAGGATGGCGGTGCCATCACAGCCTGAAAAAGCGGGAGGGCGTCCTCTTGAAGTTTGGCTTCGCGCTGCTGAGATACGCGAGTGATTGGAAGGCCGGCGAAAGAAGAGCATCCCGGTTCAGTCTGCGAGCGCTGCAATGACTGCTCTGGTGACGATGGCTTCAGCGATGTCCACGTTTGGCACCACACCTGCTTTGGGCCTGATCACACCCTTTTTGCGCATGGATGCAAATCCGTAGATTGCCGACCAATAGGCGATGACCCGCAGATCAAGCTCTTCATTGCTGAGGTCAGGACGCGCCGCGAACAGGTGCTGGCGCAAGTTCATGTGCCCTTGCTGCTGATACTCCGTCAACTGTGGGTCCAGCACCGGCGAGGTCAGTTCGCTTTCATACATCAGATCGAGAAGGAAAGGATTTTCGTCCGCAAACCGGATGAACAGAATGCCCATGCGGCGCAGCTTCTCACGCGGGCTCATGGTACTGATTCTGACTTGTGCCGCGCCGTTCAGCATTTCTTCAAAGCCTTCGACGGCCAGTGCCAGCAGAAGCGAGCGCCGGTCGGGGAAGTGATGGTAAGGCGCGCCAGGAGATACGCCGACCTGCTGTGCCAACGTGCGGATCGACAGGCCATGATGGCCATGTTGCATGACGTAGTTGCGGCCTGCCTCGATCAGGTCCCGACGAAGATTTTCCCGGTGATAAGGCTTCTTTGCGGTCATGCAGTTTCTCGGCGATCAGATTGTTTCAACTAGCAGCAAAACCGGGCCTGGCCAGAGTGATTCGCACGCAAACAAGCATCAGACGGATTGCACCGATAGTGCCAGCCAGTTAATCAAAGCGCCGATCAAATGGCGCAAAATGCCAAGTCGGTCGACATGTCCGCGAATGGCAGACATCCAGCTATGGCCTGCCGATCAGACCAGATGATGCGACGGACGCGGTCGATTGGTGGAACGGCGCTCCGGTTAACACCAGAGTGGTCTACACTGTCTATGAAGGTCGACAAGGATCGTTCGTCGTGAAGCAGCCGGCAAGCCGCTTCGAGGCGCATTTGCAGGTTCGTGTTGGGCCGATGCTACCGACGCCCGATTGACATTAGCGATCAATAAAATAATCAGCGCTTAAATTGGTTTGCACTTCAGTAAGTCATCGGTGGAACAGGCGTGGATGGAACCGGTCAGAATTGGCATTATCGGCGCAGACGACATTGCCCCAGTCTAACTCAGCGCCATCACCCGCTCACCCTTGCTGGACCTGCGAACAATACCGGGCGGCTCGTTGCCGATTATCGCGGCGCTGGGCTGATAGACCTTGCCCTGGCCATCAGGACCGGCAGCCAGCACCGCACCGGTGCAGAATTCATCATTCACTCGGTCGAAGTGATGGAATCCATCGTCAGATCTGTGGCATCCGGCGAGGCCGTGACACTTTCCACGCGCTGTGATCGGCCAGCCACCATCGATCCTGCAAAAGACACAGACCTGATCGCGTTCACAGCATCGCCGTTCGATCTGGCGGTTGGCACGGACGCCCAGGGATCGCACGCCGTCACAGTTTAGACGCACTGACCGGCTCAGCTGCTCACGGAGATTTCCCATGTCTGCACGCTTGCGCATTCTCACTGTCAGCCTCGCGCTGACCGCACCTGTTGAGGTGATCGCGGCGGATGGTCCGCCCGACGGCTCGACGCCAGAACAGCTGGCAGCAATCGCCAATGACCAACCCTATCGCAAGCAGAACCTTGGGCTGGCAGGCCTGCCGCGCAATCGTGCCGCGCCCCGCAGCCTCTTCAATGGCTGCGATCTGACTAGATGGGACAGCTGGCTTGGGTACACCGTGCCTGCCACCACTTATGGCACGCCAAGCAACGCACCTATAGGACTGAACAACGACACTCACGGCATTTTCAAAGTGGTCGAGGAAGACGGAGCGCCTGCGATCTATTCAAGCGGAAAGCTGTTCGGCGGGTTGATCACCAAGCAGTCCTAGAGCAACTATCATCTGCACGTGGAATACGAGTGGGGCGCCAACACCTGGATGCCCATGTCGCGCAACAATGGTATCGTCTATCATTCGCACGGCGATTTCGGTGCGTTCTTCGGCACATGGATGAGCGGTGTCGAGTTCGAAGTGGTGCCCCGCTCGGTTGGCATGTTGCTCACCGTCGGAGATTCGCAAGGGATGCATTCCTTCGACACTGTCAACTGGCGGGTCGGCGCGACAGTGCCGGTAGCAAGCGATCCGGCGATCGCCTATCCCCGCCGACGCTACTTCAAGGGTGGCCTGCCCTCGCGCCAGGAATTCCCGACGTGGAACGTGGAAGCCGGGGTCGATGCCGAAAAGCCGCTGGGCCAGTGGAACTCGCTTGACCTCGATGTCTTTGGCGACCGCGCCATCCATGTGGTCAACGGCGTGCCGGTTCTCGCGGCGAGCGACTTCACGACCACCGACGCGGCTGGCAAGCGCAACCCGCTGGTCGCTGGTCGCTGGTCGCATCCAGCTGCAGTCCGAAGGTGCAGAGACCTTTTTCCGGGACATCACCATTTCCCGGATCGACCGACTTCTCAAGATCATTACCATTGGAGAAACGAAGTAACCGGCGGACAATGGGGCCGCCAGGGCGACGAATATGTGCTTTCGCCCGAGCAGATCGAACAGTTTCACCGCGACGGCGATGTGACGCTGCGCGACTTGCTGACCGAGGACGATCTGGTCGTCGAGCTGCCGCTGAAGCGCGGCGACATTACTGTGCATGACGAGATGATCATTCACGGCTCTGGCGGCAACCGGTCAGCCGACCGGTGGCGACGCACCTGCATCACCGCGTTCCGCTCAGCGGCCTGTGTGGCCTTCCAGCGCGCGATCGGATTTACCCATTCGCATAACTACAATATCAACTGGGAAACCCATTTCGGCGCACTGTCGAGCTGACCCGGCGCTGCCATGGCGCAATGTCACGACCTTGCCGCTTGCGAGTGTCGCCTGACGGTCGATCTTGTGCGCAGCGGCTCGATCCTCGCTCTGAGCTGGCGAGGCGAGCCGCTGCTGCGCGAAACGGCGGGAAGCGGCGTCCTCGATGCGGCGTGCTTCCCGCTGGTTCCCTATTCAAACCGCATCGTCGATGCCCGGTTCAATCGGGCGGGCAGGCCTTCATCAATCGCCAGCCGATCAACATAGCTCAGGTGCTCGTAACACACCCCCATCGCAGCACTCCTTCAGCCGCTGGGAGAATGACCTGTTGCGCTTACTTTTGGAACGCGCGCTTGTTGCCAATCGGGCCGGAAAATCGCGATCGTGGTGGGCGGCCGGAGCAAAACCGTGCTTTCATCAACGGCATACTCTGGCGGCTGCGTTACAGTGCGGCGTGGCGCGATGTGCCAGCGAAATATGGAAGCTGGAACACGATCCATCAACGGTTCCGGCGGTGGAGACGGAGCATGCAGTTGCAGCAGCCAAGCTGGGGCCTGTGAGAAGCTTTGGGTTCTGATGTGGGTGATACTAACCGCACTACCGCCTCCAAGTGTCGGTATTCTGCGAGTTTCAAGCGATATTGGAGCGGGTAGCGGGAATCGAACCCGCCTAGCTAGCTTGGAAGGCTAGTGCATTACCACTATGCTATACCCGCTCAGGCCGGTTCGGTCTATGTTCAGCTCGTGTGGTGGCGCGCGCTTGCCATGGCAGGGGTGGTCTCGTCAACCTTGCAGTGCAGCGAACATTATCTGGGCTTGACTGACGGCCATTAAGATATATCTTACTACTTACGTGATGCT
>JBEQBV010000280.1:0-4919 GCA_041639635.1 Novosphingobium sp.
CTGGTGACGCCTGATGAGGCGGCGCTGTTCCGCCAGCGGCTGACCCCGGGGGCAGAGCCGCACGTTCTTGCGCTGGGCAATGGCATCGACACCGATTTCTTCGATCCCGAAGGCATGCCTGCCGCGCCTGAAATGGTGGGCGAGGGGCCAAATCTGACCTTCACCGGCCAGATGGACTATCCACCCAATATCGCCGCTGTCACGATGTTTGCGCACGAAGTCATGCCGCAAATCCGAGCCGTCTTTCCGCAGGCGCGTTTCAACGTGGTGGGCCGCGCGCCGACGCTGGCGGTGCGTTCGCTCGAAGGCACGAACGGCACGCATGTGACCGGTGCGGTGCTGGATGTGCGGCCGTGGCTGGCCGGGGCCGATCTGGTGGTCGCGCCGCTGATCATCGCGCGCGGGGTGCAGAACAAGGTGCTGGAAGCCATGGCGATGGCGCGCCCTGTGCTGGCCACACCCGAAGCCGCCACCGGTATCGCCGCGCGCGAAGGGCAAGAGATTGTCGTAGCCGCAGGGGCCGATGCTTTGGCGAAACAGGCGATAAGCCTGCTGCATGACAAGGTTCGCGCTGCCACCATTGGCCAGTCCGCGCGCGCCTTTGTGCTGGAAAAGTGCGGCTGGGCGGGCGTGCTTGCGCCGCTGGCCGGGTTGCTCGGTCTGACCGGGCCGGAGGCTCCCCGCGTTGCCGCATAATCTCGCCCTTGATGCGCCAATCGGGCGGGCATGGGCAGCGCTACCGGCGCAATGGCGGCGCGCGCTGGCCTTTCTGGCGCTGGCGTGGCTGGGCAATGTGGCCTTGTTCGCCAGCGATTGGCAGGCGATGTTCCTGCAATGGTGGGATTCATCGACCTACAACCATGTGCTGCTGATCCCGTTGATACTCGGCTGGCTGATTTCATTGCGTTGGCGCGAAGTGGTGAAGATTGCGCCGCAGGGCTGGTGGCCGGGGCTGGTGCTGTTTGGGGGCGCGGGCTTCCTGTGGCTGCTGGGCGATTTTGCGGGTCTGTCGCTTGCCACGCAGCTTGGCGTAGTGCTGATGGCGCAAGCCAGCGTGCTGACACTGCTTGGCCCGCGCGCCTGCACAGCGCTGCTGTTTCCGCTCGCCTATATGATCTTTCTGGTGCCTGCGGGTGATGAGCTGATCCCCACTTTGCAGACGATCACGGCGGCCATCACCATGGTCTTGCTCGATATTTCCCAAGTGCCAGCGCATATCGAAGGCGTGTTCATCACCACGCCGGGCGGCTATTTCGAGGTGGCAGAGGCCTGTTCGGGCGTGAAATTCTTGATCGCGATGATCGCCTATGGCGCGCTCGTCGCCAATGTCTGCTTCCGCTCATGGCCACGCCGGATCGCCTTCATGGCCCTGAGCGTGGTCCTGCCGATCCTTGCCAACGGTATGCGCGCATGGGGCACGATCTTCATCGCGCAAAGCCAGGGCATCGAATTTGCGGTCGGGTTCGATCACATCTTCTATGGCTGGATCTTCTTTGCGCTGGTCATGGGACTGGTCATGGCCGTGGCATGGCGGTTCTTTGACCGCGCGATTGATGACCGCATGGTTGATGCTGACGCGATAGTCACTAACCCGTTGCTGGCGCGTTTGGCAGCGTTCGGTATGGGGCAGGGGCGTGCATTGGGCGCTATGGCTGCGTTCGCTGCGCTGTTCCTCGGATGGGGCGCTGGGGCCAACCAACTTGAGGCACAAGTGCCTGCACGCATTGCCTTTCCGATGGTGCCGGGCTGGCAGCAGGTCGATTACACCCCGCGCGCGGCGTGGAAACCGCGCCACACCGGGGCCTCGCACGTGCTGCTGGGCCGGTTCCGCGATGCAGCAGGGCATACGGTCGATATCTCTTACGCGCTCTATTCCGCGCAGAGCGAAGGGCGTGAGGCCGGCGGCTTTGGCGAAGGCGCGCTGACGCCCGATACCGGCTGGGCGTGGGAACGCTCGCCCGCGCCACTGGCAGGCGGCAAGGCAGATCGTATTCAGACAGCGGGGCCAGTCTTCCGCTTCGCGGAGACCTTCTATCGGTCAGGCGATCTGCTAACCGGCAGCAACAGCCGCTTGAAACTGCAGAATATTCTCGACCGGCTCCTGCTGCGCGAACAGACCACTGCCGCGTTGATCCTGAGCGCAGAAGATAGCGTGCCAGGCCAGCCCTCTGCCGAACAATCGCTGCGCGCATTCCTTGCCGCCGCAGGGCCGGTCGATGCGTGGATGGACCGCGCGAGTGCAGGCCGCTAGGGCCGAGCCATGTGCGGAATAGCAGGAATCATCCATACCGAGGGCCTCAAGCCCGTCGACGCTGACCGAGTCCGCCGCATGTGCGATGCCATCGCGCATCGCGGGCCGGATGGGGAGGGCGTGTGGACCGCGCCGGGCGTGGGCCTTGGCCATCGCCGCCTGTCGATCATCGACCTTGCCGGATCCCCGCAGCCGATGGTCGCGGCAGAGGGCGACGCCGTGATCGTCTTCAACGGCGAGATTTACAACTTCCGCGAATTGCGCAGCGAATTGCAGGCGCTGGGTGCCACCTTCCGCACCGACGGCGATACCGAGGTGATCCTGCAGGCGTGGCGGCACTGGGGTGTCAATTGCCTGCCGCGCCTGCACGGCATGTTCGCCTTTGCCCTGCATGACTTGCGCCAGCGCACCACGCTGCTGGCGCGGGACCGGCTGGGCGTGAAGCCGCTGTTCACTGCGCGGCTTTCCGATGGCGCGGTGATCTTTGGGTCCGAACTCAAGGCCTTGCTGGCGCACCCATCCTTGCGGCGCGAGATCGATCCGCTGGCGGTGGAGGATTACCTTGCGTGGGGCTATGTGCCCGATCACCGCTCAATCCTGAAGGGCGTCGAGAAACTGCCCGCGGGTCATTATCAATTGCTCCGCCCCGACGGACCGCCGCCTGCGCCGGTGCAGTGGTGGGACATCTCCTTTGCCGACCGGGCAAAGGGCAATGCCGATGATCTTGGCGCGCACCTGCTCCACCACATGCGCGAAGGCGTTACTTCGCGCATGATTTCCGACGTGCCGCTGGGCGCGTTCCTGTCGGGTGGGGTGGACAGTTCCAGCGTCGTCGCGCTGATGGCTGAGGCCAGCACCAATCCGGTCAAGACCTGCTCCATCGGCTTTGATGTCTCGGCGCTGGATGAGACCGCCTATGCCGACCGCATCGCCGCGCAGTATGGAACACAGCATAGGAAACGCACGGTTTCCTCAGCTGACTTCACGCTGGTAGACCGGCTTGCCGGCATGTTCGATGAACCCTTCGCCGATGCTTCAGCGCTCCCCACCTTCCGCGTATGCGAACTGGCGCGCGAGCATGTGACCGTCGCGCTTTCGGGCGATGGCGCGGACGAAGCGTTCGCCGGATATCGCCGCCAGACCTTCCATCACCGCGAGGAGCAGGTCCGCCGCCTGATCCCTTCGGCCCTGCGCAAACCGCTGTTCGGCGGCCTCGGCGCGATCTGGCCCAAGGCGGACTGGGCACCGCGCCCGCTGCGCGCCAAGACCACGCTGCTCAGCCTCGCCGACTCGGGCGAGGAGGGGTACGCGCGCGCACTGGCGGCAACCTCGCCAGAGCTGCGCGAAACGCTCTATAGTGCTGATTTCAAACGGTTGCGCGGCGATTATCGCGCGGAACAGCCGTTGATCGAGCTGATGCGCAATGCGCCTGCACGCTCCGGCCTTGACCGTGCGCAATATGCCGATCTCAAATTCTACATGCCGGGTGATATCCTGACCAAAGTTGACCGCACCAGCATGGCGGTGGGGCTTGAGGCGCGCGAACCGCTGCTCGATCATCGCCTTGTGGAATTCGGCGCACGTCTGCCCGAATCGATGCGGGTGCGCGGTACCACCGGCAAATGGCTGATCAAGCAGACCATGCGCCGCTATTTGCCCGAAGACGTGCTGTTCCGCTCGAAGATGGGTTTCGTCACCCCCATCGCCCAATGGCTGCGCGGTCCGCTGGCCCATGAAGCGCGCGGTTTGGCGTCTAGCGGGGTGCTGGCAAGCACCGGCTGGTTCGATGCGGCGCGGGTCGAAACGCTTGCTGAAGCCCACATCGCAGGACGGGCAGACCACAGCCGACTGATCTGGCAGCTGCTTATGTTACGGAAATCATTCGAAGCGATTAGTTGATTCCGTCTTAATTTTACGCGCGCTGGTAAGGTGATCTTCACCATTACGGACTAATCCCATGTCGAAACAATCGCTGTGGGCCCATGCTGAAGAAACTGCGCTCCCCGCTGTATCTCGCGCTGCTTTTTCCAGCGGTGCTGATCTATGCCAGCGATCTGCTTTCGCCCATCGACCATGTTTTCCAGAATGTGCGGGCCAGAATCGGGGGGCACGCCGCACCACAAAGTACGATAGTCCTGACCTTTGACGATGGCGTGAATGCCAGCGAAAAGTCCGCAGTCGATTCGGAAGCGCTGGCGACGGTGCTGACCAACGTGGCCACGCAGATGCCACAGCGGGTGTTTATCGACAGTCCGGTGAAGTTCGGAGAAAATCCGGTCGGTGACAGGAACCTGGTTTCCGCAATCCAGCGGTTGAAGCCCGATGTTACAGTGGTCGTACGCAGCAAGCGGACAACCAACCTCAATGGCACATTCACGGCCAAGGATTTCGACATTCCTGAACCTGCCCGGATCGCAAGTGCCCCGGTTGTGCTTTCGGCCTGGCACGCAAACTTTATCGATTATGCGCTGTTTACCGATCGGGCGATACGCCTGGGCAAGGCCCGCTACAAAACGTTTCCCGCTGCGATCGCACAGGTCCCGGACGATCATCAGAGAAGGTTTGCGCCAGATTATCTGCTGCAACCTGAAACGATCCCGCATTTGAAGGCCGCGAAGTTTCTGAGTGGAGACTACCCACCAGGTCTCCTGACCGGACGCACCGTTAT
>JBEQBV010000281.1:0-4763 GCA_041639635.1 Novosphingobium sp.
GCTGTGCTGTGTGCTGACGAGCTTTGCTGGTTGTGCCTGGTACGACCGATAACCCCAAGGCATCGTGAAGCGATAGGATGCGCGCAGTTGCCGCACGTAGTTCGCTATCGTCGAAACCGGCAAGCCAGCGCGCCGATGCACCTGCTTGCACCAATCTAGCGATAATTTGGGCTGTGCGTGTGGGGTAGGGAAGAATGCTGCGCCGCCAATGAAGGCGCAGATCAGGACGCTCTGTTCCAGTTACAATTCGCAGCAGCGATGCGCTGGCGCTACCTCCTTGCGTAAATGCCAGCACCAGCGCGCAGTCCAGCTCGCTCTCGTCCTCAAACAGCCAATCGTCATCCAATCCTGCCGTTGGAATGCCGCGGCGCGCTGCACTGGCGCGTTGAGCAAGACTGCATTCGACTTTGTTGGCAAACTGCTCGAATCCGCCGCTTCGTGGCAATGGCGTCGGGGCAGACATTCGCCTTAGGACAAGCACTTGATGTGGCCCGATCCCTGTGCGGGCCGGATCGACACAGTCTAGCGCCGCGCTCAAAAGCGAGCGCCCCTCTCGTCCCCCGGCGACAAGCCGAGCCTTGTGCAAAGTCAGGGCAGGGCGGGGGCGCATCTGTCGCAGACTACTTGAACAGGGCCAGCACGTTTTGTGCCGATGTTCCGCCATTGGAGACCGCGCGCACCTGCGCCCCGTCGACGTAATCGGCCTTGTTGATCTTGAATGAGAATTTATCGCCGGTTTTAACAATATCAGCAGGATCGACGCGCCGATTGCCGACCATGAAATCTGCAAAGTCGCTTGGCTGAGCTTTATCAGCCGGGAAGGTGATATTCACCTCGTCGCTGTCATCAGCCAGAGCAATCTCCACGCCTTTCAGTAATCCGGCGACACCTGGTGATGCCGGTACAGCTACCGCCCGATCCGGAACGCTGCTTTCATCGGGAGCTTGATCGCGGCGCGAAGCCAGCACGATGAGCCTGTTCACTGCTCGCACGATTGTGTTCATGTAATCGGCAGTGATCAGTTCTCCAGGAACTACCGGTTCCAGAAGCTGCATTGCAGATCCTGTCGGCTGCGCCACGATCGGAGGCGTGTTGACCGTGCCCTTGGGTGCTTGTGATACGCCTGCAGCGGCAGGCCCTGTAAAAAAGGCCTCTCGCATAAGCAGGTCGCGCAGCAGCTCCTCTTTGTCTGACAGCGGTCCTTTGGCGATCATGAATTCGTGATTGACGCTGAAGTTCGCCATCGTTCCATCTCCTTTCAGGGGTTCAGGGCGTAGTTGGCCTGGTCCCAGTGATGCAGGTCGAAGCGGGCATCGCCGCGATAGGGCAGGTTGCCATTGGCAAAGATCAGAAGCGGAACCCGGCCCGACGGCAAGCTCGCCACACGGTAAAGCCAAAGCGCATGATCCGTCCCGCGTTCGCCCGGTTTGGTTGGGATGGCAGGAGCAAGGAGGCTCTCTTGGAGCAGTGGCTCGACCATACTAGCATCGATGAAGTGCGGCCCGCTGATCGTGAAGCCTGTAAAGAAATTCGAGACTTGTGCATCGTTTAGCACGGGCAGCATTCCTGCTGCAGGCAACCACGCGAAGCGGTTTTGCGCCCGGGTCTGCGCAAGCTGCCCGGCTACGCGGGCAATATCGTCGATCTCGTCTTGAAATTGCCGGTACATCGCCATGCCGACAATGGTTCGGCGCGGGTCGGCGACCATCGTAAGGCCATTGCCATATCCCCTTCGGCACAGTTGTCGCCGCACACTCCACATATCGATGAATGCTGGTGTGCTACCTTCCCCGCCGAAATGTATCAGCGCCAGCGGCACGTCGGCTTTAGTTAGCCCGTGCCCCTGCATCTCCTCGATCAAATCGTCACCTCGTTCCCCGGCAACCGTAAGATCGAGCGGCCAACTTCGCTGCGTCGAGCTGCCGAAGCAGCGATAGGCGATACGGTTGCGGAAATCGGCTGCCCCAGGGTTCTCGTCATGCACTTCGCGTCGCACGGGTAGCAGGCGAAACCGTACTGCCTCGACCGTAGCGTCAAACGCACATCGCGCTCCTGCATCGCCCATCCCGCTCACTTGGGCTCGACCCTCGCTGACAAAAGTTGGAGCGATGGTGAGCAGGTAGAGCCCTTCATCAGCAACCCAATTCCCTGCGGTTGTGGGAGAGCAGTCACCGAACAGGCATGTGACCGATGCCTCACTCTCAGGGGCAGGATCGAGCACTAGCTGTACTGGCTCTGCCAGATGAAGCACACGTCCATCGCGGTTGACTGCCAAGCCCGCTGAAACCTGCACAGCAGTGCGACCGCTCGGAGCTGGCGTCTCTGAGGGCGAAACTTCCAGTCCCTCAGCGACCCCATCGCCCAGAGCCATGCCCTGCAGCGCCAGCGCCTCGCGTCGTGCTTGCTGTTCACGTCCTAGATCACCACCGGTCAGCAGCCGGCCGTTGAAGAAATTGACGGTACGGATAGCTTCGTCCGTCACCGCCTGTCCGATCTGGAGGAATGGAGCTGTCATGGCATCACCCCAGCTGTGCCGGACGGTAATCGGCAATAATAAACCATTGTTTTTCCGCAGGCACTGCCACGATCTGTATTGCGTGGAACGGAGGCAGCTTCAGGCGTGGTCGAGGCTCTCGCGCCCCGGGAACCTCAATGCCGTCTCCGTCGAATGGCTCAATTACGGTGCCGTCGCCGAGCCCTTTGATATAATAGCTCCGCCCAGTTTCAGCCTCGGCAAGACGGGGTAGCCGGATCAAGGAGCCATTGCGGGCAATCACGCAATCGAGCTTCTCATCCAGCAATGTGTCGACGTCGACCACTCGGGTGCGGAGACGAAATGGTAGCTGGCTTGCGTCGGCACCGCGAATTCCCTGCGGCCCTCTTTCACCTTGTGGCCCCCGTTCACCCTGTGGTCCCGGTACGCCCTGCGGCCCAGGCTCTCCCTGCGGTCCCGGTACGCCCTGCGGCCCCGGCTCGCCCTGTGGTCCGGGGTCACCCTGTGGTCCAGCCTCTCCCTGCGGTCCGGGTGCGCCCTGCGGCCCAGGTTCACCTTGTGGCCCAGGCTCCCCCTGCGGTCCTGGTGCGCCTTGTAGCCCGGGTTCACCCATTGGCCCTGCAGGCCCCGGTGGCGGGCTTAACCATCCACCGTCCTGCTCGGTCATAATTCCCAACGCGGTCTGAATAACGTGGAGAGATGCGATCAGCGGACGCATTGTCTCATCCACCACGATGTCGTCAGCGGTGCCGTCGATCTGCCAGCCCCCGTTTATCGCGTCACCGCTCTGCTTAACGGGCACATCTAATGCGGCCAAAAGTACGCAGTCGTTCGCTGATCCTGCCGGGTCAGCGCACCTTTGCGCCAGCACTAGTGGCCGAAACTCGGTAATCCAAATGCGATACGCTAGCCGCAGAAAGGCGTCATATTCCTCAATAGCAACTCCAGGCGGCACTGCAGGTACGGAAGGTGGAGAGGCCGCGCCTGCCCCTGTGATCGCATCCAACGCACCGCGTATTGCCACTCCCCAGTCCGCTTCTGTCAGCGGTGGAGAGGCGGGACCCTCCTCGGCAAGCTCGTCGAGCCATGCAGAAAAGGCCGAGATTGCCTGCGCTTCTGCCATCTCAGGCGGCATAAGCCGCAATTCTAGGCAATAGTCGTCGGTAATCCGCGATGGCTGCATCAGTTCGCCCTCGCTGCGGCAGGGCTCGCCCGGCACCGGTACAGGGGCAGTAGCACAATCACGGAAGCATAGTGTCAGCCACAGCCGTAGTTGTGTGGCCGGCGGCGACCCATTTAGCACTGCGGCAGCAGCAGCGGCATTCTTCGACTGCTGCAGCCAGCCCTGTATAGGGCCGCACTGGTCACGCCCGACACATATCATTTTGCCAGAGGGCGCAACGGCAGACCCAGCGCTTACCCGTACGCGCGGTCCTTCGGCCGAGGGTTCCACGCGCACTGCCAAGCCTGAGGCCGTGCCATAGCCGATAAGATCGCGCGCCATCCATTCGCTGCGGCCAATCAGATAGGCGTGCTCCTGTGCATAGTCGGCAACGCCGAGCACCATCCCCTTCACATAGTTCACATGTGAGTGAGGATCGGGCGTGCCGATGTCTCCAGGCACCGATGAGGTCGAGTTACAGCAGGCCATCCTGGTTCTCCATGGCTCGAATTCGGGTCGGTTCGGGTAGGGCGGTCAGCATGCCAGCACCTCGCGTCCGGGGGGCAGCGCGGGCCTTCCTGCACTGATGAAGCTTTCACCGGCATAAGCTCGGCCTAGTAAGGCGGGCGGCATCAGTTCCTCTGCACGGCTGCCTGCGCCGATCGCCGTGTCGAAGCCCAGTCTTGCTTCGCCCACGCGATTGGCTGCAAAGTAGAAACGCACATCGAAGATTGTGTGAGCCGGTTTTTCCAAGGCGATAATGCGCCGGGCCAGAGCTTCACGCCGGGCCAGCGTCGCACTGTCAGTTGGCTCGCCCGGGCGTACCGGCAGCAGCACTGAAAATCTGTGCGCGGCTCGATGTATCGGGATCAACGTTGCGGCAAATGTTGCCCAGTCAGTTTTTGCCGCGGCTGTCGCGGGCGGTACTGCACAGAGCGCGATTTCAGCAAAGTCGCGCCATTGCGTACCATGCGCCTCATTCAGTGGTCTGATCCGACGATAACGACCTTGGAGCAGCTGTTGCCAGGCAAAGCGCTCGGGCGAATGGCGCTCCAGGAAAGCTCCCCAATCAGCAGCATTCGCGGCAGGTACGCCAAGCCGTGGTAG
>JBEQBV010000282.1:0-4666 GCA_041639635.1 Novosphingobium sp.
TGCTGCTTCCAGTAATCGGGATAGGCGTAGCGGTGGAGGTACGAGCCGATCACGGCCTGTGGCTCGTCCCATTCGGTCACGCGCACAGCTTCGAAGCCACCGGCAAGGCCGAACCACGCGTTCATGCCGACGAAGTTCACGTAATTGGTGCCGAGCAGCAGCAGCTGCGCCATGACCGCGTTGTTGTCTTCCTCCGCGCTGACGTGGCAGTCGGTGCACTGCTTGGTTTCGTTCTTGCGCACGGTGTGCGGGAAGTGCGGCGCGAAGGCTTGGCTTGAATAGCCGATCGAGGAAATCGGCGGCTGCTGCACATAGATACGTTCGCGGTTGATGTTGGTCGAGGACAGGATCAGCGCCGAGGTGGAGCGGATCGGGGCGGTGATGGCCTTGCCGCTGACCGGATTACCTGCCGCGTCAAACTGCACCGGATCGGAGCCGGAGGACTTGTTGCGCTGGTGCTTGCCCAGCTGGAACATGTCGTCACGCGCGACCTGCGGGTTATAGGTCGCATAGTTGCGGGTGTAGTCTTCCTCGTATTTGTGCGTTGCCGATTTCCAGTTCGCCTCGATCGGCAAGTGGCAGCCTGCGCAGCTGGTGGTCCACGACAGGTGGCAGGTGAAGCAGGCCATGTCGTCATCGCGGTGGGCGCGGGCTTCCTTGAGAATACCAGTGCCGAACTTGTATTCGCCATCGTCTGAGGCGGACTTTGCCATCAGCTTGGCGCGCGCGGCCTTCGGGTTGAAGATCGGCGCGCCGGTGCTGTCCATCTTGCCGGCATAGCGCGCGTCGACCGAGTCTTTCACCAGGCTCATGCGCCACGACAGTTTTGGATCGATGATCGAGCGCTGGATCAGCACGCGGCGGCCATCGGCCTCGGTGAACCATTCGAAGCGGCGCTGGCCATCGGCATTGCGCAGCAGCGAAAGGTTGGTGCCCTTTTCCGGCGCGGCGAGGTTTGAGGTTAGCAGCGTAGGGTACGCATCGGGCGTGCCGTGGCAATCCTTACACCCGATCTCCACCGCATTGGCGACTTCGCCATAGATCAAGCCGTTGCCGTGGCTGTCCTGTGCGAAGTGGCAATCGGCGCACTGCATGCCGATCTGGGCGTGGATGTCCATCATGTGGACGGACTTGCCGGGATTGTCAGGGCCGACATCGACGAACTTGCCCTCGGTGCTTTTCCGGAACTTTTCGGGGTCGTTCGGGTCAATGATGTGCGCGGTGTCGGTGCCGTAGGTGCTCATGTCGCCATCGTCGTCGAGCAGGTTGCCGCGACGGTCGCGTTTCAGGATCGCGCGGAAATTCCAGCCGTGGCCGTGGTAATCGGCGAACTGGGTGTCCTTGGCCTGGCTGTTAACATCATAGACATTGCGCAGGAATTCGACATCGCGCCACAGCCCGCGCGTTGCCGCACCTTCGGGGTTGCGGTCGAGTACTTCGCGCTGTTCATCGCTGGTGGGGTAGAACTGCTTCTTGAAGGCCTTTTCGTAGTCCGCATCCGACATGCCCGCAGGTTTGGGCGCGCGGTTTTCCGGCCCCGACCACATGGTGGGCGCATCGGATTCATAGTCCCACATCGTGTAGCCAAGGTAGCTGTTCAGGAAGATGTTCGGCTGGTGCATGTGGCAGTTCATGCACTGCGCGGTGGGAATGGCGCGGGTGAAGGCGTGGACAAGCGGGTGGCCGCGTTCGCGGTCCTGCATGGCAGCGGGGCCAGTGGCTTCGTGGGCAGTTTTAGTGGCGTGGCCCTTTTCATCAAGGCCAGCGGCGGCGTGGGCCGAGGCCTGATCCAGCTTGGCGTCGTCCATCGTGCCGTGCGGCGCGATGCCCTTGGCAGGCGCATAAACCAGTTGGGTTGGCGCTGAAATCGCGCGGGCGCAATCATCGGCCATCGTGCCCGAGGCTTCCGCGTCAGACTTGTCGCCGCCGATGTAGCTACCCTTCCCGCCGAGCACAGTACCGCGCAGCTTGTCGTGCGATTCATGGGCCTCGGCATCGTAGGTGCCATAGGCGCCCTTGCGGTGCTGCCCTTCGCGCAAGGTGTTGATCGTGGGGTCAGCGGTGACAGTCTGCCCATCGCGCCCGCATTTGCCATAGTTCAGCGAATGGCGCGGTTCGCGGTCGTTGGCGTAGATCACGTGGCACGCGGCGCAGCCTGATGAGCGATAATCGCCCGGCTGGTCGTTGGTGCCCATCTGGAACAGGAAAGGATCGTTCAGGCGGGTCTTGTGGATGTTCAGGACCGGAATCGCGACGCGCAGGCCGGTGGCGGGGCCACGGTTGGATTGCTTGAGGTCTGGGCGGCCCGGCTCGTCCAGCCGCTGGATCAGCCCGGTGGAGTTGGGCAGGCCGATTTCGGGGAACTGCGGGTTGATCGTGCGGCCGCCATCTTCGAACACGCGGAACACATCGCCCGGCGGGATCTGATGCCAGCGTGGCAGCGGATAGAGGATCGGCAGCGCGCCCCGCGCCTTTTCCTTCGACGTTACCGTGCCCCACATCGGCTTGCCATCGGGGCCGATCTCTTTCGAGCCCGACTTGAGCAGAGCCGGTTCACCGTTCCGCGTAAAGCTTTCGCCGAACATGTAGTTTTTGAACGGCACGATACCGTTGTTATAGGCCGCCCCGCCCCACAGCATTGCACCCGTCGACATCAGCGAGCGCTCGGATGCCTCGATGATCGCCATGTGGCAGGCCCCGCAGGCATCGCGCGCCACGCGATAGTCCGAGGGGTTCACAAAGCGGATGAAGTCCGGGCTTTCCTTGGCCAGCAGCGCGTAGGATCGCTTGGGATTGGCCGAGGATGGCCAACCCCACGCCACCGGATACTTCGGCAGCACATGAGCGGCCTTCATCGCGCCCACATATTCCATCGAATTGTGGTTCCACGAACGGTCCGCCACGACTTTGGTATCGCCGCCGTGGCAATCGGCGCAGGTCAGCACGACCGCCGGGCTGGCGTGCATCGTGCGGTGATCGCTCTGCGTGTGGCAGCTGACGCAGCCGGCGTTCTGCTTGTCGACGAATGCCCATTGTTCTTGCGCCGTATCGCCCGGCTGGCCGCGGGGTGCGGGCGGCGCGCGGGTGTGCGCCACCTTTTGTGCAGGCTCCTCGCCCGCCGCAAACAGCGCGCTTGGCACCAGCAACGTGGCCAAAAGCGCGATGAACCAAGGAAGTGAGCGATTGCGGCGCGGGTCGGTCATGGACTGGGTCATCAGAAGGCCAGTGTCGCGTTGGCGAGGACGGAGTAGAAGCGGCTGGCCTTGCCCTGTTGCGCAAACAGATTGTCAAAGCCCCGCCCCGGTTCAAGCACCGCGCCCGAGAGGCGGAACACCAGATTCTGCGAGGCATTGGGCCGCCATATGGCCGAGACCGAGGCGTCCCATCCGATCTCCTTGGGGATCGAGCCTTCGTTGCGCAGCACTTGCAGCACTTTGGTGTTTTCGAACCACAGGTGGTTGACATTGGTCGAGACGCGCACCGTCGGTGTCAGATCAAAATCCGTGCCAAGCCCCAGCAGCATGGTGCCGGGATTGGTGAAGTTCGACTGGCCTTGCTCTTTGGACGAACGGAGTGAATTGAGAATGCCGTTGCGCCCGTTGATCGAGATCGCGCGCCCGCCGCCTGCGAAGGGGATGGTCTGCCTGATCCAGTAACTGGTATCCGCGCCTGCAAACTGCGGGTTTTCAAACACCGCATCGAACCCGCCTTCGACCTGATCGTAAGGATCAGAATCGCCGCTGGCGTAGAGGCCGGAGAGGCGGATGCGGGTCCAGTCGATGTCATAGCTCAATTCCGCAGCGGCCATGAACGCGCGGATGCTGGCGGGGCCGCTGGTCAGGAAATTGTTGCTGTCGTGGCCGAGCGCGCCGTAGAACTGCGCGGTCACATTGATGCGCCCGATGCGGCCATCGGCGGCATAGCCCAAATAGACCACATCGTAATTCCGCCCGCGCAGATCGCCCAGCAGCGCGGGCCGCACCGGGAAGCCGTTCTTGTCCACCGCCACTTGGCCCCGCTCGCGGTTGATGTTCCATGTGGCCGAAAGCTGGCTGGTAAGGCCGACGACCGGAAAGTCCTGCCGATAGACGTTGGCCATCAGCACGAAATCATCGCGCGGGGTCTGCGTAATGTCGTTCAGGCCGGAGTTGGTGTCTTTCTCAAGCCGCCAGAACGCCGCCAGATTGAACTGGAAGCGGTTGTTGTCGCGGTTGCCGAACAGGCGAATGCCAAGCTGGTTGTCGTTGAACAGGAAGCCGCGAAAGTCCGACTGCATCGGCTGGATGCCCGCGCGGACTGAGACGAAATCGTAGCGCTTGGAATCGAACCGGCCGAGGTGATAATCGATGAAGGCTTCCTGGAGGCCGACGAAGCCATCGGTACGGCGCGTGCCTTTCGATGGTTCCACGAAGAGGACGCGGCGTTCGGGCACCTGCACATGATTGATATTGCCCGCAATTGCGATGCGGTACTCAATCGTCGGCGGCTTGAACGCGGTCATGCCCTTCAGCAGCGAAACGCTGGCGATGAAGGTTTGGGCCAGCACAAGGCTGTTGCTGCGCCCGAACACGTCAATCTGGTTGGGATCACTGGTAGTTTGATTGCCGACTGGGATCGGGAAGCTGCGCGGTTCGACTATCGTGTCCGACACGGCACCGGCAATCAG
>JBEQBV010000283.1:0-4660 GCA_041639635.1 Novosphingobium sp.
AATCGGTGTTCATCGTTGCCGGGGCTGCCACCCTTGCGCTCATACCGATTCTCTTTGCGATCCTGCCTGAATCCGCTCGCTATCTCGCCGTAACCGGCCGCTCGCCCGAAAAGGTCGCAAAGGCGCTAAATGCGCTGGAGCCCGGCCTGGGTGCGCAGCCGCAAGACCGGTTCGTTGTGACCGACGAAGGGGCAGACGCTCCGGCGCAAAAGTTCCGCATCGCAACGCTTTTCAAAGGCGATCTGCGGCCCATCACCAGCTTTCTGTGGCTCGCCTACATCGGCAGTTCGATGGCAGTCTACTTCAAGTCCAACTGGGGCCCGATCATCTTCGAAGATGTCGGCTTCTCGCGGACCGACGCCGCGTGGATCATGTCCGTAAGTTCGGTTTTGGGGTTGTTCGCAGGCCTTGCGCTGATGCGGTTTACCGACCGGTTGGGGCCCATTGCCATCACGTTCTACCCGGCTCTGGCAGTTCCATTGCTGCTGCTGATGGGCCTTGCCGATGTGTCACTGCAAGGCCTTGCGATCTTCTCCTTGTGCAGCATGGCGATGATCAGCGGCACCCACTTCGGGATGCACAGCATTGCCGGGTTATTCTACCCCAGCGCTATCCGCGGCAACGGCGCCGGGTGGGCAACTTCAGTGGCCAAGATCGGATCGATCTTTGCCCCGCTGCTTGGCGGTTATCTGCTGTCAACCAACCTTCCGCCACGCCACCTGTTCGTGCTGCTGGCCATAACGCCGCTGTTGTCTGCGATCTCGCTTTTCCTGCTCGGACGCATTCACGCGCGCCGGGTGGCAGCCCCCATTCCATCACATCCCGCCGATCCCGCCGTCTCGATGGCTGGAACGCTGACGACCAAACCCTGAAAAGGCAATTGTCCATGGCCCTGACCGTAACCCCCATCACACCACGCTTTGGCGCAGAAGTTTCCGGCATTGACTTCAGCAAGCCGATCACTGCCGAAGATCGCGACGCGCTGATCGATGCGATGAACCAGTGGGGCGTCTGCGTTCTCCGCGGCACCGGCTTCAACAACAAATCCCACATCGAATTCAGCCGCAATTTCGGCCATCTCGAAACCGCGCCTGCTGTGAAGAATCGCCCGCGCCGCCACCCTGATGATGCCGAAATCTTTGATGCCAGCAATCTCACCCCGACAGGCGAAATCCTGGTCGACGAAAACATGGTGCTCCACAAGAAGGGTGATCGGCTGTGGCACACCGATTCATCGTTCATGGCAATGCGATCATCCTATTCGCTGCTGCTGGCCTATGAAGTGCCAAAGGTTGGCGGGCTGACCCATTTTGCCGATATGCGCTCGGCCTACGAAGACTTGCCCGAAGACATACGGAAAATCATCGATACCGGTGAAGCCGAACATTCGCTGTGGTATTCGCGTCTGCTCGCCGGTTTCCCGATCACGATCGAGGAAATCGATGGCCGCCCCAAAGCGCGTCAGCCGATGACGATCCGGCAGGAAGCCACCGGTCGCACCGCGATCTACATCGGCAGCCACGCCATCGATGTCGTCGGAATGCCGCGCCCCGAAGGTCAGGCCTTTATCAAGTATCTGATCGAATTTGCCACGCAGCCGCAGTATGTTTTCGATGTCAGCTACCAGCCGGGCGACCTGGTGATCTGGGATAATCTTGCCACAATGCACCGTGGAGGCGACTTCGACATCTTCAACGAAAGGCGCGACATGCGCCGCACAACCGTGCGTGAAGGCGCTGCGCCAGATGTGGCTGACGATCCCTTCACCGAATACTTCGCAGCGTCCGTGCCGGAGAGCTGAAGGATGACCGCGCCTGACCGGGTTCGCGTGCTTGTAACGCGCAAATGGCCTGAACGTATCGAAGCCTTGATCGCAAAGCGCTACGACGCGACATTCAATGAATCCGATCTACCCCTCAGGCCTGATCAGCTCGCAGCAGCGATGCGGGATTATGACGCGATCTGCTCCACCATCACCGACCGGATCGGTGCGGATATTCTGGGCGTGGATGGCAGGCGGGCGCAGATCATTGCAAACTTCGGCGCAGGGTTCGAACACATCGATCTGGCCGCTGCCGAAAAGGCCGGCGTTTTGGTCAGCAACACGCCCGGCGTGTTGACCGATGCGACGGCAGACCTTGCCATCACGCTCATGCTGATGGCCTCGCGCCGCGCTGGTGAAGGTGAGCGCGAATTGCGCGCCAGCGCATGGCAGGGCTGGCGGCCAACGCACCTGCTGGGCACCAGCCTGCGCGGCAAAACGCTTGGCCTCGTCGGTTTTGGTCGGATCGCGCAAGCCACGGCAGAGCGCGCCCGGTTCGGGTTCGGCATGGATATCGCGTATTTTTCACGCAAGCCCGGCCCGCAGGACGCGGTAGACCGGCTTGGCGCGCGCTATTTCCCGACACTGGATGAACTGGTGGGCCATTGCGATTTTCTGTCGCTCCATGTCCCTGGCGGCCCTGCAACGCACAACCTGATCAACGCCGCCATACTGGCCCGCATGCCGCGCCACGCCATCCTGATCAACACCGCGCGCGGCGACGTCGTGGATGAAGCCGCGCTGGTCAAGGCCCTCACCGATGGTGCGATTGGCGGGGCTGGCCTCGACGTGTTCGTGGGAGAGCCAGCGGTCAATCCCGAACTGCTCCATGCGCCCAACACCGTTCTCCTGCCCCACCTTGGCAGCGCTACAATCGAAACCCGTGAGGCCATGGGGCTATGCGCCCTTGCCAATCTTGACGATTGGCGTGAAGGCCGCAAACCGCGCAACTGCCTGACATGACCCCAGAAATCCGGGAAATCATTAAATCGGAGCAGTTGCCTCCAGCTTACGGCGAATTGATTACCTTATGGTGGCGCCCTCTGGCGGCTCGGATTGCGAAGTGGCGGAAAATGGCCGACCGTCCATTGGTTGTTGGCATCAACGGCGCGCAAGGCAGTGGAAAATCGACCCTTTGCCGGTTCCTCGAAGGCGCATTGTTGCCTGAGTTGGGCCTTACCGCAGTCACTGTCCCACTAGACGATCTCTATCTGACCCGAGCCGAACGGCATGATCTGTCTTGCACTGTCCACCCCCTGCTCGCCATACGGGGTGTCCCAGGAACGCACGACGCTGCACTTGGGCAATCGGTGCTGGACGACCTGCTGGCCGGTCGCCCCACTCAGTTCCCTAAGTTCAGCAAAGCCATCGACGACAGACTTCCTCCGCAAGAAGCGCGGCATATTCATGGCGCAGTAGATGTGATCCTTTTTGAAGGCTGGTGCGTTGGCGTGACATCGCAGTCAGCATCTGAGCTTTTGGTGCCGGTCAATGCGCTAGAGACGGACCACGACCCGGCGGGTACTTGGCGGCAATATGTCAACGATCAGCTGGCAGGCCCTTATTCCGATTGGTTCTCGCGGATAGATCATCTCGTAATGTTGCAGGCCCCATCCTTTGAAGCCATTTTGCACAATCGCATTCGGCAGGAACGAAAATTGCGCGCCGTTTCACCCGATGCCCCGGCAGCGATGGACGATAGGCAAGTTGCCGTATTCATCAGCCACTACGAGCGACTGACGAAGCATATCATGGCGAACTTGCAAAATTTGGCAGACGTGTGTTTCGAACTGGATAAAAATCAACAGGTCATCCAGATCAAGGATACATCTAGGCGGCGTGGACAAATTTGAGCCAATATCGTGCTGAAGGGCGCTATCCATGCAAACGCACTGGTCGGAATAGGACGCACCTAGCGCTAACTTTGGCAGATGCCGAGAACGCGCAAACCTCCCAGCCCGTTGCGCTACTTCAACTCCTCCCCGGAGATCATCCAGCTTGCAGTGATGATGTATGTCCGCTTCCCATTGTCGCTGCGCAACGTGGAAGACCTGCTGTTCGAGCGCGGGATCGACATCTGACACGAAACGGTGCAGCTGTGGTGGGACCCGTTTCGGACCAATGTCTGCAGCTGACATCCGGCGCCAACGGGTCAGCCATATGCGCGGCTTCCGACATTGGCGATGGCATCTCGATGAGATGCACGTGAAGCTGCACGGCGAGATGATCTACCTCTGGCGAGCAGTGAACAAGGAAGGCAAAGTGCTTGAAAGCTTCGTCACCCGCACACGAGACAAGGCTACTGCGCTCACCTCATGTGCAAGGCCCTGAAACGCCACGGATCTCCCAAGCGGATCGCCTCCGATGACCTGCGCTCTTACCGCGCAGCAATGACCGAGCTCGGCTGCGAGGACAAACAGTAGATCGGGAGATGGGCCAACAACCGGGTCGAAAACAGCCACCTACCCTTCCGACGACGACAGCGTGCCATGCTATGCTTCAAGCTGACGAAAACACTGCAGAGATTCGGGGCAATTTACGCCTTGCTCCACAACCACCTCTCCTAGGAATGCCACCTAGTCGATCGACAGACCTTCAAGCAGCGACGCTCGGCAACTCTTGCTGAGTGCTGATCACTCGCATCCTGACGGTCACTCCCCTCCGGGGCCACTTTGTCGGCAGAGATCGTTCACCTTTGAACGGCAGGCCCCTCAAATACGATCAACAGAAATCAGTTCGATCAGGGCTGAGACAAGCTCGTTCGTCGCGCTGTCGGGTTCCCAGGCATAGACCGAGAGCACCATTGGCGGGAGAGGCGCGAACTGCTGGCAGACTTGC
>JBEQBV010000284.1:0-4602 GCA_041639635.1 Novosphingobium sp.
GCAGCTGCCGGCATTTCCGGAACAATGGCGGTAAGGCAGGCGTCCTCGCCTTCGGTAAAGGTGGTCTCGATCCCGCTACCCGAATAGTTGAGGATGCGGGTGGAGGGTGAGAACTTCACGTCTAGGCGTTGTGCTGCTTTGGAAAGATCGAGCTTGATTACTTCGGACGGGCATGAACCGACGAGGAACAAGGTGCGGATTTCCGGGCGGCGGGTCAGCAGACGATCGACGATGCGGTCCAGTTCGTCCTGACAATCGGCCATGCCGGCAAGATCACGCTCTTCGATGATAGCCGTGGCAAAGCGCGGTTCGGCGAAAATCATCACACCGGCAGCCGATTGCAGCAGGTGAGCGCAAGTACGTGACCCAACAACCAGAAAGAAAGCGTCCTGCATCTTGCGGTGAAGCCAGATAATGCCGGTTAGACCGCAGAATACCTCACGCTGCCCGCGTTCCCTGATGACCCCGGCGCGCAACACTTCGGGCTGGCGAGTGGGGGCGCAGCCGTTTTGCGGTGCCAGCAGAGTGTTTTCGCCAATCATGCGCTTAGCCTTTCGCTTTCGGCCTGAAGCCGGGCGGCACGCAATTTCAGAAGAAACTGCGTGGCATTGATGACGTAAGCAGCGTATCCAGCGAGTGCGACGTACATGCGCTGCTCAAAGCTGCCATAGTTGCCGAAAAGCATAACAAGGTAGGCAGTGTGCAGAGCCAGAACGAGCATCGAAAAGACGTCTTCCCAGAAGAATGCCCTGGCAAAGAGCCACTTTCCGAAGACGACCTTTTCCCAGATCGATCCGGTCACCATGATTGTGTAAAGTGTGAACGTCTTTACCAACACCGACACGTCAGCTGCGAACACGCCTTCACCACTGACAAGGCTGCGCAGGACCAGCCCGAGGCTGATCAGAAAAATCACGAACTGAAATGGAGCGAGCAGTCCCTGAACCAGCGTCCAGCGTGTGGAGTCGCGCCGAACCCGTTCCTCCGGAGTGTAAAGCGCATTGGACGCTTTCTGCTTGCCGATCAATTGACCAGGAGCTTCAAACTGGAGTGCGCTACCTCTCATACTCGGCCAACTATCCTTGCCGTTGAAGTCAGGACGATACGCCTCACCGCAGACAAGTGTCAATCTATCTTGACGACAAATAACTATGACACTTTTGGTTTGTCAGTCGAAATTTTTAGGCGTAGGCTTCTCGTCCCGAACAGAGTCGAATTATCGATGCGGCAGTCCGGGCGGATGCATTCTGCATCCACACCAGACCGGAGGGGTCTGCTATGGCTACAGTCTACGGCGCGGGATCACCTAAACGAACCCAGCGAGGTGGCAGGGCCACTCGCGGCCATGCAATGCGGGCCGGCCATGCAGGGCGCGATCCAGCCAGGGATGGTGGGCGAGATCCGGTTCGGTTATCGCCCAGATCGGTCAACAGCCTCATCCAGGAGCAGATCATCCCGCGCCTGCTGCAAGCACATTCGGGAGGCGTGTCCCGCATGAACGCGCCGGGGGTCCTCGTTGTCGCGCCTGAAGACGCGGCGAAATTCGTGTCGCTTCCACTTGTTCTTGAAGCTGATGAACTGCTGGACGTGGTTGAAGGTCACATCGCAAAAGGCGTGTCTGTGGAATCGGTTTTCGTCGATCTGCTGGCCGCATCCGCGCGAAGGTTGGGGCAGCACTGGGAGAGCGACGAGTGCGACTTTCTGGACGTGACAATGGGACTTTGGCGCATTCAGGAAGTCATGCGGCAGGTCGCACTGCGTCATCCGCCCGAATCTCCGATAGACCCGCGAGGGCGCTCGGCGCTTTTTTCCCCGCTTCCGGGGGATGAACACTCTCTCGGAACGTTGATGGTAGAGGAAGTGTTTGCCCGTGCAGGATGGCAGACGGAAGTGTTGATCAATCCTAAACGTCGGGAATTGCTTCAAATTATCGCCGAGCGGCAGTTTGATCTGGTTGGCTTGACCATTTCGTGTGATTGCACTACGGGCTCCATTGCTGACCTAATTTCAGCGATCCGCAGCATTTCCCGCGCGCCGAAGGTCCAGATATTGATCGGTGGTCAAATGGTGAATGCCAATCCTGGCATGGTAGAAGAAGTGGGGGCTGACGGCACTGCAGTGGACGCCAATTCTTTTCTCGCACTGGCTGATAGGCTGGTAAAAAGATCGGCGCGCCTCTGTCTGCCGATCGCATAGCCGGCCACGAGATGTCAGTTCGCAAACACAGCTTGCAGGGGAAAATCCCCTTTGGAAGTCCCGAACTCCACTTTGACGGGCTAGCGCCAGGCGCGGCAGCGAAGCTGGCAATGATTGCCGGTGACATTGCGCTTGTCATCGATGAAACCGGAAGGATCATCGATCTTGCCGCTGATCCGGAAGAGTTTCCCGATGCCACGCAGTGGCTCGGTCGCAATTGGCTCGATACGGTCACAATCGAGAGCAAGCCTAAGATCATGGAAATGCTTGCAAACGCGCGCAAGGGGATGACGCAGCACTGGCGTCAGGTCAACCAGATCATGGCCGACAGCGAAGTCCCGGTGCGTTTTGTGGTCGTCAACATCGGGCCCGGGGCCTGCAGCATTGCCTTTGGGCGCGACATGCGTGATGCCGCAGCCTTGCAGCAGCGCGTGCTTCAGGCTCAACAATCGCTCGAACGTGATTATCTTCGCCTGCGCCAACTCGAAGCGCGCTATCGCATGCTGTTCGAGCAGACCGAGCAACCGGTCTTCATCGTCGATGCCGATACTTTCAGGATTCGCGAAGCCAACCATGCAGCGCATGTTCTGTTCCGCGCGCGCATTGGCACGCTGCAAGGCGGCAAGCTTACATCGATGTTTGCAAAGCCGGCGCGCGAAAGTCTGATCGCTTATCTGGGCTCCGCCTTGGTCAGCAATTCGTTGCAGCCTCTTCCGGTCGAGCCTGCCGTTGGGGGCACATCTGTCATGCTGTCGGCAAGCGGTTTTCGCGAACGTGGCGGGCAGTATTTGCTGATCCGATTGCTAGCCGTCACTGGCGCGCCCGAACAATCATCAAACGCAACCTTGCAGGTCATTGAATCGATGCCCGATGCATTCGTGCTAACGGATGACCGGATGCATATCATTGCTGCCAACGCCGCTTTCGTGGAACTCGTTTCTGCAGCGAGTGTCGAGCAGATTCGCGACCGTTCGCTTGGTGATTTTCTGGGCCGCCCCGGGGTGGATCTTGATCTGATTGACGGTCAGTTGACCAAACATGACATTGCCCGAAACGTGGCGACGGTAGTTGGCGCTCGTGAAGGCTATGATGGTGAGCCTATTGAGCTTTCGGCCGTAAAGACCTCGGGTGAACATCCCCATTACGGTTTTGTTATTCGCCCGATCGGCCGACGCTTGCGTGATCTTCCTTTGTCGAGCGACGCGCCGAGGTCTGTGGAGCAGCTTACGGAATTGGTTGGCCGCATGTCCTTGCGGGATATCGTGCGCGAGTCGACCGATCTGATCGAGCGCCTTTGCATCGAAGCGGCTCTTGAATACACCTCTAACAATCGGGCGTCTGCAGCCGAAATTCTGGGGTTGAGCCGTCAGAGCCTCTATTCAAAGCTTCACCGCTACGGATTGGGCAATTTGGTGGACAGTGTTGACAGTTAGGGCTGTCAATTTGGTTTGACACCTTTTGGGTCGAGGCATAGGGTTGCGGTATGGCGCGATCCGCAATCTCGACCGGGATAACGCCGCCTCCGGCGGTACGTGATGTCCTTGAACTGCTAAAGCCAATCACCTGGTTTCCGCCGATGTGGGCTTTGCTTTGCGGCATCGTTTCGTCAGGCGTCGCCCCGTCTTCGCGATGGGCATTCATTCTTGCTGGAATTGCGCTTACAGGCCCGCTGGTCTGCGGCACGAGTCAGGCGGTCAACGACTGGTTCGATCGCCATGTCGATGCCATCAACGAGCCGAACCGGCCTATCCCTTCTGGGCGCATCGGTGGACGCTGGGGCCTTGCCATCGCAATCACGTGGACAGTGCTTTCACTCGCGATTGCTGCGTTGACTGGAAAATGGGTGCTGATTGCCACCATTTTCGGATTGCTTTGCGCTTGGGGTTACAGCGCGCCACCTTTTCGCTTCAAGACCAGCGGCTGGGTCGGCCCTGCAGTAGTTGCGCTGACGTATGAGGGGTTGAGCTGGTTTACAGGCGCTGCCGTGATGGCAGGCGCGCTGCCATCGCCCCATATCCTGATCGTCCTGCTGCTCTACAGCCTTGGCGCGCACGGCATCATGACGCTTAACGATTTCAAGGCTGTGGAGGGGGATCGCGCAACCGGCTTGCGTTCACTGCCGGTCGTTCTGGGTGAACGTCCGGCTGCCCTGCTGGCCAGTGCAGTCATGGCAATACCGCAAGGTATCGTCATCGCGCTGATGGTGGTCTGGGGTCATACGATTTCTGCCCTTGCGGTTTCCGTGATGCTGGCGATCCAACTGTGCCTGATGCCTAGGCTGGTTTCGGCTCCAGCCAAGAATGCACCCTGGTACAATGCGACCGGTGTCTCTCTTTATGTCTTCGGCATGATGGCAGCGGCACTTGGCCTTGGAGGTTACGTGTGATGCAAAGCAGCTTCGGATGG